>CAZLYT010000716.1:0-99481 GCA_964563515.1 uncultured Candidatus Competibacteraceae bacterium | reverse complement strand
CGCATATCTGGATGAAACGATCGGCGAGGGTCGACTTGCCGTGGTCGATATGGGCGATAATCGAGAAATTTCTGATGTGATCCATTACGACCGGGACCACCCGCGCATCACTGGGCATGATCGGCTAGGGCGGCAAATGATATAGAAACAATCGGCGGCGTGCCGCCGAACGGCCGTCTCGGGCTATGGGACATGCTTTGATTGCAGCAGCACTACCTCGAGCCGCCCGCTAGGATAGGCAGCCTTCTCCTGGTTGCTGCTCCCGTCACTATTCCTCTGCCTGCCTCAGCGCCAAAAACACCGGGCCGTCATCTCGGTGGACCAGCACCGGCACCGACCGGTCCAATGGCAGATCGCCCGCGACCTGATTGAAGCTTTGCGAATCGATCACTTTCTGGCCATTCAGCATCACAATGATGTCGCCCTCGCGCAAGCCTGCGAGTGCGGCAGCACCGCCCGCTTCCACCGTGAGCACTTTGACCCCCTGCTCAACACCGCTCTGCTCGCGGTCCTCGGCGGCGAGGGTCGTCACAGTGATGCCCAGTTTGCTCGCACCGCCAGATGGGCCACCCGGCGCTTGCGATAGCAAGTCGCTTTCCTCCGGGAGCTCGCCGATGGTTACCTGCAGATCGACTGCATTGCCGTCACGCAGCACCCTTAGCGGAACCGACTGTCCGACTGGCGTCGATCCCACCAGCGGGGGCAGGCTGGAAGATGTCTCGACCGACTCGCCGTTGAATTGCACCACCACGTCCCCAACCTGAAGTGAGCCCTCGGCTGGGCTGGGAGAGAATACCTTTGCCACCAACGCGCCGTGAGGCCGCTCCATGCCAAAGGACTCCGCCAGATCGCGTGTCACCTCTTGGATCAGGACCCCCAGCCAGCCACGGCTGACGCGGCCTTTGGTCTTGATCTGATCGGCGACGTTGATGGCCATCTCGATGGGAACAGCAAACGACAGTCCCATGAAGCCGCCGGTACGACTGTAGATCTGCGAATTGACCCCAACCACCTTGCCTTGAAGGTTGAACAGAGGGCCGCCGGAGTTACCGGGATTGATGGCCACGTCGGTCTGAATGAAGGGCACGTAGCTTTCGCTTGGTAACGATCGCCCCTTGCCACTGACGATGCCCGCCGTAACCGTGTGGTCGAAGCCGAAGGGCGAGCCGATTGCGACCACCCACTCACCGACCTTGAGCTTGCCGGAATTGCCCACATCGACCGTGGGCAAATCGTCGTCGGCCTCGACCTTGACCAAGGCAATATCGCTGGCGCGGTCGGAGCCCACTACGGTCGCCGGCAATACGCGCCGATCACTCAAACGGACCAAAATTTCATCGGCGCCCTGCACCACATGGTGGTTGGTCAAGATGTAGCCGTCTTTGCTCAGAATGAAACCGGAACCGAGTGATGAACTGGGCGCTTCTCGGGGACCTTGGTCGCCGAAGAAACGACGAAACAGGTCATCAAAAGGGTGTCCTTCCGGCAGCTCCGGGATATCGATGCCAGGCTCGGTCTCCCGTGCCAAACTCTGGTTGGTGCTGATGTTCACGACGGCGGCACCAACGTCCTCGACCAGCCCGGTGAAATCTGGCAGGGCGGCAGTGGCGCAGGCTGCCAGGCTCGCCAACAGCAGGAAACCGCCAAACCTTTGCGTCAAGCTCATTGGTTCTCCCCCGCGACAGTCGTCGCGGCCGGTGCATGGCCACCCACTGAGGGCAATGCCCGTGCGATGATCGGCTGATAGCGCTCGTCGGCAGCGGCCGACTTGCCAAATCGCCAGACCCAGAAGAAGCCGGCGGCCAGGCCCGCTGTTCCCCAAAGCAAGGCCGGTCCCTCGCCGCCGGCAGCGATGCTTCCGAAGGCACTATCACCGAGCACGGCACCGACAAACATGGCGAACAGGGGTACTAGGTAGACCATCACCGACCCCCGCAATAACGCATGCTCGGCGAGCCTCAGCACCACTCGGTCGCCGACTGCCGCTGCGGCCTCGTTTCTCGCCCAGACGATATTGCGACGTCGACCCAAGACTTGGGACAACACGCCCCCGCCACATCCTTGTTTGAGGCTGCATCCGGAGCAGGTGCTGTGGCGCTGGGTCTCTACCCACGCTCCGCCCTCGCGATCAAGCGACACTACGACGCCATACTCCTCGATCAACGAGCGTCCCCCGGTCCTCGCAGTGCTTTTGCCACCGCTTTAACGGTCGCGGGCGGCACCTCGCCAACGACGTAGAATTGGTATCCGTCCGCAGTGCCAGCATACGCGCTTACCGCGCCCATTTTCGACAAGCCGCTCACCGGTTCCTGATCCTCGACCAGGGGCTGGACATGCACCGAGACGGTGGCCAAGCCATCCGACAACACCAAGTGGTCGGTGAAGCCATCGTGCTCACCCGCGTCACCGCCGTAATACACCTCTTCGAAGTGTGGTGGGCCGCCCTCCAGCCACCAGTCCCGCTCGGCTTGCGACTGGAGGGATTCCGGCCCGGATCCTATCGGTGGCTCATTCGTCGCCGCGTCTGGTGCCTCGGCGGCGTCGCTGTCCGCAGTTCGCTCGCCGATGTGGATCTCGGTAAACATGAGCTGCTCCAAGCGCTTGTTGCCGTGACCGATCAGATCGGCGCGCATCAGCACAGCAGTCTCTTGGTCCAGCCAGAGATCGTAGCCATAACGATACTCGTCCACCGGCACGATGGAGATGCCTTGGCAGCGCCGATCAGCCACTCGGTCCTCCGACCTGAGCACTAGACGGTAGCTCTCATTCAGACGATCCACGTTGTCAGTGATGGCCAGAGCAAACAGCGAGGACCGAAACTGATCGGCAAAGGTCAGCTTGCTGCCGTCAGGTAGCACCAGGGTGGTCTTGCGGTCGTGACGTATCACTTCGCGCTGGGTGCCGTTCAGAGCGTACACGCGTTGAACTTCAACGCCGCCTTCGGCGACCTGATGCACCACCCGAGCGCTGCTGATGCCACTGCCGTCGAAATAAACGAAGGAGCCATGGAAGTTCAGCGTGCGGGTGGCGGCCACCATCCGCTCCACCCATTGTGCTGCGGTGGCGGGATGGCTGTCGCTACTCTGCCCCGCAGCGAAGCAGGCGGCGATCAATGCGCCCGCCGCTAGCAGCGGACCAGACCACATCTAGCGCTGGCCCTCGTGCACCACCATGCGGGTATCGCCGAGCAGGCTTCCTGGCCCCTGTCCGGCGTGAAGGTAAAGCAAGCCTCTGACTTGGCTGCTGTTGAAGGTCTTCTCGGTGTCGTTGCTTGCGGTGACGGGGGTCGGCACTGTGGTGCCAAAGGAGGACTCCTGCAGGGCCACCGGGGCCAGTGTGGATTGCGCTTGCTCGGCCACTTGCGTCGTGCCGGGCTCAGAGGAGAGCTTCACACCGAGCACGGCAATCGCGGCGACCGACGCGGCCACCGAAAATCCTGCGGCCGGGCGCTGCCAGTTCCAGGAGGACCGTCGGCTGCTGTGGCGCGCGGACTGCTGACCCCGCGCCTCCTGTTCGACCGCCATGGCGATCCGCTGAGCCAACCCCAGGTCGACAGCAGAGGGTAGGTCGCGCCGCATGGCGGCACTTGACAACTGATAACGTCCCCACCGCTCACGCAAGTCGTCGTCGGTCATCATGCGTCGAAGGTAGAGGTCGAATTCAACTTCCGGCAGCTCTCCATCCATCAGGGCAGAAAGCTGCTCTTCGATCTTGTTACTCATGTTTTCACCCATAGCACGCGAGGCAGTCGCTTCATTTCACGAGGAGTGGCCGCAGCTTGCTGTCAATCGCCTCGCGAGCGCGAAATATTCGCGACCGCACGGTACCAATCGGACAGCCCATGGCTTGGGCGATCTCCTCGTAGCTCAGGCCCTCGAGCTCTCGAAGCGTGATGGCGGTTCGCAGGTCCTCGGGCAGATCATCGATTGCCCGGAACACCGTCTCTTCTATTTCGTCCCGAAGCAGCAGCCCCTCTGGCGTGGCGTACTCCTTCAGATAGGACTCTCCGGCAAACTGCTCGGCGTCCTGTGAGTCGATATCGGACACTGGGGGACGCCGTCCCAGGGCCACCAGATGATTCTTGGCCGTGTTGATCGCGATCCGATACAGCCAGGTGTAGAACGCACTGTCGCCCCGAAAGCCCGGAAGAGCCCGATATGCCTTCAGAAACGCCTCCTGTGCCACGTCTAGCGCTTCACTCGGATCCTGCACGTATCGCGAGATCAGCTTGACGATCTTGAACTGATACTTGCGCACCAGCACATCGAAAGCTCGTTTGTCACCGTCCTGTACTCGCTTGACGAGCTCTCGGTCGCTGCTGCTGTCGCCCATACGGGCTGATCCCTCGGCTATAGGCATTTCCCTATCGCCTGTGTGGTGGACCGGTGGCGCTGGCGAAAGTTCGCGCAAGGCCGCGCCATCCGGTAGATTCCAAGAACTGTCTGCGGATCCCGCGCGCAGAGCGTGCGGAACATACCCCATCACGGATTCGACGCCAACAAATGGGCCGCCATCTCACCACCGACGTGCTGATTATCGGCAGCGGCGCTGCGGGCCTTAGCACCGCCCTCAAGCTACCTTCCGAGCTGCGCATCCACGTGTTGTCGAAGGCGCATTCCAGCGCCGGCAGCACCTATTGGGCCCAGGGCGGGGTGTCTGCAGTACTCGACGCCACCGACACCGTCGAGGCGCATGTGTCCGATACTCTGGAGGCGGGAGCCGGACTGTGCAATCCCGAGGCAGTGCGGTTCACCGTCGCCAACGGCCGTGAAGCCATCGAGTGGCTGGCCGGTCTCGGCGTGGAGTTCACCAAAGCCGAACGTCCGGATGGCAGTCTCGACTATCACCTGACCCGCGAGGGTGGTCACAGCCACCGGCGGGTGGTCCATGCAGCTGACGCCACCGGGCGCGCCATCCACACGGTACTGGAACAGCACACCCGACGGCGCGAGAACGTCACGCTGCTCGAGCACCGGGTTGCGCTCGAGCTGGTGTCGGGACGCAAGCTGGGAGGGGCAGACGGCTGCCTCGGCGCCTATCTGTTTGACGTCCAGACACGACGCGTCGATAGCATGTCGGCGCGTTTCGTAGTGCTGGCTACTGGCGGCGCCAGCAAATCCTACCTCTATTCCACCAATCCGGATGCTTCCACCGGCGACGGCATCGCCATGGCGTGGCGAGCAGGTTGCCGGGTGGCCAACATGGAGTTCATGCAGTTTCACCCGACCTGCCTACATCACCCAGAGGCACGCAATTTCCTCATCTCCGAGGCGGTACGTGGTGAGGGCGGCCAGCTCAAGCTACCGAACGGTGAACCCTTCATGGAGCGCTTTGATCCTCGTCTGGAGTTGGCTCCTCGGGACGTGGTGGCGAGGGCCATCGACCATGAAATGAAGCGTCTCGGCATTCCCTGCGTCTACCTGGACATCAGCCACAAGCCCCGCGACTTCGTGCGTACCCACTTTCCCAACATCTACGAACGCTGCTTGGAGCTGGGCCTGGACATGACGCGCACCGCACTGCCGGTGGTCCCGGCCGCCCACTACACCTGCGGCGGCGTGATGACGGACCGACGCGCGCGCACCGACCTTCCGAGTCTGTACTGCGTCGGCGAGAGTGCGTTCACCGGCCTGCACGGGGCCAATAGGATGGCCAGCAACTCACTGCTGGAGTGCTTGGTCTACGCGCAAGCGGCGGCACGGGACATCACTGCTTTGGCTGAACGAGCGCAGATGCCAGGGGCGATACCGCCGTGGGATGAAAGTCGGGTCACCGACTCCGATGAAGAAGTGGTGGTGAGCCACAACTGGGAGGAGCTGCGCCGCTTCATGTGGGACTACGTGGGCATCGTTCGCACCGGTAAGCGCTTGCAACGGGCGCTAAGCCGCGTCGAGCTGCTACAGCGGGAGATCCATGACTACTATGGAAACTTCCGGGTCAGCCCGGACTTGATCGAGCTTCGCAACCTGAGCTTGGTCGCCGACCTAATCATTCGCAGCGCCTTGTCCCGGCGCGAGAGTCGCGGTCTGCACTTCACTCTCGACCAACCCTACCCCGACACCCGCGTTCCGCCCCGTGACACGGTGCTGGTTCCACCGCACTCCGTGCTACGTGGTCTGCCACCGGGTCAGTGGCCCGGAGGCTGAGGTACTCAGCAGGGGCTCGGGTACCGGACTCGGCGTTTGCATTCAGCCGGAGCTGCCGCCACGGTGGCGCTGACTGGCAAGGAGCACCCGCAGACGCCTGAGCGCAGACGGCCGCGCGCATCCCTCCACCAGCACCACACTGCGCCACGCCACCAGGCCGGTGGCAAAGACCAGGATGGTGAGCCGAGGATGAACGAAGCTATCCCCCACCAGGCGTGCGGGAAGTCTGCGGCCATTCACCAAGTGCAAGGTCCAGCCGATGCGCTCCGACCACTGCAGGCCTCCGACCCGCAGCGGACTGGGTGGCCAGAGGTGAACCGCTGTGGACCACAGCGCAGAGCCCGCCACTGCGAGCAGAATGATGGTTCGCAGGCCGAAGGGCAGGCCCATGCTCAGCGCGACCAGGCCAGCGTGCAGAGCAGCGACACCGCAACACAGCCGCCAGCTCGGTTCAAGCGCGATGCTAAGGGAACTCTGAGCCATCCTTGCGACCACCGTGACGGCACCCTCCTGCGGGCCCCCACCATCGATGTTCCACCACGGCGAGGGAGAAGCAAGCAATATGCTCGCCCCAGGAGCCACACGCACTCACCGCAACAACTTTTGTCGGTTAGGCAAAGCCTCGGATCCGCTCCACCACCTGGGACAAGGCGGGGTCCTGGGGCTGAGCGCGCCCCGTGAAGAATGCCATCAGTTCGGGATCCTGGTATTCGAGCAACCCCTCGAAGGCCTCGCGCTCGGAGGCTTCTGCGGCGACCAAGCACTGCTCGAGATAGCGCTCGAGCAGGACGTCCAACTCCTTCATGCCGCGCCGGCAACGCCAACGCAAACGACCCATCTGGCGCTGCCGAGCATCAGGCTCCTGATGGTCTAACATTGCCCCGTCCCCTCAGCGCCGCGCCACCATCAACTTCTTGATCTCGGCAATGGCTTTGGCCGGATTGAGGCCCTTGGGGCAGGTACGAGTGCAATTCATGATGGTATGACAGCGATACAGGCGGAACGGGTCCTCGAGGTCGTCCAGACGCTCACCGGTGAACTCGTCGCGGGAATCGATCAGCCAGCGATAGGCTTGCAGTAGGATCGCTGGCCCCAGGTAGCGGTCGGCATTCCACCAGTAGCTCGGGCAGCTGGTCGAGCAGCAAGCGCATAGAATGCACTCGTAGAGCCCATCGAGCTTGGCCCGATCTTCCTTGGTCTGCAGCCGCTCCCGATCAGGCGCCGCTGAGGTGGATTGAAGCCACGGCTTGATGGATGCGTACTGAGCGTAGAAGTGGGTCAGATCCGGCACCAGATCCTTGATCACCGGCAGGTGCGGGAGCGGGTAGATCTTGGCGTCGCTGCTGATATCTTCGATCGCCATGGTGCAGGCCAAGGTGTTGACCCCATCGATATTCATGGCGCAGGAGCCGCAGATGCCTTCCCGGCATGAGCGCCTGAAGGTCAGTGTCGAATCTACCTCGTTCTTGATCTTGATCAGTGCGTCCAGAATCATCGGCCCGCAGTTGTCCAAGTCGACGCTGTAGTTGTCGATGCGGGGGTTTCCCTCTGCCTCCGGATCCCAGCGATAGACGTGGAAGCGCTTGACGTTGGTCGCACCCTGCGGGGCGGAATGAGACCTCCCAGCGCCGATCTTTGAGTTCGCGGGTAGTTTGAACTGAGCCATCTGGGATCTCTCCGCTAGTAAACGCGAGCCTTGGGCGGGAAGTACTGCACCTCGTCGCTGAGCGTGTAGTCGTGCACCGGCCGGTAGTCGATGGCTACCTCGCCCTTGTCATCCATCCAGGACAGCGTGTGCTTCATCCAGTTCTGGTCGTCCCGGTCCGGATAGTCCTCACGCGCGTGAGCGCCTCGACTCTCTTTTCGATTCTCTGCAGACACCATGGTCACCACCGCACTGCCAAGCAGATTCTCAAGCTCCAGTGTCTCCACCAGATCGGAGTTCCAGATCAATCCCCGGTCAGCGACCTTCACATCGCCGAAGCCCTGGTGGCACTCGTATATCAGTTTGTTGCCTTCTTCCAGCACCTCACCGGTGCGGAAAACCGCAGCGTTGTTCTGCATCACCCGCTGCATGCGCATCCTGAGGTCGGCGGTGCTGGTAGCGCCGTGGGCGTGGCGGACACGGTCGAAGCGCTCCAGCACCCGATCGGTGGCGGCCTGAGGTGGCCTGGGCGTTGCCGCCCCCGGCCGTACCACCTCCGCGCACCGATGAGCGACCGAGCGCCCAAACACCACCAGGTCGAGGAGCGAGTTGGAGCCCAGCCGGTTGGCACCATGCACCGAAACGCAGGCGGCCTCACCGATTGCCATCAGCCCGGGAACCACGTGGTCTGGATCGCCCTCCGACAAGGTGAGCACCTCGCCGTGGTAGTTGGTGGGGATGCCGCCCATGTTGTAGTGCACCGTGGGCAACACGGGTATCGGACTCTTGGTGACGTCGACACCGGCGAAAACCTTGGCGGTTTCGGCGATACCGGGGAGCCGCTCGTGGATGACGTCCGGACCGAGATGCTCCAGATGCAGGTGGATGTGATCTTTCTCGCCGCCCACGCCGCGACCTTCGCGGATCTCGATGGTCATCGAGCGGCTCACAACGTCCCGCGAGGCGAGATCCTTGGCGTTGGGGGCGTAGCGCTCCATGAAGCGCTCCCCGTCGGAGTTGCTCAAGTAGCCGCCCTCGCCGCGCACCCCCTCGGTGATGAGACAGCCAGCGCCATAGATGCCGGTCGGGTGGAACTGCACGAACTCCATATCCTGCAGCGGCAACCCGGCTCGTAGCACCATGCCGTTGCCGTCTCCGGTGCAGGTATGCGCCGAGGTACAGGAGAAATACGTGCGCCCGTAACCCCCAGTGGCCAAGATCGTGCGCTGAGCCAAGAACCGGTGCAGGGTGCCCTCGGACAGGTCCCAGGCCAGCACTCCCAAGCACTCGCCAGCGTCGCTCATCAACAAGTCAACGGCAAAGTATTCGATGAAAAACTCGGCGTCGTGCTTCAGAGCCTGCTGATAGAGGGTGTGCACAATGGCGTGGCCGGTGCGATCCGCCGCCGCACAGGTGCGGTGAGCTTGGCCTTCGCCGTAGTTGGTGGTCATGCCGCCGAAGGGGCGTTGGTAGATCCTGCCCTCCTCGGTGCGGGAGAAAGGCAGGCCGTAGTGCTCCATCTCGATGATGGCGGGAATTGCCTCTCGGCACATGTACTCGATGGCATCCTGATCACCCAACCAGTCAGAGCCCTTGACCGTGTCATACATATGCCAACGCCAATCGTCCGGGCCCATGTTGCCCAGCGCTGCCGAGACGCCGCCCTGGGCCGCCACCGTGTGGCTGCGGGTGGGAAAGACTTTTGTGACGCAAGCAGTGCGGAGCCCTACCTCGGCGAGGCCGAAAGTGGCGCGGAGGCCAGCGCCGCCAGCGCCGACGACCACCACGTCGTAATTGTGATCGATGATCGGGTAGCTCTGGGTCGTCATGGGCGGTCAGCCTCCGAAAGCAATCTTCAGCACCGCGACGATGGCGGTTGCGCCGAGGAAGTAGATAACGAAGGTCGTCGCGATCAGGCTGGCCGTCTTGGCCCCCTCGTGATGCACGTAGTCTTCGATTACTACCTGTAAACCCAGTTTCGCGTGATAGAACAACGCGACCAGGAAAAGCACCAGCAGCGCGGCACGGATCGGCGACGAGATCCAAGCCACCACGGCGGAATGATCTGCCGTGGTGAGTCCCAGTATCGCGATCACGAACCACAGCGTCAGCGGGACCAAGGCCACCGCTGTCACCCGTTGGGCCCACCAATGGGAAACTCCTTCCTTCGCCGAACCAAGGCCCTTGGCGCGGGCAATAGGCGTGCGCAAGCTCATCGTTCTCCCCTTAATTAGGCCAGTAGCCACACAAGGATCGTGAGAGCCGCGGCGGCTCCGACCACGATCCGGCCCGATAGGTACACCGAGGACATGTCGAATCCGTACCCGGCATCCCACACCAGGTGCCGGATCCCGTTGGCCAGGTGATAGAAGAGCGCAAAACTCCAGAGAAACAACAGCAGCTTGATCAGCCAGTTACCTAAGAAGCCTCGCGCTGCCAGATAGGCTTCCGGCCCGCTGGCGGCGGCCACCAACCAATACACCAGGAGCAGCGTACCTACTGCGAGCGCCACGCCAGTGGCTCGGTGGGTGATCGACAGCACCGAGGTGAGCTGCGGCCGGTAAATCTGCAGATGGGGCGATAACGGCCGATTATGGCTTGGCATCGTCATACCTCGTTCGATCCCTGCCGGGCTTGATTGTTATGGTGGGCGCGAGAAGCGGCGCTAACCCTAGTCGGAAGGGGTAAGCGGCGCAAGTGTGGCGCTCACTCAGGTTGGACTGGCATTGCAACACCTCAGTCAATTCTGGGAGACGCATCCCTGCCGGCGCATCAAAAGTCTATGCACCGGCCATTCTTCTCCCAGTCACCATAGCGGGTGGGGTCCAGCCCCCCGCGGCCACCGATCTCCTTGGGCCGCCCGGGCTGCGATGCCGATGGCTTTTGGTCGGCTGGTTGCTTGGCGCCTTGGCGTGGCGAGTGGTGATGGGTTCTTTGATTCATCAATCAACCTGTGCGGCTAGGCCATGACTGGCCCCGGGGGCGGCAGTTGTGGAGTAGGACCGGCCTGCTGCCTTCGCGGCGGACAGGACATGCGCGACACTCCAGGTTCGCCGCGAATGCTGCGATGCAGGACTGCGATTATTGCCCGAGGCCGCACCGCGTGGAAGTCCCGCACCATAAGAGTTTGCGATTCGATTGACGAGGCGACCTCACCAGAGGTTGCACTGGCCGGCTCCCAGGTGCGGCAGGGCGCGACCGTGACGGCATTGTCACCCGTCTAACTGCTCCCAGGTGGGCAGAATCGCGATCGGCCCCCATGGGCCGGAGCTTCCCTAGTCTGGGGCAGGCTGTTCTTCTACCATGCGCACTAGACGTGGAGGCTGATTTCTTGATGAACGACCAATGGAAAGCGCTGCTGGAGGCGGAAGGCGCCTGCTTCGATGGCGTTCGCGTTACTGACTTTGGCGATCCGCTTGGTGAGATCGCCGCGGCTGCAAGCGGCAGTGTCCGCTGCGATCTGTCGCATTACGGTTTGATCCGCGTTTCAGGCGAGGATGCTGCCAGCTTCCTGCAGGGACAGCTGACCGCCAACATGCGGGACATCGGCCGTGACAGCTCGCGTCTCGCGGCCTGGTGCAACCCGAAGGGACGCATGGTCTCGACCATGCGGGTGATACAGATGGGTCAAGATTTCCTGGTGCGGTTGCCGCTGGGGCGCCTGGAGCCGGTGCTGCGACGGCTGCGGATGTATGTGCTGCGCTCGCGCGTACAACTGGAGGATGTGAGCTCGCAGTACGCGCGCATGGGTGTGTCCGGTGACGCCATTCCGGGACTGCTCGAGCACCAGGAGCTCGAGTTGCCGACGGTGGTGGACGCGGTCGTCCAAGCCGATGAGCTGGCCGTGGTTCGGGTACCTGGATTCTATCCTCGGCTCGAGCTGGTGGGCTCGGTCAGGGCCTTGACGGCGCAGTGGCAATGCTTCGGGACGATACCGGCTGCCGGGGCGGATGCCTGGGGCTTGCTGGAGACCATGGCTGGTCTGCCTGAGGTGTATGAGCAGACCGTCGAGGCCTTCGTGCCACAAATGCTCAACCTGGACCTGCTCGGTGGAGTGAGCTTCACCAAGGGCTGCTATCCGGGGCAGGAGGTGGTGGCGCGCACCCAGCACCTGGGCAAGCTCAAACGTCGCATGTATCTGGCGCGGCTCGGCCCTGGGCCCAGACCGGCGCCCAATGGCGTAGTATGCGCCGTCGTCGACGGTGCCGATCGGGGCCGCGTGGTGGCCGCGTACCCGGACGGCAGTGGTGGCTGGCTGGTGCTGGCGGTCATCCAGACGGCGGCGGTGCTAGATGGGGCGCTGAGCGTGGAAGGCCACCCCGATCAGGTCTTGACCTTCGAGCCGCTACCATACCCGATGCCGAGCGCCGAAAAGGCGGCAGACTGAGTGGGAGCGGTCAGCGCGGCCGCGCAGCCCGGTCTGGGATGGGGTCGGCAAAGAGCATGTACTCGGGCTGCGGCACACCGATGTAATGACCTTGGGCGTAGTCAATACCGAATTCCGCCAGCAGCTTGAGTGTCTCGCCGTTCTCGACAAACTCGGCAATGGTTTGCTTGCCGAAACCCTTCGCAACCTGGGTGAGCGCACGAACTAGAATCTGATCGTCGATGTTGTCCGCGAGCTGGGTGATAAAGCTGCCGTCGATCTTCACGAAGTCGATGGGAAGCTGCTTCAGGTAATAGAACGAGCTGAAGCCAACGCCGAAGTCGTCTAGGGCGAAGTGGCAGCCCAGAGACTTGATGGATGCCATGACACGCCGAGCCGCGGCGAAATCCGCCACTGCAGCGGTCTCGGTAATCTCCAGGATCACTCGACCCGGGTCCACGCCGGTGCGCTGAATTTCCGACTCCAGGTGGCCCACCAGGTCCGGGTCGCTGAGACCGTGGGCGGACAAGTTGATCGAGAAGTTGATGTCCCAACCCTGCGCCAGCAGCGTGCTGAGCTGCTCGAGTGCGCGGCTCAACACGCGGCGGTCGACCAGATGGATCAGACCAGTACGCTCGGCGGCTTCAATGAAGGCGCCTGGCGCAGCCACGCCACCTTCCTGACGTACCCGCAGCAGCACCTCGTAGTGCGAAACCCGGCTGCTCCTCACCGAGCTGATCGGTTGGAAATAGAGGACAAAATCGTCGTTCGCAAGCGCTTCCTCTACTTTGCTCTTCCAGAACACGTTGCGCTTGAAACGCTCGATCGCCCGATCGTGCTCGGCAAACACGTGCCAGTGGCCCCGGCCCGAATCCTTGGCCTGGAACACGGCCAGGTCAGCGCATGCCATCAAGTCGCCCACGCTGGAGCCGTGGTCGGGAACGAGCGCAATCCCCAGGCTGGCGGTCACCCTGGGTACCGGGCTGTCTGCGGGCCACTCAATGTCACCCAGCAGGCGGTTGACTTGACTGGCGACGCGACCCGCCTGGTCCCGTCCCACGTCCGGCACAAGCATAGCGAACTCGTCGCCACCGAGCCGGCAAATGAGCTCAGCCTCGGGCACCCGTCGCTCCAACAGTCCCGCCACCAGCTTCAGTAGGGCGTCGCCGGTGTGGTGACCGCTGGTGTCGTTGATGTACTTGAACTGATCCAGATCGAGCACGATCAAGGCTCCGTGCCAAGCCCGCCCCTCCAGCTTCGCGGCCAATGCCTGTTGAAAGGCGTCCCGATTGGCCAGACCGGTGAGGGCATCATGGTCATGAAGCCACGACAGCCTGTGCTCCGCATCTTTACGCTCCGTGACATCTAGACCTACCGAGAGCACCGTAGCGGCATCGTCACCACGATTGCTCAACCGCGAGTGGTACCAGGTGACCGTTCGCACCGAGCCGTCGCGGCAACGCAGCACGGATTCATGGCGCAGGCTGCCGCGCAAGCCGGCACAGAGCTCGGTCAGGTGACGCGGTAGATCAGGCACGCTGCCATCGGCTGCCAGCAGATCCCCGAAGCGGCGCCCGCGCAGGTTTCCCTGGTCGAATCCGCTCATGGACTCGCCGTAGCTGTTCACCATGAGGACGCGGCCTTCGCGGTCCTGGGTGAGGATCAGGACCTGAGCCGTGTCCAGCAGGCTCTGCACGAAGTCGCGTTCCCGGGACAGCTCGTCCATGCGCCGCGAGAGCGCCCGATTACGATCGGCGACCTGGTTTTCCAGCTGCTCGAGCTGTACCGAGAGCTCGATGGCCATGTTGTCGAGGGCGTCGATCTCATCCCTGAAGCCGCCCTGGGCGGCATGGTCGGCGATGGCGCGCCGCACCGTTGCAAAGGCGCCTTCGGCCAGCAAGGGCAGGTTGCGAGCAGTGCGCCGCAAGCGCGACATGGGCGCCCACAGGATGCCCATCAAGAGCAGCTCCAGCATCAGCCAGCCCGCGATGCTGACTGTGAGCGCCTGGCGGGTGGCCTGGCCAATGCTGGCGACCGCCTCGGTGACGTCGTTGATGCCCAGGACCCGGACATCCTGGTCCACTTGGATGGTGCGGCCCGTCTGGGACGGAATGTCCAACGGGATTGGCCGAATGTCGTAGACACGCCCCCCTGCGTGCCAGAGGTCCTCACCGATCTGCTCGAATTCGCGCGCTTCGCTCAGCGCCTGCAGCAAAGGCAGGGTGCGGCTCCCGCTGGTGATAGCGACCCGGCGGATCCCCCAAGGCTCGATCCAGCCTTCTCCTTTGGAGTCGGATGGCCCCCGCCCCGCCACCAGAACTGCGATGTCCTTGCCGGATACCCGCTGATACTGCAGCACCAGGTCCGCCACTGAGCTGCCGAGCATCACGACTCCGGCGTCGATACCGTTGACCAGGCTCGGCACCACCGCGTATAGGGTGCATTCGATCTGGCAGTCGAGAGCGACCACCGGGGTGTCCTGAGTGCTGGCGGCGCTTACCCAGTCGCGGACAACGGCGGGTTCGGGGCCAAGGCGTCCGGGAGTTTCCCACTCGACCAGGAGCTTGTCGTCGCTGCCGAAAAAGCGGACCACGTCGATGTCCATGTCGAGCTGAAGCGCCGGCCAGCTGGCATCGAAGGCGTCCTCGATCCCCTCGCCGCTTTGTTGCAACAGTGCCGCCTGAACGCCCGCAAACGCGGGAATCATGCTGCCAAGCTGCTCGAGGCGGCGCACCGACCCCAAGAACGCATTGCCAACTTCGCGAATGTCTCGCCAGTGCTCCTGCTCGCGCTCGCTACGGAATTGCTTGTCCAGGTTCAGATAGCTGATGGTGCTGTACACGCCCGCACCAACCAGCAACACCAGGCTGGTGAGTACCAGAGCCTTCCACTTGAGGCTGAAGAAGCGGCGGCTTCCGGGCTGCCTACCGGTCATAGCGCTAGGTGCCCCCATCGCAGCAGGGTGCTAACCAGGCCTGGGAAGCCGGGACCGGGCCCGCCTCGAATGGCCGTCCTGTTACACGACATTAACACGCCCACGAGCGCCAGTGGAAAATCAGACGATTGCCATTAGTGCGCCGACTCTTTTCGCCACGCTGGCAGCTCGAGTGATCCGCTGGGTCGACCTGACAGGCGCGGTCATCAATGGCATGTGACAGCAACGATGTGTGGCTGAACTCAGCGGGTACGCCACCAGGGAGACGCCGATCAATCCGTGCGCGGTTGCAGGCATTGACCAGCGTCTCCCTATGTTTGAGCTTGCGGGCGCATATGCGGAAACAGCAGCACCTCTCGAATCGAGGCTGCATCGGTGAACAACATGACCAGACGGTCGATGCCGATACCCTCTCCCGCTGTAGGAGGCATGCCGTGTTCCAGGGCACACACGTAGTCGGCGTCAAAATGCATGGCCTCGTCGTCGCCAGCTTCCATTTCCAGCACCTGGCGACGAAATCGCTCGGCCTGGTCCTCGTAGTCGTTGAGCTCAGAGAAGCCGTTGGCGATCTCCCTGCCGCCCACAAATAGCTCGAAACGGTCGGTGATCGAAGGGTCCGCGTCATTACGTCTGGACAGCGGCGAGACCTCCGTGGGATAGGCGGTAATGAAAGTGGGATCCTTGAGGCCATGTTCAACGGTCCGTTCGAAGATCTCCACGAGGAGCTTGCCGGAGCCCCAAGTGGCTTGGGGCTCGATACCGCAGCCCCGCGCGTAGCGTTGCAGCGCCTCCAGGTCCGTCAACTCGTTGACACCGAGATCGTGGTTGTGCGCGAGCACCGCATCGGCCAGCGTCACTCGCGAGAATGGTATGCCAAAGTCGATGTGCTGGCTTTGGTAGGTCAGCTGGGTGGAGCCAAGAATTTCACGACAGAGTCGCCGCAGGAGCTCCTCGGTGAGATTCATGCAATCCTCGTAGCTAGCGTAGGCTTGGTAGAACTCCAGCATGGTGAACTCGGGGTTGTGGCGGGCGGATACCCCCTCGTTACGAAAATTCCGGTTGATCTCGTAAACCTTCTCCAGTCCGCCCACCACCAGGCGTTTCAAATAGAGCTCCGGGGCGATGCGCAGAAACAATTGCATGTCCAGCGCATTGTGATGGGTGGCGAAAGGACGTGCGGTAGCGCCCCCCGGAATCGGCTGCATCATCGGTGTTTCTACCTCGAGAAAGCCCCGGGCGTCGAAGAAGGCGCGGATATGGCGAATGATGCGGGACCGGATTTGGAAGATCCGGCGCGAGTCATCATTGACGATCAGGTCCAAGTAGCGCTGCCGATAGCGTTGTTCCTGGTCGCTCAGTCCATGAAACTTATCTGGCAATGGGCGCAGCGCTTTGACCAGAAGGCGAAGTGAGTCCACCCGGATCGACAGCTCCCCAGTTCGGGTCCGGAACAAGGTCCCCTCGGCGCCGACGATATCCCCAAGATCGTAGCTCTTGAAGGCGGCATAACTCTTTTCGCCGACGGTTTCACGTTGCACGAAAAGCTGGATGTCCCCGGACATATCTCGAAGGTGGGCGAAGCTGGCTTTGCCCATGATGCGCTTGGTCATCAGGCGCCCGGCGACTGCCACTCGCAATCCCAAGCCGTCCAACGCTTCGGCACTGCGCTCGCCATATTCGGCGTGCAATTCGCCGGCGACCACATTGCGGCGGAAGTCGTTCGGGAAGGCCACACCGGCCTGCCGCAGTGCCCGCAGCTTGTCCCGGCGTTGGGCGAGCAGGCGGTGCTCCTCGTTGACCTCGGACATGATTTGCTCTTCTTTGCTGTGGGCTAGAGCCCGCTTTTCAGGCTCGCCTCGATGAATCCGTCAAGGTCGCCGTCGAGCACCGCCTGGGTGTTGCCGACCTCGACGCCGGTGCGCAGGTCCTTGATTCGGGACTGATCGAGCACGTAGGAGCGAATCTGGCTGCCCCAGCCGATGTCCGCCTTGGTTTCCTCCACTGCGGCCTGCTCGGCGCGCCGCTTCTGCTGCTCGAGTTCGTACAGCTTGGCCTTCAACTGCTTCATGGCAGTCGCCCGATTCTTGTGCTGAGAGCGGTCATTCTGGCACTGCACGACAGTGTTCGTGGGTAGATGCGTGATGCGCACGGCGGATTCGGTGCGGTTGACGTGCTGACCGCCGGCGCCACTGGCGCGATATACGTCAACCCGGAGCTCCGCCGGATTGATTTCTACTTCCAGCTCGTTGTCCACCTCGGGTGACACGAACACCGCCGCAAACGAGGTGTGCCGGCGATTGCCGGAGTCGAAGGGGGATTTGCGCACCAGGCGGTGAACTCCGGTTTCAGTTCGTAGCCAGCCGTAGGCATGGTCCCCCGTCACGCGCACCGTAGCGCTCTTGATGCCCGCCACTTCGCCCGGCGACGCCTCCAGAATCTCGGTTTCGAAGTGGTGCTGCTCGGCCCAGCGCAGATACATGCGCAACAGCATCTCGGCCCAGTCTTGGGCCTCGGTGCCCCCTGATCCGGCCTGAATGTCGAGGAATGCATTGGTGGCGTCCAGCTCGCCGCGGAACATGCGGCGAAACTCCAGCTCGGAGATGTCCCCTTCGCAGCCTTTCAGATCCTGGGCGATTTCGTCGATGGTGCGGCTGTCGTCCTCATCGGCGGCAAGCTCCAGCAACTCGGCAGCATCGGTCAACCGCCGTTGCAAGCGATCCAGGCGCTCGACGACACCCTCCAGCTGGGCGCGTTCTCGACCCAAGGCCTGGGCGCGCTCCGGATTGTTCCAGATGGCCGGATCTTCCAGTTCCCGGCTGACCTCGGTCAGCCGATCGTGCTTATCGGCGTAGTCAAAGATACCTCCTGAGCGCCGCTTCGCGGGCTCGCAGGTCGTCGACCAGCTGATAGCAGGCGTTAAGCTCCATGTGGTTCCGCTCCGCAATGCATGTCCACTCGAGGCGACCGTCATGCCGCTCGCGCGGCGATGTAGTCCTTTAGCGATGCCAGATCCGGATCCAGCAAATCGCAATGCTGGGGACGGCTCTCCAGGTCTTCGTAGCCGGCAGGCCGCTGCGGTGCCGACCCCAGCGCCTCCTCGATGGTGGCTTCGAACTTGGCCGGCAGCGCGGTCTCCAGACAAACCACCGTTTCCCCGGGTTGACGCAGCTCGAGTGCCACTTTAATGCCATCTGCGGTATGCGGATCCACTTTGGTGGCCCAGTCCCGGCTGACCTGCCTGATGACTTGCAGTCGATCGGTGTGGGTGCTGGAGGCCGAAACCAACCCGAAGCCGCCCGCGCCGGCGATGGCGAGATGTCTGGAGAGGTCAATGGAGCCCCGCGCCCGCAGGCGACCCCATAGATCGTTCAGGCGCTCTGCATCCCGGCCGAGCAGATCGAACACCAAGCGCTCGAAATTGGAGGCCTTGGAAATGTCCATCGACGGGCTCGAGGTGTGATGGACCTCGGCACTGGGCCGAGGTCGGTAGATGCCGGTGCGAAAGAACTCATCGAGGACATCGTTTTCGTTGGTAGCTACCATCAAGCGGTGAATGGGCAGTCCCATTAGCCGCGCCACATGACCGGCGCAGACATTGCCGAAGTTGCCGGTTGGAACTGCAAATGAGACCAGAGTGTCGGGCGCGACGTCGAGCGCCAGCCACGCCTTGAAGTAATACACCACCTGGGCGGCGATACGCGCCCAGTTGATCGAATTGACCGCTCCGAGTCGATAGCGCGCCTTGAAGGTGGCGTCTTCGGCCACTGCCTTGACCAGATCCTGGCAATCGTCGAACACGCCGCGAATCGCAATATTGAAGATGTTGGGTGCGTCCAGCGAGTACATCTGGGCCCGCTGAAACGGGCTCAGTCCGGTGTGGGGCGACAGCATGAAGACCCGCACATTGTGCTTGCCGAGCATTGCATACTCGGCGCTGGAACCCGTGTCGCCGCTGGTAGCACCGAGAATGTTGAGCGACTGGCCCCGCCGTTCCAGAGCGTACTCGAACAGCTGCCCGAGGAGTTGCATCGCCATGTCCTTGAACGCGAGAGTGGGACCGTTGGACAGCCCGAGCAAATAGAGTCGCTCGTCCAACGCCCTTAGCGGTGCAATGTCCGGTGACCCGAAAACGTTGGGGCTGTAGGTTGCCGCGGTGAGCCGATCCAAATCCGATGGCGGGATGTCGCTGATGAATCGTCGCAACACTTCGGTGGCCAGCTCGGCGTAACCCAAGCCGCGCCAGGACTGCAGCGTTTCGGCATCCACCTGCGGGTATTGTGCGGGCACCACGAGGCCACCATCGGGCGCGAGTCCCTCTAGCAAGGCCTCGGTGAATGTGCGCGACGACATGCCGCCGCGGGTACTGATGTATAGCATCGCTCTGCTCGTGTCCCGCTTGCTCTAAGCTTCGAGTCGGGCTGGCGGCAGCGCCGCTGAGCCTGCCGTGTCGAACCAACACTGGTGAGCCGGCCGCCATCGGATGGCTGCCGGACCCGGGGAGAGCCGCGCATTATACAGGCCGGGCGGGCGCTTACGATGTAGCGCAGGCGCCGGGCAGTGGTGGCAGATTGTAGCGAGGTCCGTCGCCGATGGAGCAGCTATGGGGGCGCCGGGCGCGGAATCACGGCGACTTCAGGTGCTCCACCATGAGCTGCATCGAGACCTCGCCCCGATAGCGATTCAGGTCCAGGCGGTAGGCGATGGTGAGCGCCTGCGCATTCAGCTCGGCGTGGTGCTCGGCTGCTCCGAAGGCGATTGCCGTGAGGGGCAAGCGAGTACCGGGCTTGCGCAACGTGAGGCGAAGATGGCGCTCCCCAACCACTCGGATATCGAGGAGATCGAAGCAATCGTCGAACACGGGTTCCGGAAAACCCTGCCCCCAGGGGCCGCCCTGACGCAGCGCAGTGGCAGTCTCGAAGCTGAGCTCGGCGTCCCGCAAGCTGCCGTCGCTCCAAATCACACCCACTGGTGGCTGCGAGCCTAGCCGATGACGAACAGCGTCATCGAAGGCGGCGCGGAATCGACCGAGCTGCAGGGTCGGCAGCGATAGTCCCGCGGCCATGGCATGTCCCCCGAAGCGCTCCAGCAGGCCAGGCTGGCCAGTGGCCACGTCGGCCAAAGTGTCGCGCAAATGCAAGCCTGGTATGGAGCGTGCCGATCCTTTGAGCCACCCATCGCGATGCGGTGCCAACGCCACCACCGGGCGATGGGTGCGTTCGCGCATCCTGGCTGCCACCAGGCCGACAATCCCCTGATGCCAGCTGGCATCGTACAGGCAGAGACCCGCCGGCAAGGTGGGACCTCGGGTGTCGCGTTCAAGGCAATCGATCGCCTGCTGCGCTTGGTTCTCCATCCGTGCTTGTAGGCTGCGGCGTTCCCGGTTCAGCCGATCGAGCTCTTGCGCCAGTTCCAGCGCGCGATCAGCCTCCTCGCAGAGTAGGCATTCGATGCCCTGGGACATGTCCTCCAGTCTGCCGGCTGCGTTCAGGCGAGGTGCCAAGGCAAAGCCCAGATCTGCCGCCACCAGCTCGCGATGGTCGCGGCCAGCGACCTGGGCCAGAGCCAGCACGCCTGGAGACGCGGCACCCGCGCGAATGCGGCGCAGTCCCTGCTCGACCAGGATGCGATTGTTGTGATCCAAGGGCACCAGATCGGCCACCGTGCCCAGTGCCACCAGATCGAGCAGCGCCGCCAGATTGGGATCGGGCAGGTTGCGGCGCTGGAACCAGTCGCGCTGTCGCAGCTGAGCCCGCAGGGCGCCAAGCAGATAGAACACGACGCCCACGCCCGCCAGGTGCTTGCTCGCAAACGCGCAACCGGGTTGGTTGGGGTTGACAATGGCAGCCGCGTCGGGTAGGCGGTTGCCGGGGAGATGGTGGTCGGTGATCAGCACCGGCACACCGATGGCGTGGGCGGCCTCGACCCCGGCAATGCTGGCGATGCCGTTGTCCACGGTAACCAGCAGGTCGGGCTGGCGCTCGGCGGCCAAGCGCACTATCTCGGGACTGAGCCCGTAGCCGTAGCTGAATCGATTTGGTACCAAGTAGTCGACTCGTTTGGCACCCAGCACGCGCAGGCCCCGAACCGCGACGGCACAGCCGCTGGCCCCATCTGCATCGTAGTCGCCGATGACCAGTATCGAGGCGTCGTTGTGAAGCATGGTCGTCAGCAGCGCGCAGGCGGCATCGAGACCTCGCAGCCGCGGTGGGGCCAACGCGCCCAGGCCAAGACTGAGCTGATTGGCGCGCAGGCCGCGGGCGGCGTACACCCTCCTCAGCACCGCGGGCAGCGCCTGCGGAAGATCGACCACCGCGGGCTGCGGCCGGCGCCGAATCTCTGGGTCCGGAAATCTGCCCTCGGGCTTCACAGGTAGCTGCACAGGCTAGGGTCACTGCGCCAGAAACGCCGCAACATCCGCCGTCTTATGCGATAGCTGGTGCCGCGCAGGGGATACAGCTCGACACAATCGACGGTCCCGCCACGAAGTGCGCGCAAGAGGGGCTCGAAATAACGACGCTCGAGCTCTTCGAGGGCCTCTATCCAAGCCTCCAGCGCCCGTTCCCGGGCAGGAATGGTGGCCGCATCGTCGTGGACCAATAGGTTGCCTGCTGAGTTCGTCGCAGCGCCGAAGTCAGCGCATTCAGTCACATCGCAAAGCCTTGCCAGACCCACCAAAATCGGGTCGGCTGCGCATAGCGCGGTCACCGGGCATCTGGCCACCGGTTGCGGCATGCGCCCGCCACCCCAAACCCATAAGCCATTGACCGGGGGTGCACCGCGCTGCTCACGCTGGTCGTTCACGGGGTCGACCGCGAGCGCCATCTGCACCTCGGTGAGCAGGCGTCGCCACGCCGGGGCGCCGGGACCGGTAGGCAGCAGGTCCTCGGCGCCAGCATCCACTGCGTTGGCCCAGTGGCGAGTTCGCAGACCGGGATCCTGGGCCAACCGCAGGTACCAGCGTTGCGGCGTTGCCAGCTCCAGAATGGCGCCGACCACTTCCAGCAGCTCGCTGGCGGTTGTCGCCAAGGCGTCGGCTTCCTCGGGTAGCAGGTCCAGCCACGCGGGCTCTGCCAGTCGCAGCGTCTGCAGGTCCGCGATGAGGTGGACCGGATCGGCCCGCAGCCAGTAGTGGTCGTCGGACGCAAAGCCATCGCCAATTCGGCTCAAGGGGGCGGTGGGGGGACCGGCATCGGCGTCGAATCGCAAGCCAAAGAGATCCCAGCTCAGACCGTACAAGTCGGCGCGAGCCAGTCCTCGATCAGCCACCGCGAGCAGTCGCCGCAGGCTGGGTGTCTGCGGCAGCGGGAAGCCCGCTTCGGTCGCATCGGGCCAAGGCCCCAGGGCTCCCGGAACCAGGAGCTGGACGATTGCCCGCTCAGCCACGGCGATCGGATGCCACAGCGATAGCCGCTCAGCTGGCGTCCAGATGCTCGAGCCGGATGCGGGTGACGTGACCGTTCACGCTCGGCAGGGCCTCCATGGCTGCGATGGCTTGATTCATGTGCCCCTCGATCACCCGATGGGTGAGCATGATGATTGGCACATGGCGAGCGCCAGCGAGTGGTTCCTTTTGCAGAATGGCCTCGATGCTGATTCCGGCATCACCCAGGATGCGGGTGATGTCTGCCAATACCCCCGGCCGATCCTCGGCCTCGAGACGCAGATAGTAGGCAGTCACGATGTCTTCGATCGGCAGGATCGGAAGATCGGAGAGCGCGTCCGGCTGAAACGCTAGATGGGGGACACGGTTTTCCGGGTCCGAGGTGAGCACCCGCACCACGTCGATGAGATCGGCCACTACCGCCGACGCGGTGGCTTCGGCGCCAGCGCCCGCGCCGTAATACAGGGTGGGACCGAGGGCGTCGCCCTTGACCAGGACTGCATTCATGACGCCGTCCACGTTGGCGATGAGGCGCCGTCTGGGAATCAGGGTCGGGTGGACCCGCAGCTCCACGCCCCGCTCATGGCAGCGCGCCACTCCGAGATGCTTGATGCGGTAACCCAGCTCTTCGGCGTAGGCAATGTCTGCCGGTGTGATTCGGCTGATGCCCTCGGTGAAGACCCGGTGGAACTGCAGGGGGATGCCGAACGCGATCGAGGCCAGAATCGTGAGCTTGTGGGCCGAATCGATGCCCTCCACGTCGTAGGAGGGATTAGCTTCGGCATATCCCAATGCTTGGGCTTGCGCCAGTACGTCAGTGAAAGCCCGGCCGTGCTCGCGCATCTCGGTGAGAATGAAGTTGCCGGTGCCGTTGATGATACCGGCCAACCACTCGATGCGGTTTCCGGCCAAGCCCTCGCGCACCGCCTTGATGATGGGGATGCCACCGGCTACTGCAGCTTCGAAGGCGACAACCACGCCGTAGCGGCCGGCAGCATCGAAGATTTCGTTGCCGTGGAGCGCAATCAGGGCTTTATTGGCCGTGACCACGTGCTTGCCCTGCTCGATGGCACGCAGCACCAGCTCACGGGCTGGCTCGATGCCGCCAATCAGCTCTACGACCACGGCGACCTCAGGATCGTCAACCACCTCCTCCGCAGACGTGGTCAGCTCCAGTTCGATCTGGCCCAGTCCGCGATCGCGGGTAACGTCCCGCACCGCGGCCCGAACCACACGAATACCTCGCCCTGCACGTCGCTCGATCTCTCGAGCGTTGCGCTCGAGCACGGTGACGGTGCCTCGGCCTACGGTACCAAGCCCGAGCAAGCCCACGTTTACCGGTCTCACCTGGCGTTCTCCTGAACCGATTGCCGAGGCACTGGCGGCCTCATGCGGCCACGCCGCGCCGAAGCATCTGGCGAATGCCGCGAACCGCCTGGCGGGTACGGTGCTCATTCTCGATCAGACCGAAACGGACGTGGTCGTCACCGTACTCCCCAAAACCGATGCCGGGCGAGGCCGCTACTTTCGCGTCGATCAACAGTCGCTTGGAGAACTCCAGCGAGCCCAGGTCGGCGTATTGTTCGGGAATCTTGGCCCAAACGAACATAGTGGCTTTGGGTTTTTCTACCGCCCAGCCAGCTGCCGCGAGGCCATCGCAGAGCACGTCGCGACGTCGGCGGTAGACTTCGCGAATCTCCTCGACACAGTCTTGAGGGCCATCGAGGGCGGCGATGGCTGCTACCTGTATGGGCGTAAACATGCCGTAGTCCAGGTACGACTTCATGCGCGCCAGGGCGGCTATCAGGGTCTGGTTGCCCACCATGAAGCCGACCCGCCAGCCGGGCATGTTGTAGCTCTTGGAGAGTGAAAAAGACTCGACTGCGATCGCGGTGGCCCCCGGCACCTGCATGATGGAGGGCGCCCGGTAGCCATCGAAAACGATATCAGCATAGGCCAGGTCGTGAACCACCCAGATCTGATGCTCCCGGGCGATCGCCACCACCTGATCGAAAAACCCGAGCTCGACGCAGCGCGCGGTCGGGTTGGCCGGGAAGTTCAGCACCAGCATCTTCGGCCGCGGCCAGGAGTTGCGGATGGCTTGCTCCAGCTCGGCAAAGAAATCCCCGGACTCGCCCACCAGGGGTACGTGACGAATATCGGCGCCAGCAATCACGAAGCCGTAAGGGTGTATCGGGTAAGCGGGGTTGGGTACCAGTACCGCGTCGCCGCGCTCCATGGTCGCCAACGCCAGGTGCGCGAGGCCTTCCTTGGAGCCGATGGTGACGATCGCCTCACTGTCCGGATCGAGATCCACCTGGTAGCGTCGGCGATACCAATTGCAGATGGCACGGCGCAAGCGGGGAATCCCCCGGGACACCGAGTAGCGATGGGTGTCCGGGCGTTGGGCGACCTCCACCAGCTTATCGACGATGTGCCGAGGCGTTGGTCGGTCCGGGTTGCCCATGCCGAAGTCGACGATGTCCTCGCCGCGCGCGCGCGCCGACGCCTTGAGATCATTGACGATGTTGAAGACGTAGGGCGGCAGGCGCGAGATGCGCGGAAAACTTTCGTACACGGCGGCACTTCAAGGGCGCAAGGCCCGGTTGCGAGGTAGCGCGCAACTTAATCGGGCCTTATCGAGGTGTCAACGCGTCGGTCCCGGCCGGCCGAAGCGCTATACTCGGGGATGACTTGATTGCTTTGCACGGTCGCCCGAACCTTTGCGGGCTTCCTTAGTGTCTGGCTCAAATCCGGGAGCTGGTGTGAAGTTCAGCCTCGACACGCTCGGCGGGCAGCACGTCATTCGCAGCTACACTGCGGGCGAGGTGCGAGTGGACGACCAGGTGCTACGGGGCAGCTTCCTGCTCAGCGCCGATGCACTGGTTAGGGATTGGCCACCGCAGACCCTGGAGCAACTCGGCGCGGAGCATCTGGAACAAGCCGTGGAGCTGGATCCCGAGCTGATAGTGCTCGGCGTGGGAAGCCGGCAACGGTTTCCGGCAACCGCCGTGGTGGCACCGCTATACCGCCGACAGATCGGCCTCGAGGTAATGACCACGGACGCCGCCTGCCGCACCTATAACATCCTCCGTGGGGAAGATCGCAGGGTGGTGGCAGCCATCTTGATGTTGGAGCACATAAGCTAGCGAAGCTCCGATCTATTGCCACGCTCGCGCCCGATAACTCCCTCAGTCGAATAGGACCTCTCCGGAAAACCCCTCGCTTTCCAAAATTTTGCGAAGGCGCTTCAGGGCATCGATCTGAATCTGGCGTACCCGCTCCCGAGTCACCCCGATCTCGTTGCCAACCTGCTCTAGCGTTGCCCGCTCGCAGCCGTTGAGCCCAAACCGCCGCTCGACGACGACGCGTTGCTTGTCGCTGAGCCTGGACAGCCACTCCTCGAGCTTGACATTCATGTCCTCGTCCTGGAGCAGCACCGCTGGGTCCGGGTGGTTGTCATCGGGGATGGCGTCCAGCAGGGAGCGGTCTTCGTCCTTACCGATGGGGGTATCCACCGACGCCACCCGCTCGTTGAGGCCGAGCAGGCGCTTGACCTCATCCACCGGCTGCTCCATCAGCCGGGCGATTTCCTCAGCACTAGGCTCGTGATCCAGCGTCTGGGCCAGCTTGCGGGCGGCCCGTAGATAGACGTTGATTTCTTTGATGACGTGAATTGGAAGGCGGATGGTGCGGGTTTGATTCATGATCGCCCGCTCGATGGTCTGGCGAATCCACCATGTGGCGTAGGTGGAGAAGCGAAAGCCCCGTTCAGGATCGAATTTCTCGACGGCGTGGATCAGGCCGAGGTTGCCCTCTTCGATCAAATCCAAAAGCGCGAGACCGCGATTCATATAGCGCCGCGCGATCTTGACAACCAGGCGCAGGTTGCTTTCGATCATGCGACGGCGGCCGGCATCATCGCCGCGTTGCGCCAGACGGGCGTAGTAGACCTCTTCTTCGGGGGTTAGCAGCGGGGAGTAGCCGATCTCACCCAGGTAAAGGCGGGTGGCGTCGAGCTCCACCTCGGTGGCGTCACGGGCTGAACCCTGCTGCGCCTGCGACTCGCCCCCAGTTGCGTCCAATCCGGTGGTCTCGGCCGCTGGGCCGGGCTGCTGCGTCCAGGCGGCCTCCACTTCGAGCACGTTGACTTCCTCTCCAGGATCGAGAAAGTCACCCTCCTCCCGGTTGCGCGTCATCCCACCCTCCTATGTCGGTGTCTCACCACACCGCGTCAGGTGGCGAGCGTCTCGTGCCGCGTCCAGTTCTGAGGCGCATGGACACAGCTACCCGCCACCCTAGCCAGGCAAGTAAGCCAGCGGATTCTTGGGTTGACCGTCCTCGCGGATCTCGAATCGCAGGACGGGGGCGTTGCTGCTGCCTCCAGTGGAGAGGTCAGCGAGCACCTGACCCGGCTCCACGACGTCACCTTCCTTGACGTGGAAACCGCCCAGATGCCCGTAGGCACTAAGTAGCGAGTCCGTATGTTTGAGAATGATAAGCCGTCCGTAACCGGGAAGTCCACTTCC
Source organism: uncultured Candidatus Competibacteraceae bacterium (assembly GCA_964563515.1). Lineage (GTDB taxonomy): Bacteria > Pseudomonadota > Gammaproteobacteria > Competibacterales > JAHEDQ01 > CAZLYT01. Next base: position 72,479 of record CAZLYT010000716.1, on the reverse strand, counting down.
CTCATAGACGACCCGCCCACCGGCCGCTGCCCGTACCCTGCTTCCCGGCTGGGCTTCCAGGTTCAGCCCTCTGCCGCCCGGGCGCGACGCGTCATAGCTTCCTACTACCCTGGCGCCCTCGACGGGCCAGCGCCAAGAGGCCGGAGCGGTCTTGGGAGGAGTCCAGGCTACGACCGACGTTGCAGCAAGCGAGGAAGCTTCCTGGGCAGAACTGGTCTGCGGTGTTGGCGGCGGTGGGACCGTGCTGCGAGAGGGGGCCGGAGCATCGCTTTGAGGGACGGCGGAGTCATTGGCAATCGATGGCGGCCTGGAAGGGGTTGCCGCCGGCTGCATCTTGCGCACCTCGACGGCTTTGGCCGCAGCCGCCGCCCGCACTTGAATTTCCGCTACCGGCGCCAACCCCGCCACCGCCGTGGGAGCCGACTGCGGCATCAGCCGCAACCGCTGTCCTGGTCGCAGCCTGTAGGGCGGCTGCAAGTTGTTCCAGGCGGCGACTTCCCGATAGTCGAAGCCGTAGCGCCAGGCGAAGGCATACAAGGTGTCGCCAGGGCCGACCTCCCCCGAGGGCTCCCTCAGCGCCCGGGCGGCGCCGTCTTCCACCGGCGCAAGTGCAGATCCGCCACCACAACCCATGCCGGCGACGGTGAATGCAATCGCGCAGCCTGCCATCAGGATGGCTCGTATCGACGCTCGTTTTGACCTATCCCAGTGGTTCATTGCCCTCCGAGACGATAAAAGCCGTACCCCACGATGGCCACCACGAGGGTCACCCAACCTATCCGATCGACATTGGCTCGCAGTCGTCCTTCCAGGGTTTCACCGCCCAACCGAAGGAGGCCCGCGACCAGGAAGAATCGCCCGCCGCGGCCGACCATGGAGCCGAGCAGGAAGGGTAGCAAAGGCATATGAACGGTGCCCGCGGTGATGGTGAAGACCTTGTACGGAATCGGAGTGAATCCGGCCAGCAAGATGACCCAGAATCCCCAGCGGTCGAACCAGTCGCTGGCGAGCTGGAAGTCGTCCCAGTACCCGAAACGATGCAGCAAGGGCTCGACCGCCTCGAACACATACCAGCCGATCATATAGCCGAACGCACCGCCCAGTACCGAAGCGATTGTTGTGAGGAGGGCGTAGGACCAGGCGCTGCCGGGCTTGCCCAGCACCATCGGCGCCAGCATGACGTCTGGCGGGATGGGAAAGAAGGACGACTCGGCGAAGCTGAGCCCGGCCAGGTAGCGCGGGGCGTGGCGGTGTCGGGCCCAGTTCATTACCAGATCGTACAGGCGAGCAAACAATCGACTACTCCATGCCAGATCGCAGCGGGACGAAGCTGACCCAACCGCGCCTGGTCTCGATAAACTTGGTGGCGCTGCGCTCGATGCACAGCAGTTCCTGGCTGCCCCGAGGGCCCACTGGCACTACCAGCCTGGCCCCGATCGCAAGCTGATCGCACAGCGAGGCGGGGACACTCTCCGGAGCGGCGGTAACGATGATCCCATCGAACGGCGCGCGCTCCGGCCACCCCCGACCGCCGTCCCCGTGGCGGAGCTGGACATTGTGAAGCTCGAGCTCCCGCAACCGTGATCGGGCCCGCTCCAGCAGCGGCCGGAGGCGCTCCAAGGAGTACACGTAGCCCGACAAGAGCGCCAGCACCGCACATTGATAGCCGGATCCGGTGCCCACCTCCAACACCCGACGTGGGTGGCCGCCCTGGACCAGATCCGCCGTCATGAGGGCCACCACCTGCGGCTGCGAGATGGTCTGACCCAGCCCGATCGGCAGTGCCGTGTCCTCATAGGCACGGCTCGCCAGCGCCTCATCCACGAACAGATGCCGGGGCAACCACCGCATCACGTCCAACACCGCGGTGTTGCGCACGCCGGTCTCCTGCAAGCGTCGAACCAACCGTTCCCGAGTACGCTGGGAGGTCATCCCAATGCCTGATTGACGCAGCCTCATCGTGCCAGCAGCCACTGGTCGACCACCTCGACTGCGTCGTGTCGGGTGAGATCGACCTTCAGTGGCGTCACCGACACGCAGCCTTCACGAATGGCGTGGAAATCGGTGCCAGGACCGGCATCTTGTTCGCCCCCCACCATGCCGACCCAATACACCGGCCGGCCCCGGGGGTCAGTCTGGCGTATCACCGGCTTGGATCGATGCCGATGTCCGAGCCGCGTGGCCCGGAAACCTGCCAGCTCGTCCCAGGGCAAGTCAGGAACATTGACGTTGAGGATGGTGTCGGCTGGAAGCGGATGTCGGCGTAGCCGCTCGACCAGCATCACGGCCACCCTGGCGCCGGTCTCGAAGTGACTCTGCGGCCACGCCGCCAGCGATACCGCGATCGCCGGGAGCCCCAGGAATCGCCCTTCCATGGCTGCTGCCACAGTGCCCGAATAGAGCACGTCGTCGCCCAGATTGGGGCCGCTGTTGACCCCGGAAACCACCATGTCGGGCTCTTCCTCCAGCAACCCCGTGATGCCGAGATGAACGCAATCCGTGGGTGTGCCGTCGACCTGGTAGAAGCCATCGGTGTTGCGCTCCGCTCGCAGCGGACGGTCCAGGGTCAAGGCGTTACTGGCACCACTGCGGTTCCGATCCGGCGCCACCACTGTGACTTCGGCAATCTCCGCCAGGGCGGTCGCCAACGCGACGATGCCGGGCGCGCGATAGCCATCGTCGTTACTGACCAGGATGCGCATTCGTCTCAGAAGCGTGCTCGAGTGGTAGCCACGGAGTTCAAAGCGAGCCTGCGGGCGGCGTCACCCTCGCCAATGCGTTGCTGGGGCGAGGTCTCGGCACCGCGCAGGATGCTAACCGGTGCCAAGGGTGCTGGCAATCGGGACGAGCCTTGCCTGCGCCGCAATGGTCGGGAACACTGGCGTCCACAAGCACTCCATTTCCTGGACAGTTTCGAAAGGTCAAGGCAATGAAACGGCAGCGGCTCAAACACGCTTTCGAGGCCGATCCCGACCTGGCAGAGGCCTTCCGCCGCGCCGTGGGTCCCTTGCGTGAGCTGCGCCACGACCGGGTGGAACCGCACCGCCGCTGCCCGGCACCGATTCCACGTTCCCGCCTGCGAGATGATCAGGCCGTGCTGGAGGAACTGGCCAGCGCTCCCCTGCAGCTCGATGACTTGGAGACCGGTGAGGAGCTGGTGTACCTGCGCGAAGGACTGCGGCCGGAGCTGCTGCGCAAGCTGCGGCGGGGCAAGTTCGCCGTGCGCGCCCAAATCGACCTGCATGGGCATACTGCCGCGGCAGCCCGTGTGGCCCTGCACAATTTTCTCGACGATTGCATCTGGTCTCAGGACGCATGCGTGCGAGTGATCCATGGCAAGGGGCTGCGATCGGATAATCGAGGACCGGTACTGAAGCGCGGCGTGGCGCGCTGGCTGCGGCAACGCAATGACGTGCTCGCCTACTGCTCCGCAAGACCCGCCGACGGCGGCACGGGCGCAGTTTACGTGCTGCTCAGGTGTCGGCCACCGCGCTAGTGGGCTGGAACACCGCTTCCAGCAGACTGGTGGCGAAGCAACCCCGTGGCAGGTCGAAGCCAATCTGCAGCGTCCTCGGGTCGTGCCAACGCCAGAACAGATTCTTGACGCGCGCTCGCAGGGCACGGCGCTCCTGCTTCATGCCGCAATTCTCCAGGCTTGCCCGCAGCACCGCGAGGCCGTCCAGTGCAGCACTCTCGATCCTGCGCACGGTACCGGCAGTGGGGGGCTCGCCGCGACCCCACAGCGGCCCTGTGGGATGCAGGTCCTGCTGCGCCACTCTTCGGCTCAGGTCTGAATCGGGCTCGCCCTCGCAGCGAAACCAGCGCTGGGTGCCGTCGAGGGCCAGCACTTCCCCTTCCAGGGCTTGGTTCCAACTGCCATCGCCTACCCGGCTTGCAAGCACTCGGTTGAACAGCAGGCTGCGCGCCGCCGAGAGCTGGATTCCACGCTGGTTGCGGGAACGGCTCAGGGCCCCATCACGGTCCATCCAGGGGGACAGGTTGGCGCCGCCCGCACCAAATCGCTGATCACCGAAGTAGTTGGGAAATCCCGTCGCCGACAGCGCTGCCAGCGCCTCGTCCACCTGTTCCCGATTGCCCATTACCTGGCGCAGGATGATCTGAAACTGATTGCCCCGCAGCGCACCTCGGCGCAGCTTCCGATCGTGGCGTACCAGCTCCAGCAACTCCAATTCCGGAAGCTGGAGTGAGGAGGTTTCGGGATCGGCCTTGCCTGGCAGGTGGATGGAGAACCACTGCTCGGCCAAGGCGTGACGATCCTTGCGGCCGGCATAACCAACCGCCGAGCGCGGTACCTGGGCCCAGCGGGCAAGCTGTGTTGCGATCCACTCGGTGTTGGCTCCCCGCTTTCGCACGCGCGCCAACAAGTGCTCTCCGTCGCCAGAGGGCTCGAAGGCAGGCAATTCGATGACCTGGAAATCCTCGAGCTCGATCCGCAACTGAGCACGGGCCGGCGGACTCGCCGCTTGTGGGCGGTCAGCCCAAAGTGTCGCCAGATTGAGGGAGTTGGCGCCGAGCTCCAGTTTCATGGGGCCTCAGCGATAGTTCGCAGGAGCCGCCCGATCGCCGTGTGTTCAAGCATTGCAGGCCCTCCTAGCGAGGTTCGCCCCCAGCCAGCAACAAGGCTACCGCATGGGCAGCGATCCCCTCGCCACGCCCCAGCCACCCCAGGCGTTCGGTGGTGGTCGCCTTCACGTTTACGCAGTCGCGAGCGAGATCCAGATCCGAGGCCAGATTGGCGATCACCTGCGGAACGAAGCCTGCCAGCCTGGGAGCCTGGGCAATGACCGTAACATCCACGTTGCCGACCCGAAGCCCGCGGGTGCGCAGAGTGACCATCACCCGACCCAGCAAGTCGCGGCTGTCGATGCCTTTGAGGCTGGGGTCCGTGTCGGGGAAATGGCGGCCGAGATCTCCCAATCCAGCGCCACCCAGGAGCGCGTCACAAACCGCATGCAGCACCACGTCGCCGTCCGAGTGTGCGATTAGTCCCAGGTGGAATGGGATCCGCACTCCGCCCAGCATCACGTGGTCGCCGGAGCCGAAAGCGTGGACGTCGTAGCCGTGCCCTATGCGCAAGGCTGACGCTCCTCAACGCCCGACAGCAGTTGCTCGGCAAGTAGCGCGTCATCCCGGGAGGTGATCTTGATGTTGTCGCCGTGGCCTTCAACCAGCAGGGGGCGGTAGCCGGCTCGCTCCATGGCACCTGCTTCGTCGGTAACCGGTGCGCCAGCCTCGATCGCCGTGGCGATAGCATTGTGCAGCGGGCCGAGATGGAACATCTGTGGTGTCTGGGCGTGCCATAGAGCGGTGCGGTCGACCGTCGCCTGACAACGGCCGTCAGTGTCAGCGCGCTTCAGGGTGTCCCGCACTGGCACCGCCAGCAAAGCGCCGATGGGGTCGGCCAATGCCAGATCGATGAGTCGCTCGAGATCTCCAGGCCGCAGCAAAGGCCTGGCGGCATCATGCACCAACACCCAATCGTCATCGCAGCAGTCGTGCTCCTTGAGCCGACTCAGGGCGTTGAGCACCGACTGGGCACGTTCCGGCCCACCGGCACAATGCCGGACGCATTTGCCTTGGCGGCACGCCGAGGGAGCCCTCCAGGGATCATCCGCCGACAAAGCAACCACCGCGCCCCGCACCCTGGGCTCGGCGAGCAACAAGGACAGGCTGCGCTCCAAAGCGCTACGACCCGCCAGCGGAAGGTGCTGCTTGGGCGTTGCAGCCCCGAAGCGCCGGCCCAAACCTGCTGCTGGCAGGACCGCCCACAGCGACGGTTTGCTGCCAGGTTCAGTCATCGGGCGCGTTGAAGGTCCTGGTGTTGGCGCCAGGCAGCAGCTGGAAGAAGGTTTCGCCCGAGCCGACCAGGCCGAGCTCCGCTCGCGCCCGTTCCTCCAAGGCGTCGCCGCCCCGCTTCAAGTCGCGCACTTCCGCTTCCAAGGCCTCGTTGCGCGCGTTGAGCTCCGCGTTTTCCAGCCGTTGCTGTTCGACCCGGGCCTCGAGCAAGCGAACGTCGCGGAAGCTACCCTCGCCGATCCACAGTGGCACCTGCAGTAACAGCAGCAGCAACAGCAGGCCGATGCTGAGCAGCTGCACGCGCTGGCTCCGCTTATCCCGCTTGCCGGGACAAGGCCGCCATTCCCGGGTAGCTGCAATCCCCAGCCAGCTCTTCCTCTATCCCGAGTAAACGGTTGTACTTGGCTACCCGATCGGAGCGGCACAGGGACCCGGTCTTGATCTGGGTGGCCCGGGTAGCGACCGCCAGATCGGCGATGGTGGTGTCCTCGGTTTCCCCCGACCGGTGGGAAATGACCGAGCTGTAGTCGGCGTCCGCGGCCATGTTCACCGCAGCGAGGGTTTCGGTCAGTGTGCCAATCTGGTTGAACTTGATGAGAATGGAGTTGGCGACGCCTTGATCAATGCCTTGGCGCAGAATAGCCGTGTTGGTGACGAACAGGTCGTCACCCACCAGCTGAATACGCTGACCCAGCAGTCGGGTGAGCTCGGCCCAGCCGGACCAGTCACCCTCGGCCATGCCGTCCTCGATGGAGACGATGGGATAGCGGTCCACCAGCTCCGCCAGCCAGGCGGCAAACTCGTCTGGCTGGAAGCGCTTGTTCTCCGAAGCCAGCTCGTAGACGCCGTCCTTGTAGATCTCGGAGCTCGCCACGTCCAGCGCCAGGTAGACGTCTTTGCCCGGTTGATAGCCGGCTTGTTGAACCGCCTCCAACACTACTTCCAAGGCAGCCTCATTGGATGGCAGATCGGGAGCGAAACCGCCCTCGTCTCCAACTGCCGTGGAAAGCTTGCGAGCGGACAGCACCTTCTTCAGGGTATGAAAAATCTCGGCGCCGGCCCGCAGCGCCTCGCGGAAACTGCCGAAGCCGGTAGGCATTACCATGAACTCCTGCAGGTCCACGCTGTTGTCGGCATGGGCGCCGCCGTTCAGGATGTTCATCATCGGAACCGGCATCTGGTATGGACCGTTGGCGGTGATTCGACGATAGAGCGGGACGCCGGCCTCGGCAGCAGCGGCGTGCGCCGATGCCAACGACACCCCGAGTATGGCGTTGGCGCCCAGCCGACCTTTGCTCTCCGTGCCATCCAGCTCGATGAGACGACGATCCACATCGCCCTGGTCCATGCCGTCGCAGTTCTGCAAGGCTTCGCGAATGGGGCCGTTGACGTTGGCGACTGCCTTCAGTACGCCTTTGCCCAGATAACGGGCGCTATCGCCATCCCGGAGCTCGATCGCTTCACGTGCCCCGGTGGATGCGCCCGAGGGTACCGCGGCTTGACCACGGGCGCCGGAGGCCAGCACCACGTCCACCTGCACCGTGGGATTGCCCCTGGAATCGAGGATCTCTCGGGCCTTGATCTCGCGAATATCGGACATTAGCTCCTCAGCCTCCGCTCGCTGTCGTGGTTGGAGCGAATCGCGGACCAAATCCCGCGAATCGCGTATTGCTAGGCGTTGTCGTCCGCAAAACCCTTTGCCTTGACCGCCCGGTCCAGTTGCACCAGGGTCTCGAGTAGCGCCTTCATCCGATCCATCGGCCAGGCGTTGGGACCATCGCTGAGCGCCTGGTCGGGGTTTGGGTGAGTCTCCATGAATACGCCGGCCACGCCGGCGGCAACCGCGGCCCGGGCCAGCACCGGCACGAACTGGCGTTGGCCGCCGGAGGCCGTGCCTTGTCCACCTGGTAGCTGCACCGAATGGGTGGCATCGAAGACCACCGGGCAACCGGTTTGTCGCATCACCACCAGCGAGCGGATGTCCGTAATCAAGTTGTTGTAACCGAAAGAGACGCCACGCTCGCAGGCCATGATCTGCTCGTTACCAACGGCGCGCGCCTTCTGCACCACGTTGGCCATGTCCCAGGGTGCCAGGAATTGTCCCTTCTTGATGTTCACCGGGCGGCCCTGCCGCGCCACGCGCTGGATGAAGTTGGTTTGCCGGCATAGAAACGCCGGCGTTTGCAGTACGTCCACCACCGCGGCCACCTCGTCCAGCGGCGTATCCTCGTGAACATCGGTGAGCACTGGAACGCGGAGCTCCTCGCGCACTGCCTGCAGGATGGCCAGGCCGGCTTCCATTCCAGGGCCCCGAAAGCTCTCGTGGGAGGACCGGTTGGCCTTGTCGAAGGAGCTCTTGTAAATGAACGGCACCCGCAGCTCAGCCGTCATCTCCTTGAGCCGGCCGGCAGTCTCGAAAGCGAGCTCGCGACTCTCGATTACGCAGGGACCCGCGATGAGGAACAAGGGTTGATCTAGACCCACCGTGTAGCCGCACAAGTTCATGCCTCGGCAACCTCCATGGTGACGCCTACCGCATGGGCCCGGGCCGCGCTCACGAAGCTGGCGAACAAGGGGTGACCATCACGGGGGGTCGAGGTGAATTCCGGGTGGAACTGGCAGGCCAGGAACCAGGGGTGATCGCCGAGCTCCACCATTTCGACCAGGTCGTTCTGGCCGGAGTGGCCCGAGACCACCAGCCCAGCCTGCGACAGCAGCTTGCGATACTCATTGTTGAATTCGTAGCGGTGACGGTGGCGTTCCACCACCACCGGTTTGCCGTAGATCCGGTGCGCCAGAGTACCGGGCTCGAGCACGCACCGTTGACCTCCAAGACGCATCGTGCCTCCCAGATCCGAGCCCTCGGAACGCCGCTCGATGGCGCCCCGGTCGGTGGTCCACTCGGTGATCAGCGCGATCACCGGGTAGCGGGTGTCACGGCGAAACTCCGTGCTGTGGGCCCCTTCCAGGCCGGCGATATTACGGGCGAACTCGATCACTGCCACCTGCAATCCGAGGCAGATGCCCAGGTAGGGAATGCTGTGCTCCCGGGCAAAGCGCACTGCGGCGATCTTGCCCTCGATGCCGCGCGATCCAAACCCACCAGGTACCAGTATGGCATTCATACCGGTCAACAGATGGGTGCCTTCGGTCTCCAGTCGCTCCGAGTCCACGTAGTGGATATTGACCCGAGTACGGGTATGAATGCCGGCATGCACCAGCGCTTCGTTCAGCGATTTGTACGCATCGGCCAGATCCACGTACTTACCGACCATGGCGATCTCCACATCTGCCTCGGGAGATTCCATGGCGTCCACCACCGCCTGCCACTCCGAAAGATCTGCCTCCGGGGCCTGCAGCCGCAGCTTCTCGCACACGATCTGGTCCAAGCCGTGGCTGTGAAACAGCAGCGGTATCCGATAAATGGTGTCCGCGTCCAAGGCCGGAATCACGCCCCGCCGATCCACGTTGCAGAACAGTGCGATCTTGGCCCGGGCGTCGGCAGGAATCTCACGCTCGCAGCGGCACAGCAGCACATCCGGCTGAATACCGATGGAGCGCAGCTCTTTGACCGAGTGCTGGGTGGGCTTGGTCTTGAGCTCGCCGGAGGAGCGAATATAGGGCACCAGAGTCAGGTGGATGAAGAAACACCGCTGAGGCCCCAGCTCCACCCACAGCTGACGAATGGCCTCCATGAATGGCAGCGACTCGATGTCGCCCACGGTGCCACCGATCTCGACCATGGCGACATCCGCATCGCCGGCACCCTCGACCACCCGCCGCTTGATCTCATCGGTGATGTGCGGAATGACCTGCACGGTTCCGCCCAGGTAGTCGCCTCGCCGTTCCTTGCGGATCACCGTTTCGTACACGCGGCCGGTGGTGAAGTTGTTGCGCTTGCCCGTCGTAGTGCGGACGAAACGCTCGTAGTGGCCCAGATCCAGGTCGGTCTCCGCGCCGTCCTCGGTCACGAAGACCTCGCCGTGCTGGAACGGGCTCATGGTGCCCGGATCCACGTTGATATATGGATCCAGCTTGATCATGGTAACGGTGAGCCCGCGGGCCTCGAGAATGGCGCCCAGAGATGCTGCGGCAATGCCTTTGCCCAGGGACGACACCACGCCGCCGGTGATGAATACAAAGCGAGTCATGAGGAACGTCCCACGTTTCAACTGTGCCTGCAGAAACGGGTGCTTGAAGCGAGAATTTGATAAAAACCCTGAACTGCGGGCAGGCCTTTGCCGCTGGGCTTTCGAAGCCGGCTAGAGGTTATCAGATGGTCCCGGGCATTGCCATTCGAACACCAGCGCATCTGCGCCCGCCGCGGGCCGAAACGCAGCCTCCACCAACAGCCCCGGCAGCGCCACCGGTCTGCCCTCGACACGCAAGATGGGCATGCGATCGCGCCACCAGGGAGGCACCCCAAGCTCGCGCAACAGCTCCTTGAGTCGGCGCCGGGGTCGCAACCGGTCGGGTTGCAGCCGGTCTCCTTGCCGTCGCAGCGTCACCTGGGCCGCGCCCTGGCTGAGAACGTCGAGCGCTAGCGCCAGTGGCTCGTCTGCTCCAGCTGGTCGCAGGCGCACCACCGCCCCGTCCGGCAACGCAACCCACTCCCCCGGATGCAGCTCAATGCTGAAATCCCGGGGTGGGGGCGCGGGCAAGGCTCGCAGCAGATGCAGGTAGCCCTGGTGCCGGCGCACCTCCCACTGGGTCCAAGCCACCACCGGTCGGGCATCGCAGCGGGCGCGAGCCACTTCCCACAGCATGCGTTCGACGTGATCCTCAGACGGCACCAAGGCGCCGCGGCAGCTGATCCAGGTCCGCAACAGCAACCGCGCCCGGGCCTGGGGCAGTGCAACCAGTGCCTCCACCGACAAGGTTTCGCCCTGGCGACATGCCTCCAAATCCTCTCGTCCCAACAGATCGAGCAGCTCCATCGACTCACGGCAAAGCCGAGCGCTGCGCGCTAATGTGGCTATCGAGGCCGGCCACCGTGTCCGCAGCAGCGGCAGCAGTTGCCATCTCACCCAGGCTCGGGCCAAGGCGGGATCTTGGTTGCTGGGGTCCTGCACGACCTCGAGGCCGCACGCCTGCACCAACTCGCAAATCGCGGTACGGGGAACCGACAGTAGCGGTCGCAGCAGCCTGCCCGCCCCGAGTGGCCGGCATTCGGGCATGGCGGCGAGACCTCGGGGGCCGCTGCCCCGCAGCAACTGCAGCAGCACGGTCTCTGCCTGGTCATCGCGGGTATGGCCGGTAACCACCACATCGTCCCTGGTCAGCAGCTTGGCAATAGCGTGATAGCGTGCGCGCCGAGCGGCGGCTTCCAAGCCCTCTCCACGTCTCGAGACCTGGACCCGCAGCACCCGAAGCGGAACCGCCAGGCGGTCGCAGGTGTGACGGCAGTGATGCTCCCAATCGATCGCTGAAGGATGCAGCGCGTGGTTGACATGCACTGCCTCCAATGCGAAATCCAGATTGGCGCGGTGATCCGCCAGCAGGGCAAGCAGACCGGTGGAGTCGGGGCCGCCGCTGAAGCCCACCAGGACCCGTCGTATCGGGGCGTGGCGCGCGAGCACGGCCGTCACCGCCCCTAGGGCGGCGGCGCTCATTCGCTCTTGAAAACTCCGTAGCTCATCAGCCGCTGATAACGCGTCTCCAGGAGTTCCTCCATCGACAGCTGGTCGATCTTCTCGAGCTGGGCGTAGAGCGTATCGCCTAGGCGCTTCGCCATGTCCGCGCTATCCCGATGCGCACCGCCCAAAGGCTCCGCGACCACCGTATCGATGAGCCCTAGCTCCTTGATCCGACTGGACACGATGCCCATCGCCTCGGCCGCATCGCTGGCCCGTTCGGCGCTCTTCCACAATATGGACGCGCAGCCCTCGGGCGAGATCACCGAGTAGGTGCTGTACTGCAACATATTGACGCGGTCGCCTACTCCGATGGCAAGTGCTCCGCCGGAACCTCCTTCGCCCACGACTGTGCAGATCACCGGCGTCCGCAAACGCGTCATCACGAACAGATTACGGGCGATGGCCTCGCTCTGGCCGCGCTCTTCGGCCCCAATACCGGGATAGGCACCAGGGGTGTCGATGAAGGTGAAAACGGGCATTCGAAATCGCTCGGCCAACCCCATCAACCGCAATGCCTTGCGGTAACCTTCGGGTCTGGGCATGCCGAAGTTGCGATGGATCTTCTCTTTGGTGTCGCGGCCCTTCTGGTGGCCGAGAATCACGACCGCCCGACCCCGAAAGCGAGCCACTCCGCCCACCAGCGCCTTGTCGTCGGCGTAGCGACGATCACCGTGCAACTCTTCGAACTCGGTGCACAGATGCTCCACATAGTCCAGGGTATAGGGCCGTTGCGGGTGGCGGGCGAGTTGAGAGATCTGCCAGGCGTCCAGGGAAGCAAAGATGGAAGAGGTCAGCGAGTCGCTCTTGGCCTTCAGCCTCGCGATTTCGTCTCCGATTTCGAACTCGCCGAGACCGCCCAAGTGCTTCAGCTCTTCGATCTTGGCTTCCAGCTCGGCGATCGGTTGCTCGAATTCGAGAAAGTTCAGATTCATCGGCGGCCTGCCCTTGTCGAATGCGGGCGCAACTTTAGCGCGGAAAGCCCGCCGATTTCATCCGCGGCCGAGATCACCTCCGGCACTGCGGCGGCGCAGCACAAGCATATCTACTGATATTCGACCGCCACTCGATCTTCGCCCACCAGGCCGCGCAAACTGCCAAGCAGTTCGGTGGTGGGGTGCACCCGCCAGTCGCTGTCCAGCTGCAGTTCGGCCCGGGCACCGCAGCCGGTGTAGTCGATCACCACCGGACAGCGTCCCTGGCGGAACGGGCCCAGGGTCATCGCCAAGGCGTCGGCCAGGTCGGCGGCGAAGTCACCCTGCTCGAGGCGAAGTCGCAGGCGCCGTGAGAATGCCTCGCGGGCCTGATCCAGGTTGAGGATACGCTCGGCACGTATGCGCACGCCCCCGCTGAAATCGTCCGTGGCCGGCGTCCCTTCGATGACGAGCACAGCATCGGCCACCAGCAGATCGCGGTACTGGCTGTAGGCTTCGGTGTAAACCGCCACCTCGACCCGCGCGCTGCGATCGTCCAGGTTGAGGAAAGCCATACGCCCGCCTCGGGAGCTGACCCTTGTGCGCAGCTCCACGACCATTCCGGCGACTAGCACCTTGCGTTCCCGTTCGCGGTCACGTGGGTACCGGATGCCACCTTGCAGCTGCAGCTCGGCTTGGGCGACTACCTCGGCGATTCTCCCGCTGGTGTAGTGCTTCAGCTCCGCCAGGTGAGCGGTGATGGGATGTCCAGTCAGGTATAGCCCGAGTGACTGCTTCTCCTCGGCCAGGCGCTGGCTTTCGTCCCATTCGGCGGCGGACTGGGGCACTGTCGCCGGGGCCATCTCGCTGTCGGACGTGGGTCCCAGACCGAACAGGTCCACTTGGCCACAGACATCCGCCCGGCTGTGCTGCTCGGCCAGCTGCAGCGCCACCGGTAGCTGCTTCATCAGCAGGGCCCGGGATTGGCCCAGGGAGTCCAAAGCCCCGGCCCGAATCAGTGCTTCCAGGACGCGGCGATTGATTCGCCTCAGATCCAGACGCCGACAAAGCTCGCACAGATCCGTGAACGGTCCCGCCCGATCACGCTCTTCCAGAATCCCCTGGATGGCGCCTTCGCCGACCCCTTTCACAGCGCCCAGACCGTACACGACCTGCCCAGAGTCGTCGGCACCGAAACGAAACCCGGAGCCGTTCACGTCCGGTGGCAGAACCGCTAGCCCCATGTCCCGGCATTCGTCGATGAAAACCACCACCTTGTCGGTGTTGTCCATGTCCGAGGATAAAACCGCGGCCATGAAATCGGCGGGATAGTGGCGCTTGAGCCAGGCGGTTTGGTAGGAGACCAGCGCGTAGGCCGCCGAATGCGACTTGTTGAAGCCGTAACCAGCGAACTTCTCCATGAGGTCGAAGATCTGGTTGGCGAGGCTTGCATCCACCCCCCGCCCTGAGGCGCCGGCGACGAAGACCTCGCGCTGCTTGGCCATCTCCTCGGCCTTCTTCTTGCCCATGGCGCGTCGCAGCAGATCGGCGCCACCCAGGGTATATCCGGCCAGCACCTGAGCGATCTGCATGACTTGCTCCTGATACAGAATCACGCCATAGGTCGGCTCCAGGATGAGCACTAGATCTGGATGTGGGTAGGTGACCTTGGCGCGGCCGTGCTTCCGATCGATGAAGTCCTCGACCATGCCGGACTGCAGCGGGCCCGGACGAAACAGCGCCACCAGGGCCACGATGTCCTCGAATCGATCCGGTTGCAGGCGCTTGATCAACTCCTTCATGCCGCGGGATTCGAGCTGGAACACCCCGGTGGTCTGCTGGGCCTTGAGCAGCTGGAAGGTTCCGCCGTCGCTCGAGGGAATGGCCGTGATATCCAGCTCCGCCTCACCCCGACCGGCGCGCTTGGTGTTGATGCTGCGCACGGTCCAATCGATGATGGTGAGGGTGCGCAGGCCCAGGAAGTCGAACTTGACCAGCCCCACCGCCTCCACGTCGTCCTTGTCCAGCTGGGAAACTGGTGACGCGGAGCCATCCTCAAAATACAGTGGTGTGAATTCGGTAAGGGCATTGGGCGCAATCACTACGCCGCCGGCGTGCCGGCCGACGTTTCGCGCCAGACCCTCCAGGGCACGACCCAGGTCGATAATCGCGCGTACCTCTTCCTCGCTCTCGTAGGCGGCGCGCAGGTCCTCCTCCTGTTCCAGGGCCTTTTCCAGGGTTATCCCGATCTCGAAAGGGATCAGCTTGGCGATGCGGTCCACGAAGCCATAGGGATGCCCCAGCACACGTCCCACATCGCGCACCACGGCTTTGGCTGCCATCGTGCCGTGAGTGGCGATCTGCGAGACCTTGTCGCGGCCATAGCGATCGGCCACATAGTCGATGACCCGGTCCCGACCCTCCATACAGAAATCCACGTCGAAGTCCGGCATCGAAACGCGTTCTGGGTTTAGGAATCGCTCGAAAAGAAGATCGTAGGCTATTGGATCTAAATCTGTAATCTGTAGCGAGTACGCCACCAGAGATCCTGCTCCCGAGCCCCGACCCGGTCCCACCGGGATGCCGGCTTCCTTGGCCCACCGAATGAAGTCCGCCACGATCAGGAAGTAGCCGGGAAATCCCATCTGGACGATGACGTCGAGCTCGGTGCGCAAACGCTGTCGATAACCCTCGACCGGCACCGGGCCGCTGTCGGCAGCTGCCCCCAGTCGCTGCAAGCGCGCCTCGAGCCCACGCTCAGCCTCCTGCATCAGAAGCTCACCCAGGGTAAGCCCCTCCGGCACTGGAAATGCCGGCAGGTGGTACTTGCCCAGGTTCAGCTCCAGGTTGCAGCGGCGCGCGATCTCGACGCTGTTCAGCAGCGCCTCGGGCAGATCGGAGAACTGTTGCGCCATCTCGTTAGCGGTACGCAAATACTGCTGTTCGCTGTAGCGGCGGGGACGCTTGGGATCCTCTAAGGTGTAGCCTTCCTGGATGCAGACGCGGGCCTCGTGTGCTTCGAAGTCCTGGCGCCGCAAGAAGCGGACGTCATTGGTGGCCACCACCGGGATTTGCAGCTCCCCGGCGAGGACGACAGCAGCGGCGTTATACGTCTCCTCACCGCTACGCCCGGTCCGAATCAGCTCCAGGTAAAAACGATCAGGGAACAGGGCGCGCCACCAACCAAGCCGTTCCCGGGCCTGCTCCTCGCGACCGGCGAGTAGTAGGCGTCCGACCTCACCTTCGCGCCCGCCGGACAGGGCGATGAGACCGGCGGCGCCAGCCTGCAGCCACTCCGGCCGCAACACCGGGTGGCCCTGCTGATAACCGTTCTGGTAGCCGCGACTCGACAGCCGCGATAGGTTCACGAAGCCAGTGCGGTCCTGCGCCAGCAATACCACGCGATTGGCTTCTCCATCACCGCCGGAGGACTCGATCCACGCCTCCATGCCAATAACCGGCTTGATGCCGGCGCCGAGCGCGGCCCGGTAGAACTTGACCATCCCGAACATATTGTGGAGGTCGGTCAGGGCAATTGCCGGCATACCCGCGGCAGCGGCGGACTTGATAAGCGGCTTGACTCGGATCAAGCCATCGCTAAGGGAGTATTCGCTATGGAGATGAAGGTGGACGAAGGTGTTTTCGGTCATCAGCGTTCCAGCGGGAGCGGTCGGGTAGGCGACCACGGGTGGGGCCCGCAGCGGTGGCCTAGTCGATCGCGCCCGCGCCTACCCCACCTCGACCAGCTCTCGCGCCGGCTTGCCCAACAGTCCAAGCGCCTCTCGCACCGGACGGAATGTGCGGCGATGGCATGGCACGGGCCCAAGCCGCCGCAGTACGCGCAGATGCGCTTCGGTCGCATAGCCGAAATGGCGATCGAATCCGTAGGCCGGATACTGCTGGTGCAATACGCGCATAAGACTATCTCGATGCACCTTGGCCAGGATGGAGGCGGCGCTGATCGCGGCAATACGAGCATCACCGCCGACGATCGCCACGGCGCCGGCCACGCCCGCCGGACAGTAGTTACCATCCACCAGCACCCGCGCCGGCGTCAGCTGGAGCGCTCTGATAGCCCGCCGCATCGCCAGCAGCGACGCTTGCAGGATATTGAGGACATCGATTTCTTCGACGCTGGCCTCGGCGATCGCCCAAGCTACCGCGCGCTGCCGCAGCTCTTGGGCCAGGGTTTGACGACGCGGCGCGGTGAGCAGTTTCGAGTCTGCCAATCCCGTCACCTGGAAGTCGGGATTCAGTATTACCGCCGCGGCGACCACGGGCCCGGCCAAGGGCCCCCGCCCAGCCTCGTCGACCCCGGCGACCCCCCACTCGGTCAACGACAGATCGGTCTCGATCATGCCCCGATCAGCTCCGAAACCGCGCGCGCCGCGCTGTGGCTGGCATCCCGGCGCAGCTCCGCATGCAGTCGCTGGTAGTGGCGCATGAGCTCGGAATGGTCGGTCTGTGGTGAGAGCTGGGATAGCAGCGCCGGTCCGATATTGTCGGCACGCGCCTGATCCTGCAAGAACTCCGGCGCCAGCTGCTTCCCAGCAAGTAGATTCGGCATGGCGAAGTGGCGCACCTTCAGCATCCGGCGCATGATCGCGTAGGTAACCCAATTGACGCGATACACCACCACCATGGGACGCTTCACCAGCGCGGTCTCGAGAGTCGCAGTACCCGACGCCACCAGCGCTGCATCGGCCGCGGCGATCGCTTCACGGGCCCGACCCGCGACCAACACCGGTGCAAGCCTGCCGAAGCGCTTTCCTATTAGGGCCTGCAGCCCGCTCCGGATCGTTGCCGTGGCGCAAGGTATTACCACCTGCAGGCCGGGCAAGCGCTCGGCCACCCAAGCAGCGCTATCCAACATGTCCGCAGCGAGCCGCTGCACCTCGCCCGAACGACTCCCGGGCAGCAATGCCAGGACCCGACTCTCCAACTCCAATCCCAGGGCTCGCCGAGCCGGCTCCCGGGGCACCTGATCTGGAATCTCGTCGGCCAGGGGGTGCCCTACACACCGCACCGGCACGTTGTGGTGCTGGTAGAAACGCTCCTCGAACGGAAACAGCGTGAGCATCAAATCGACGGAGCGGGCTATCCCTCGGATGCGGCTCTGGCGCCAAGCCCATACTGTCGGGCTGACGTAGTGCACGGTACGCACGCCGCCGCTGCGCAAGCGCCGTTCCAGCGGTAGGTTGAAATCGGGAGCGTCGATACCGACGAAAACATCAGGAGGATCTGCCAGCATCCGTTGCAGCAATCGCCGCCGCAGGGACAAGAGCTCCGGCAAGCGCCCCAGCACCTCCACCAGTCCCATCACCGAGAGCCGATCCAGCGGCACCAGGCTGCGGCAGCCCGCCGCTTCCATGGCGGGGCCGCCAACCCCCTCGGCTTCCAGCGCCGGGTACCGTTCCCGCAGCGCGCGTAGCAAGCCTGCACCGAGACCGTCGCCGGATAGCTCCCCGGCGACCATGGCCACCCGCAGTTTGCGCCCCGATGGCGACGCCAGCTGCGCCGCCGAGGGTGCCTCAGCGAGCAATGCCGCGTCCGCCGCCTTCGACAAAGTTACACATGAGGGTGAGATCGCCGTTGGGATCTGGCATCTCGCGCACCGCGGCTACCGCTTCCGCCAGGCGCAAGCCAGAGCGGTAGACCAGCCGGTAGGCGCGTTTGATCAGCGCTACCCTTTCGGCACTGTATCCGCGCCGGCGCAATCCTTCGGAGTTGATGCCGTGAGGCATCGCTGGATCGCCTGCAACGGTCACGAAGGGTGGCACGTCGCGGCGCACCGTCGCGCCCATTGAGCAAAAGCTATTGGCGCCGACTCGGCAGAACTGATGAATCAGCGTGGAGCCACCCAGCACCGCGAAGTCGCCGATCTCTACGTGACCGCCCAGCGCCGTGGCATTGGCGAATACGGTGCCGTTGCCAACCAGGCAGTCGTGGGCCACATGGCAGTAGGCCATGAACCAGTTGTCGTTACCGATGCGGGTCAGGCCCAAGCCTTGGACGGTGCCGCGGCTGAGGGTGACACACTCTCGAATGGTGTTCCGGTCGCCGATCTCCAATTGCGTGGGCTCGCCGGCGTACTTTTTGTCTTGCGGATCTTCGCCCACGGAGGCGAACTGAAAGATTCGATTGTCGCGGCCAATTCGAGCCGGACCCCGCAATACCGAGTGCGGCCCGATACGGGTGCCGGAACCCACTTCCACGCCGGCACCGATTACGGTGAACGGGCCCACCTCCACATCGTCGGCGAGCTCGGCACTGGGGTCGATTACGGCGCTGGGATGAATCAAGGCCGCATTTCCTGGTAGGCGCGGTGGGTGCACATGAGATCCGCTGATGCCGCTACCCGGCCCTCCACCGAAGCCTCGCCATAGAACATCCAGATGCCGCGCCGCACCTTGCGCAGCTCCACATCCAAGATCAACTGATCACCCGGCACCACTGGGCGCTTGAAACGCGCGTTGTCGATACCCACGAAGAAGTACATCGAGTCCTCCCCGGGGGGCTCGTCCATGGTGCGAACGCCGAGGATGCCGGTGGCCTGAGCCAGCGCCTCCAGAATGAGCACGCCCGGCATCACCGGTCGTCCCGGGAAGTGGCCCTGGAAAAAAGGCTCGTTGACGGTGACATTCTTGAGCGCACGCAGGCGCTCGCCCCGCGTGTAGCTAATCACCCGATCCACCAGCAGGAAAGGGTAGCGGTGTGGTAGATGCGACAGAATTGCTACGACGTCCAGCATTTCCCCGGGCGTGGTATCGCTCATTGCTTGTCGTCCTTCGTGCCAAACCGTCGCTCCAGCGAAATAAGCCGCCGGGCGAGCTCGTCGAGCTTGCGAAAGCGGACACAGTTACGGCGCCATCTTCCCTGGGGCTCCACCAGGGTTGTGGAGGCGTAGCTGCCCGGCGCCAGGAGCGACTTGCTGACCGCGGTCATGAACGAGACCTGAACACCATCGGCCACCTCGATGTGGCCCTTGAAACCGGCCCCCCCTCCGATGCGGCAATGACGCCCGATGCGCGTGCTACCGGCGATGCCGACACATCCAGCCACGGCCGTGTCCGAGCCGATGTGAACGTTGTGGCCAACCTGGACCAGGTTATCGAGCTTGACCCCGCTCTCTACCACGGTGTCCTCGATCGCGCCTCGGTCGATGGTGGTATTGGCCCCAATCTCCACGTCGTCTCCGATCGTTACTGCCCCGAGCTGGGGGATACGCACCCAATGAGCCCCGTCATGGGCGTGGCCAAAGCCGTCGCTCCCAATCACCGCGCCCGGTTGCGCCAGCACACGGTCACCCAGTCGACTCCCATCGCAGATGGTGACCCGCGCCACCAGGCGGCAGCCCGTGCCAATTGTCACCCCCCGACCGATGACGCAGCCCGGCCCGATATAGCTGTGATGAGCCACCTTGGTGCCAGCGCCGATTGCTACCAAGGCGCCGATCTGGGCATCGGGTGAGACCTCCGCGCTGGGATCGATCACCGCGCTGGGATCTCGCCCCGCTCGCAATGGCTCCTGGTCGACGAAGCTCGCAGCGGCCCGCGCGTAGGACAAGTAAGGGTTGTCGTTAATCAGCCGATCCACTGGACAGTCGGCGGCGTCTTGGCGGCGCAGGATGACCGCGCCGGCACGTGTAGCTGCTAGCTGGCCGCGGTAGCGGTTGCTGGCCAGAAACGTGAGCTGCTCCGGGCCCGCCCCCAGTAGGCTGCCCACGCCATGGATGCGGCGTTCCGGGTCGCCCTCCAGCTGCGCGCCAATGCGCTCGGCGAGCTGACCCAGAGTGATCACCATGAGCTCACTGCTCCCGACGCAGCCGCAACAGCACCTGCTCGGTGGCATCTACGCGATCGCTGGCGTAGATGACCGCAGCCTCGTTGAGAATAAGGTCGTAGTTCTCCTCGCGGGCCATTTCGGTTATGACGTCCGCCACCTGTCGCTGGAGTCTGGCAAACTCCTCATTGCGGCGAATATTGAGATCCTCGCGGAACTCATCCTGCGCTCGCTTCAGCTCCCGCCGCTGGGTGAGGAGCTCGCGCTCGAGGCGGCGTCTTTCGGCCTCGCTCGCCAATGCTGCCTCCTCGTTCATCCGATCTTCCAGGGCGCGAACGTCTTCCTGCATCCTCAGCAGGTCCCGGTCTCGGGGCGCAAACTCTTCCTCCAGCCGATTGCGCGCGAGGGCAGCCTGCGGCGCGCTCTCTACGATGCGGGCGGCGTTCACGAAAGCGATGCGCAAGTCGCTCTGCGCCAGAGCCGAACCGCCGGCAACGAGCCCGCAGCAGAGACCCGCAGCGGCGAGCAGCCGAGCCGTCATGGGCCGAGACCTAGCCATGGTCACAGCTGACCTTTGTCATTAGAACGCCGCCCCAAAGGTGAACTGGAGCGGCTCCTCCTCGTCGAGCTCGTCCCCATTCAACGGCTGGGCATAGCTCAGGCTCAGCGGGCCAAGGGGGCTCAGCCACTGGACGCCCAGGCCAACCGAGTAGCGCAGCTCGCCGGCATCGAAATCGTTCACGTCGGCATACACCTGACCTGCATCCACAAAGGCGCTCATGCGCACGTTACCCAGATCCTCCCCCACCAATGGTGGCGGAAAGAAGAGCTCGATCGAACCCACCGTGCGCATTTCACCACCGATCGGATCCCCCGTTTCCGGGTCTCGCGGGCCCAATGAGTTGCTCTCGAAGCCTCGCACGGAACGAACGCCTCCTGCGAAGTAATTCTCGTAGAACGGCAAAGTATCGTCGTCACCGTAGCCGGAACCATAGCCCACCTCACCGCGGAGAAACAGCGTGAAGCGCCGACTGAGGGGCAGATAAGTCTCCTGATCGTAGATGAGCTTGTAATACTCCCAGTCGCTGCCGGGGATGCTGACTTCTGCGCTGACGCGGGCCAACGACCCCCGATCCGGGAAGATTGCGCGGTTGCGGGTGTCATGGCTCCACGACACGGTGGGCGCCAGTACATCGAAGGAATCGCCATTCTTCTCCGCCAGGATGTCGGTGATGCGCCTGGGTGTGTTTTCGGTGGTGTTCACCGTGGTCCTGGTCGCCTCCAGCGCCGCCCGCAGGAAATTGAACTCACTGAGCGGTATGCCGTAATTGACGTCGCCGCCCACGCGGTCCAGCGTGTAGTCGGACAAATTGGCCTCGTCGGCGTCGGTGCTACGGTAGTAGACGTTGAAACCGCGGCTGACACCGTCGATGGTGTAGTAGGGATTGGTATAGCCGAAGGCGTATATCCGGTTCACTGCGCTGTTGTTGACAGTAAAGCTGACGCGTTTGCCGGTGCCCAGGAAGTTTTCCTGGGAGACGCTTGCGTTTAGAACGACACCGGATCCCTGCGAAAAACCCGCGCCCAGGACCAGGCTGCCAGAAGCCCGCTCCTTCACCGCATAGTTAACATCCACCTGGTCGGTCGTCCCCGGCACCGGTGGTGTCTCCACGTTGACTTCATCGAAGTAGCCGAGGCGCTCCAGGCGAGTGCGGGAACGGTCCACGTCGGTGGTGGAGAACCAAGAGCCTTCCATCTGCCGCATCTCGCGCCGAAGCACTTCGTCATAGGTACGGGTGTTGCCGCTGTAGTCGATTCGTCGCACGTAGACCCGGCGTCCGGGATCCACGAACAACGTCAGTCTCACCTCCCGGTTGTCCTCGTCGATCCGGGGCACGGTATTCACGTTGGCAAAGGCATAACCCTCGTCGCCCAGGCGGTCACCGATGCGACGAGCCGTCTCAGTGGCATCCGCTCTCGAAAATACCGCCCCCGGTTCGATGGTGACCAAGGGCTGCAGCAGGTCCACGGGCAGAGGCAACTCGCCTGCAAGCTCCACGTCTGAGACTCGATACTGGGGACCTTCGCTGACGTTGATGGTGATGTAGATGTCTTTGCGATCGGGCGTGATCGATACCTGGGTGGAATCGATATTGAACTTCAGGTAGCCCCGATCCAGGTAATAGCTCCGCAGGGACTCGAGATCCGCGGTCAACTGCGGCTTGGAGTAACGGTCCCGTTTGCTGAACCAGCTGAACCAGGTGGGCGTGGTGAGCTCCAGCTGGTCCAGCAACTCGTCCTCGTCGAATTGGTCATTGCCGATGATGCGAATCGACTTGATACGGGCGACCGTTCCCTCGGAGATGTCGAGGGTCAGCCCCACGGTATTGCGTGGCAGCTCATCCACTTCGGATTCGATGCGGACCGCGTAACGACCACGGGCGAAGTAGATCTGTCGCAGTTCCTGTATGGTTCGTTCCAGCAGCGATCGATCGAAAACCTGGCCTTCAGCCAACCCTATCTGTTCCAGCGCCTCGGTCAGGTCCTCGTCGGAAATGTCACTGTTGCCTTCGAAGTCGATGCGGGCGATGGAGGGTCGCTCGGTGACCCTCACTACCAGCAGGTCGCCTTCACGCTCCAGTCGCACATCGGTGAAGAAGCCGGTGCGAAAAAGCGCCCGCAGCACCTCGGCGTGGCGCTCCTCGTCCAGAGTGCTGCCCACTTCGACAGGGAGGTAGTTGAACAATGTGCCGGCTGATATCCGCTGCAGGCCTTCCACGCGGATGTCCGAGATCTCGAACTGTTGTGCGTAGGCCCCAGAGAACACCGTCAGGCACCAGAGCGCTGCCAGGCAACCGAGTCGCTTCATCCGTTCTCTTTGGTGGTTGGGTAGACGCTGATCGATCCGTACGTGCCGCAGGGATCGATCAGCGTCTCCCTAACTGCCGAGCAGGCGAGTTATATCGTTGAAGAATGCCAGCCCCATCAGCATCAGGAGTATGGCCAGTCCCACTCGCTGGCCCGCGGCCTGAACGGATTCCGACAGGGGACTGCCCCGTACGGCCTCAATAAAGTAGTACAGCAGGTGTCCCCCATCCAAAACTGGCACGGGTAGCAGATTGAGCACTCCCAGGCTGACGCTGATCAGTGCCAGGAAAGCCAGGAATGCCGTCAGGCCGGCGCTGGCGGTTTGACCAGCGAACTGGGCGATGGTGATGGGACCGCTGAGATTCTGCAGGCTCGCCTGCCCAATCAACATGCGTCCCAGCATCCGCAGCGTGAACACAGACATATCCCAGGTGCGCTCCGCACCGGCGGCCAGAGCAGCCAGGGGACCGTGTCGAACCGTCACGGTTAGCTGCTGTTGGAAATCCTCGGGCACCCGCGCGTAGGCACCGATCAATCCGAAGTCTCCGGCCTCGCCGGGCTCTCGGGCCGGGATGACGGTCAGCGCCAAGCGGTCGCCATCGCGGGCCACCTCGACCCGAATCGGCACCTCCGGGCGCGTGCGCACGTAGTCGGCCCAGCTACGCCAATCTTCGACTGGCTCACCGTCCGCGTTGACAATGCGGTCCCCGGCCTGCAGTCCGGCCCGCGCGCCAGCGCCTCCCTCGCGCAATCGGTCCACCACCGGTGGAATGGGCGGATTCCAAGGACGCAGTCCAATGGCCTCCAGACTGCCACCGGCGCCTTCGTCACCCAAGCTGTCCAGGCGGATCTGGCGCTCCCGCTCCCGCCCCTGCTGGTCGCGAACCAGCACTCGGGCACCCTCGGAGTCCAGCCCTTGGTCCAGCAGCGCCAGTGCCGCCTCGCTCCAGGTCTGTACCCGGCTGTCGCCCACCGCCACAATCTCGTCACCGCCCTGAAACCCAGCTACGGCGGCTTGGCTACCCGCCGGCGGCTCATCGATCAGGGGCCGCAGCCCGTTCACACCGATAACGAACATCAGGGCATAAGCTGCGATGGCAAAAAGGAAATTGGCCGCTGGACCGGCAGCGGCCACGGCGATTCTCGCGCCCACCGGTTGGCGGTTGAAGGCGCGATTGGCCTCCTCCGGTGTCACGTCTCCCTCGCGCTCGTCCAGCATTCGCACATAGCCGCCCAGTGGCAGGGCCGCCACCACGAACTCGGTGCGATCGGCACCAAAGCGTCGCAGCCACAGAGGCTTGCCGAAGCCCACCGAGAATCGGAGCACCTTGACTCCGACCCTTCTAGCCACCCAGAAATGACCGAACTCGTGGACCGTGATGAGCAGTCCCAAGGTGACCGCCAGCCCGAGGATGGACATCAGGGCCCCGTTCAAGCCGATACCTCCTGGGCTTGCCGTGCTACCCAAGCAGCGGCGCAGGCGCGTGCTTCACGATCGAGCGCGAGTACGCCTTCTAGTTCCGGTGCGCTGGGTGATGGGAATTCAGACATCGTTTTTTCAATCACTTCTGGAATGCTTGTGAAGCGAATTCTGCGTTCGAGGAAGGCAGCCACGGCAATTTCATTGGCGGCATTCAGCACCGTAGGGGCCGCCCCTCCCGCACCGGCGGCAACTTCGGCAAGCTCGAGACAAGGAAAACGCACCCGATCCGGTTCGCCGAAATCCAGTCTGGCCACGGCTGGAAGGTCGAGGACGGCGACGCCGGAGTCGATTCGTGCCGGCCACGCCAGGGCATGGGCGATGGGCGTTCGCATATCGGGATTGCCCAATTGTGCCAACACCGATCCGTCCTGGTAGGCCACCAGGGAGTGGATGACGCTTTGGGGATGCAGCACGACCCGAACCTGGCTCGGGAGCGCCTCGAACAGCCAACAGGCCTCGATCAGCTCCAGACCCTTGTTCATCAGAGTGGCCGAGTCCACCGATATCTTACGGCCCATTTCCCAATTGGGATGGGCGCAGGCTTGCTCCGGCGTCACCAGGGGCAGTTGATCGGCGGCGAGCTCCCGAAATGGGCCCCCGGATGCGGTGAGCATGATCTGGGTCACGCCCATCTCTTCCAGGCCGCCGCGGCGGCTGGTGGGCAAGCACTGGAATACGGCGTTGTGCTCGCTGTCGATGGGAAGCAGCTCGGCGCCGTGGCGGCGGACTTCCTCCATGAACAGCGCTCCCGACATCACCAGCGCTTCTTTGTTGGCGAGCAGCACGCGCTTGCCTGCTTGGGCTGCCGCCAGTGTTGGCAGCAAACCGGCCGCACCCACGATGGCGGCCATGACCGTATCGCTGCCCGGGTCGGCGGCAAGGGCGGCCAGCGCCTCTACGCCGCCGTCCACCTGAATATCGCCCGCTCCCTGCGCTCTCAGCTCGGCTCTCAGCTGATGGGCGGCCCTCTGGTTGCCCATGACGGCAAGCCGCGGTCGGAATTCCAGACATTGCCGAACCATGCGCTCTACCTGGGCATTTGCTGATAGGGCAACCACCTGCAAGCTCTGTGGATTCCGACGCACCACATCGAGGGTGCTGACTCCAATGGAGCCGGTTGAACCCAGGATCGCCAAGCGTCGGAATTTGGGTTCACTCATTTCAGGAACCACGCCATGCCGAGTGCAAATGGCGGCGCTGCAGCGGTGAGGCTGTCGATGCGGTCCAGCACACCGCCGTGGCCCGGCAGCAGACTACCGCTGTCTTTCACGCCGCGTTGTCGCTTCACCATGCTTTCGAACAGATCGCCCAGCACCGATATGCTCACTGTAGCCAGGCAAAGCACCAAGAAGGGTATCAGCCCGGCCGCACCGATTCCCAAAGGCAGAGACCCCAAAAGCGCACCGATGGTTGCAGCCAACAGTCCACCCCAGACCCCCTCGGTGGTTTTGCCTGGGCTCACCGTGGGTGCCAGCTTGTGCCGGCCGAGCCGTCGTCCTGCGAAGTAGGCCCCAGTGTCGGCTGCCCACACCAATACCAGCAGCAGTAGCACCGCCATCGGACCAGATGGACCTCGACCATGTAGTTGAACCAACCCGGCCCAACAGGGCACCAAAACCATCAGTCCATAGATCAGCAAGGTGCTTCGCCGGTCATGTTCGAGTGGCGCCTGGGCGAAGCGAAATACCCGCCACAGGGCGTACATCCAGAACACGCAGCCAATGGTCACAAGCAGCGTCAGCGTGGTTTCTCGATCAGGCAGTGACCACAATAGCCCCATGCCCAGCAGGCTGCCGGCGGCGTAGAGGGCGCGCGAAGAAGGCTCCTGCAGACCGCCTAGCGCGGCCCATTCCCAGCCGCCCACTGCCAGTAGCAACGCCATCAGCAGAGCAAACGCCGGAGTTGCGAGGCCGAGGATGGCTGCTACCAAAAGGCTGCCGGTTATCAGCGCGGTAATTATCCGCTTTCTAAGCATCGACCTTGCCGCTGAGTTGCTCGGCGGTGCGGCCGAATCGGCGCTGGCGTCGGGCAAAGTCGGCAAAGGCCTCTTCCAGCGAGGCCTGGTCGAAGTCCGGCCAGAGCTGCTCGCTGAAGAAAAGCTCGGTATAGGCAAGCTGCCACAAGAGGAAGTTGCTGACCCGGTGGTCGCCTCCAGTTCGAATGAACAGATCGGGTTCGGGCAGATCGGCCAGGCTGGCGTGGCGACCGAAAAGATCCGCGTCGATCTCCTCGGGTGACAACAAGCCCCTCGCTACCTGCTGGGCAAGCTGCCTCGCAGCCTGGGCGATGTCCCAGCGCCCGCCGTAGTTGACCGCGATCACCAAGTCGAGGCCGGTACATTGGGTGGTCTCGCGTTCCGCCTGGGATATGGACCGCTGCAGCCTCTCCGAGAATGCGCTGCGGTCGCCGATACAGCGCAAGCGGACGTTGTTCTCCATTAGTCGACGGGTCTCGCTGCGCAACGTGGTGAGAAACAGGCTCATCAACAAGGTCACCTCACCTTGGGGCCGGCGCCAGTTCTCGCTACTGAACGCAAACAGAGTCAGCGCTCCCACGCCAAGGTGGGCGCAGTGCTCCACGGTGCGTCGTACCGCTTTGACCCCTTCGCGGTGGCCGGCGGTGCGGGGCAGGCCCCGCCGCGTCGCCCAGCGGCCATTGCCGTCCATGACGATGGCGACATGGCGGGGAACACGTGCAATTCCGGTGTGCGTGCTGCAGTCCCCTGACAAAACGGCTCCCGTGTCAGCTTCTAGTGGGGCCAACTCCTACCGGGCCCTCGCCTGCCAAGGCTCCAGTGCGATCCGTGGTCAGATCGTCATCAACTCCTCTTCCTTGCGGTCGAGCAGTTGGTCCACCTCGGCAATGGCCTCGTCGGTGAGTTTCTGGATCTCCTCCTCAGCCCTATGCAGCTGATCCTCCCCGATCTCCTTATCCCTGAGCAGGTCTTTGAGGTGATTGTTGGCGTCGCGACGGATGTTTCTGATGGCAACCCTGGCGCCCTCGCCCTCGTGTCGCATGACCTTGACCAGCTCGCGTCGGCGCTCCTCGCTCAGCGCTGGTAGCGGCAGCCGGATGACCTCACCAGCGGTGGCCGGATTGAGCCCTAGGTCGGAGGTGAGGATCGCTTTCTCGATCGCCTGTACCATGCGCTTCTCCCACGGGGAGATGGATAGTGTGCGGGAGTCGGTCACGGTGATGTTGGCCACCTGATTGAGGGGCACGCTGCTGCCGTAGTAATCCACATGGATGTGATCGAGCAGGCTAGGATGGGCGCGCCCAGTGCGCAGCTTGGTGAGCTCGTGTTGCAGGCTCTCCACGCTCTTGTGCATGCGGACCTTGGCGTCTTTCCTGATTTCGTTGATCATGACGGCGCTACCCTCGAACCACGGTCGTTCCCACGTCGTCGCCCCGCGCGGCACGAACAATCGCGCCGGGGCGGGTCACGTCGAATACTTTCAGTGGTAGATCATTGTCCCGACAAAGCACGATCGCGGTCGCGTCCATCACCTTCAGATCTCGTCTTAAAGCTTCATCATATGTGACTGTATTGTAACGCTCCGCTGACTCGTCTTTGAAGGGGTCTGCGGTATAGATGCCGTCCACCTTGGTACCTTTCAGCATGACGTCCGCCCCGATCTCGATGGCGCGCAAGCTGGCAGCCGAGTCGGTAGTGAAGAAAGGATTGTCGGTGCCGGCAGCCAGCACGACCACCCGTCCCTTCTCCAGATGACGCACTGCACGGCGACGGATGTAGTCTTCGCATACTTCTTGAATTCGAATGGCCGACATGACCCGCGCGTAAACCCCCTGACGTTCGAGCGCGTCCTGCATGGCCAGGGAGTTCATCACCGTCGCCAGCATGCCCATGTGGTCCGCGGTTACTCGGTCGATGCCCGACTCGGCAAGACCGGCGCCGCGAAAAATGTTGCCACCGCCGATGACGAGCCCCACCTGAACACCGAGCTTGGTGACCTCTGCGACTTCCTTCGCGAGCCGCTCGATGGTCCTGGGATCGATTCCGAAATCCGCCTGCCCCATGAGCACCTCGCCGCTCAGCTTCAACAAGATACGGCGATAATGGGGATCGTGCTCAGGCATTTCGGATTGTGACCGCCACGGCGCTCCCGGGCCCGGAGCGCATTCTACAGAGGCCCGGGCGCAGCGTCAGCCGCGCCCGGGAATGAATTCACTGACCTCGAACCTGGGCCATAACCTCTTCGGCGAAGTTCTCCGCTTTGCGCTCGATCCCTTCGCCCAGCTCCAAGCGCAGAAAGCGCCTTACCTTGGCACCGTGGCTCGCCAGCAGCTTCTCCACGGTCTGATCCGGGTCCTTCACGAAAAGTTGGCCGAGCAGAGTGATCTCGCCCAGATACTTGCGCAGCCGCCCTTCCACCATCTTCTCGATAATATTCTCGGGCTTGCCCGAATCCCGGGCCTGGGCCATCAAGATCTCCTTCTCCTTGGCGACCTCGTCGGCTGGGACTTGATCCGGCTCAAGGTAGGCGGGACGACTGGCTGCAATATGCATGGCAATATCCTTGGCCAGGGTCTGGTCGCCGCCCTCGAGCTCCACCAGCACGCCTATACGACCACCGTGCAAGTAGCCTGCGACCAGACCGGCATCGCTCTGCAGGCGGGCGAAACGCCGGACGCCGATGTTTTCCCCGATCTTCGCGATCAGCTCGCGGCGGGCGGCGTCGACGCTTTGCTCCCCCTCAATGGTGGTCCCTGCGAGCTGCTCGAGGTCGGCCGGATCGGCCTCCAGCACCAACTCGCCCACGCGCTGGGCGAAGGCTTGGAAATCTTCGTTACGCGAAACAAAATCGGTCTCGCTGTTGACTTCGACCAGGGCCGCACTGCGACCGTCATCGGCACTCGCCAGTACGACGAGGCCTTCGGCGGCGATGCGACCGGCCTTCTTGTCGGCCTTGGCCAACCCGGACTTGCGCATGTGCTCGATCGCTGCGTCCAGATCGCCCCCGGTCTCCACCAAGGCACGCTTGCACTCCATCATTCCAGCACCGGTGCGCTCGCGCAGCTCCTTCACCTGCGCCGCGGTGATCTCTGCCATTTGTCATTTACCTCGTTGGCAATCGGCGCACTACGCCACCGGTCGTTGCAACGACCGGTGGCGTGCGCGGAAATACTGCTACTTTTCGTCCGTCGTGGCTGCGGAGCGTTCCTTGACCTCGACGAACTCATCCTCGTCGCCGCCGCCGCCGGGCGTCGGTACGGCCGCCCTGCCTTCGCTGATGGCCTCGGATACGGCGCCACAGTACAGCCGGATGGCGCGGATGGCGTCGTCGTTGCCCGGGATCACGTAGTCGATGCCGTCGGGAGAGTTGTTGGTGTCGACGACGCCGACGACGGGAAGTCCCAACCGCTTGGCCTCACTGACTGCGATCTTCTCGTGGCCCACGTCGATCACGAACATGGCATCCGGGGGCGAGTTCATTTCCTTGATGCCGCCGAGGCTGCGCTCGAGCTTCTCCAGCTCACGCTGCAGGCTCAAGATTTCCTTCTTGGTAAGGCGCTCCTCGACCGTGTTGTCGCCGAGCAGTTCCTCCAGCTCCTTCAGCCGGCGCAGGGATTGGCGTACAGTTCGAAAGTTGGTCAGCATTCCACCGAGCCAGCGATGGTTGACATAGGGCATGCTGCATGAGCTGGCGGCGTCCTCCACCGAGTCGCGGGCCGAGCGCTTGGTGCCGACGAAGAGGACCTTGCCGCCGTTGGAGCCGAGTCCGCCCAGGAAATTCAGGGCGTCGTTGAACATCGGCAAGGTTTTCTCGAGATTGATGATGTGGATCTTGCTTCGGTCGCCGAAAATATATGGCGCCATGGCAGGATTCCAATAACGGGTCTGATGCCCGAAGTGCACGCCGCACTCCAGCATCTCACGCATGGTGACGCGGGACATGGTCCCTCCTGGAAAAAATGGGGTTGAGCCTCCACACGCCCCAGTCGACGACCCGCCGTGGCGGGCACCCCGTCAACCGTGTCGGCGGGTGTGCGTATTTGCCTCGAAGGCGGGCGCTTTATAGCATAGGGCGCTTTGCGCAACAACGCGGCGGCGAAGCGGTCATAGGGCTCAACCGTAACCCGACACCCCGACGCCACGTCACCTCCTGCAGCCGTATCGTGGCTGCCATTCGAGCCCACTTGCGAGCCATGGCCGTCAGCATCAAGAATTCGGAAGAGATTGAGAAGATGCGGGCGGCCGGCCGCCTGGCAGCCGGCGTGCTCGATATGATCGGCGAGCACGCTCAACCCGGCGTGACCACGCAAGAGCTCGATCAGATCTGTCACCGCTATATCGTCGAGGAGCTGGACGCCATACCCGCCCCGCTGAATTACCGAGGCTTTCCCAAGTCCATCTGTACTTCGGTCAACCACGTAGTTTGCCATGGCATTCCGGGAGACAAGCGGCTCAAATCCGGTGACATCATCAACATCGACATCACCGTCATCAAGGCGGGCTACCACGGTGACACCAGCTGCATGTTTCAGGTAGGCAAGCCCACGGTGGCCGGCCAGCGCATTATCGATATCGCCTACGAGTGCATGAAACGAGGTATCGAGCGGGTCGAGCCGGGAGTGCAACTGGGTGACATTGGCCACACCATTCAGCAGTATGCGGAGTCCCAGGGCTGCTCCGTGGTGCGCGAATACTGTGGCCATGGCATTGGCCGCGAGTTTCACGAAGATCCCCAGGTTTTGCACTACGGCAAGCCCGGCACCGGCCTTGCCTTGGAGCCTGGGATGACCTTCACCATCGAGCCCATGATCAACCTGGGTAAGCGCGATACCCGGTTGCTGCCCGACGGGTGGACCGTGGTCACCAAGGACCACAGTCTCAGCGCCCAGTGGGAGCACACCGTCCTGGTCACCGAGAAGGGCTTCGAGATACTCACCCACAGCCCGTTGCGACCACTGTAGCAATCCTCGGCACGCGCTTACCATGAACGTCCCCACCGTCATTCGCGCTGTGCCCTACAACGACCAGGACATTCTCGAGTCAGCCCACCTCGACCAGCGGCTGGCCAACGGCGAGGCACCCTTGGGCGTGTTTCGGGAGGCGCTCCAGCGCGGCACCGAGCGACTTCGTGAGCTGTTTTACCGCGGCCTTAGCGCCGCCGAGCTGGTGCCGGCTCGAGCCCGGCTCATGGACCAGCTCATCGTCCGCGCCTGGCGCCGCTTGATACCGGTTACGGACCAGTTGGCGCTGGTGGCGGTGGGGGGCTACGGACGCGGCGAGCTGCATCCGGGCTCCGACGTGGACCTGATGGTGCTGGGCTCGAGCGACCAGGCGCTGACTCAGCACCAGAGCCCCATCAGCGCCTTCTTGACTTTTCTCTGGGACGTGGGCATCGAGGTGGGCCAGAGCGTGCGTACTCCGCAAGACTGCGAAGCCCAGGGACGTGCCGACGTCACGGTGGCCACCAACCTGATGGAAGCGCGCCTGCTGGCGGGTCCCGACCAGCTATTCCAGACCATGCGCACGCAAACCGGGCCGGACGCGATCTGGCCGACGGCGGCCTTTTTCGAGGCCAAGCGTCAGGAGCAGGCCCGGCGCCATCAGCGCTTCCACGACACTGCCTACAATCTCGAGCCCAACGTAAAAGAGGGTCCCGGCTCGCTGCGCGACATCCAGACCATCGGCTGGGTTGCCAAGCGTCACTTCGGTGCGGAAACACTGCACGACTTGGTGTCCCACGGTTTTCTCACCGAAACCGAATATCAGGAGCTGGTGGCAGGCCAGAACTTCTTGTGGCGAGTGAGGTTCGCCCTGCACACCCTCACCGGGCGCCGCGAGGATCGGCTGCTGTTCGACTACCAACGCCAAATAGCGGTGGAGTTCGGCTACCGCGACGGCCCCCACAATCTGGCGATCGAGCAGTTCATGCAGCGCTACTACCGCTCGATCATGCAGCTGTCGCGGCTCAACGAGATGCTGCTGCAGCTGTTCGAGGAAGCCATCCTGCTCGGCGGTGAGCCTGGAGATCCAGTGCCGCTGAACAAGCGTTTTCAGGTCCGCCGCGGCTACATCGAGGCGACCAGCAGCAACATTTTCCGGCGTTACCCGTTCGCGCTGCTGGAGGTGTTCCTGCAGCTGGCCCAGCACCCGGAGCTGAAAGGCGTAAGGGCTTCCACCATTCGCCTGATCCGCGAGCACAAGCACCTCATCGACGACCGTTTCCGCCACGACGTCCGCGCCACCAGCTTGTTCATGGAGATCCTGCGCCAGCGCCAGGGCATTACCCACGAGCTTCGGCGGATGAACGCCTACGGCATTCTGGGCGCCTACCTGCCCGAGTTCGGCCAAATCCTCGGCCGCATGCAGTACGACCTGTTCCACGTCTACACGGTGGATCAACATACCTTGTTTGTGGTGCGCAACCTGCGCCGCTTCTATCTCCCCAAGCATGCCGCGGAGATGCCCCAGTGCAGCGCCCTGATGCAGCGCGTACCCAAGCCACACCTGCTCTACATAGCTGCCCTCTACCACGACATCGCCAAGGGGCGTGCCGGCGACCACTCGGAGCTTGGGGCGGTGGACGCGAGAACCTTCTGCCGTCGCCACGGCCTGTCCCAGTTCGATACCCGCCTGGTGGTGTGGCTGGTGCAAAACCACCTGCTGATGTCCCTCACCGCGCAGAAGAAAGACATCAACGATCCCCAGGTGGTGCATGACTTCGCCAAGCGGGTGGGAGATCTGCTGTACCTCAACCACCTCTACTTGCTCACCGTCGCCGACATCCGCGCCACCAATCCAAAGCTGTGGAACTCCTGGCGCGACTCGCTGCTGCGCGAGCTCTACGAGGCCACTCGCCGCAGCATGCGCCAGGGACTGGAAAGCCCGGTGGACCGGGAAGAGCGTATTCGCGAGACCCAGACCCTGGCGCTGGTGCTGCTGGAGCGCAAGGGAATCGATCGGGGCCGCATCGAGCTGGCCTGGGAGGATTTCACCGGGGACTACTTCCTGCGCCACAATCCCGAGGAGATCGCCTGGCACACTCGCGCGGTGCTGAAGAAGGCCGCCGACGACCGAGCCCTGGTGCTGGCCAGGGCAGAGCCCAGCGGCACCCAGATCTTCATCTACAAGCGTAATCGCGACACGTTGTTCGCCACCACCACCGCAGTGCTGGATCAGCTCGGGCTGACGGTGGTGGACGCCCGTATTCTGACCGCCGCCAGCGGCTTCACCCTCGACACCTACACCGTGCTCGAAGCCGATGGGGAGCCGATCCTGGAGCGGGCCCGCATCCGGGCCATCGTCGATCGGCTCCGCCGGGAGCTGAACCAAGCCCATGGCCCGCCGCCTGAGCCCAGCCGGCGGCCGTCGCGACGACTGCGCCACTTCCGGACCCCGACCACGGTATCTTTTGCCGGCGTCGACGCCCTGGGGCGCACTGTCTTGGAGCTCATGACCGCGGACCGGCCGGGCTTGCTGTCTCGGGTGGGCTGGGTGTTCCGTAACCTGGGGGTGCGCATCCACAACGCCCGCATCGCCACCCTGGGTGAGCGCGCCGAGGATGTGTTCTTCGTCACCGACAGCGACAACCGCCCGTACCGGGACGCCACGGTTCGCGAGCGCATCCGTGAGGCACTGGTGGAAGAGTTGGACGGAGAGCGTGCGGCGGCCTCGTGAAGCATGCACTCCGCCGCTGCCGGCGGACGGGTCGAATGGGCTCCCGTATACTCCCCCTCCCCCCAAGCCCGGAGGCTGCTCCGGGTGCCACCCCGGGAGAAGATTCATGAGCGATCTGCAGCACACCATCGAGGATGCATTCGAGCATCGCGCCGACATCACCCCGGCCACCGCACCGACAGCTCTACGAGCGGCTGTGGAGCAGGCGCTCGATCTGCTGCAACGGGGACAAGCCCGAGTAGCCGAGCCAGGCGAGGCTGGGTGGGTGGTGAACCAGTGGCTCAAGAAGGCAGTGCTGTTGGCCTTTCGAATCAACGACAATCGCGTCATCCGGGATGGTTATACCAACTATTGGGACAAGGTGCCGCCGCGCTTCGCCGAGTTCGGCGCTCGCGATTTCGCCGACGCCGGCGTCCGCGTGGTGCCGCCCGCCGCCGCGCGCCGGGGCAGCTACATCGCCCCGGGGGTGGTGTTGATGCCCTGCTTCGTCAATATCGGCGCCTATGTGGATAGCGGCACCATGGTGGACACCTGGGCCACGGTCGGCTCCTGCGCCCAGATCGGCAAGAACGTCCACTTGTCCGGGGGCGTCGGCATCGGCGGCGTGCTGGAGCCACTGCAGGCGGGGCCCACCATCATCGAGGACGATTGCTTCATCGGCGCTCGCTCGGAGGTGGTGGAAGGCGTGGTGGTGGAGCGGGGATCGGTGATCTCCATGGGCGTTTACATCGGTCAGAGCACCCGAATATACAACCGCCAGAGCGGTGAGATCAGCTATGGTCGAGTGCCGGCGGGCAGCGTGGTGGTGTCGGGAGGGCTGCCGGCGGCGGACGGCAGCCACAGTCTCTACTGCGCCGTGATCATCAAACAGGTCGACGACAAGACCCGCTCCAAGGTCGGCATCAACGAGCTGCTGCGGCCCTGAGCACCCGCTTGTCAAGATGAGGGAGGAGTTGATCGGCGCAGCGGCGCGGTCAGCCACACTCGAGTTGGCCCGGGAGCTGGTGCGGCGGCCGTCAGTAACTCCCCTCGACGCAGGTTGCCAGACCTTGCTCGGGAGACGGCTGGAGGCCCAGGGCTTCGGCTTGGAGCATCTGCGTTTTGGCGCGGTCGACAACCTCTGGGCGCGGCGCGGCAGCCAGGGCCCTCTGTTCGTGTTCGCCGGCCACACCGACGTGGTCCCACCGGGGCTCCGTGAGCACTGGCACAGCGACCCGTTCGATCCCACCGTTCGTGATGGCCTGTTGTTCGGCCGGGGCGCGGCGGACATGAAGGGCTCGCTGGCGGCCATGGTGGTGGCGAGCGAGCGCTTCCTGGCTGCCACGCCGGAGCCGCGCGGCTCGCTGGCGTTCCTGCTCACCAGCGATGAGGAAGGTGCCGCCATCGATGGTACCCGACGGGTGATGCAGACTTTGTGTTCCCGCGGCGAGCACATCGACTGGTGCCTAGTGGGAGAGCCCTCCAGCGAAACTCAGTTGGGGGACACCGTGAAAAACGGCCGTCGCGGCTCGCTGCACGGGCGTCTGCGGCTGCTCGGCAGCCAAGGGCACGTGGCCTACCCGCAGTTGGCTGAAAATCCCATCCATGGCGTTGGCGCGCTGATCGCCCGTCTGGCTGAGGAGCGCTGGGATCAAGGCAACGAGTTCTTTCCGCCCACCACCTTGCAGATCTCCAATATTCATGGCGGTACCGGGGCTGACAACGTCATCCCGGGTGAGGTCGAGCTACGCTTCAACCTGCGTTTCGGCACCGCCTCCGGCGTGCAGTCGCTGCAGCAGCGTATCGGCGACCTGGTGGAACAGCATCTGCTGAACGAAGCGGTGCGCGCCCAGCATCGCTATGGCTATGAGCTCGAGTGGGAGCTTTCCGGGCAACCCTTCCTGACGCCGATTGGCGAGCTGGTGGATGCGGTGACCGATACGGTGGCCGAGGTCCTCGGCCACCGGCCCCGCTTGTCCACGGCCGGGGGGACCTCCGACGGCCGTTTCGTCGCGACCAGTGGCGCCCAGGTGGTGGAGCTCGGGCCCCTGAACGCCAGCATCCACAAAGTCGACGAACACGTGTCGGTGGCCGAGCTGGAGCAGTTGACCGATGTGTACCAGGCGCTGCTGACCCGCCTGCTGGGCTGACAGTGCCAGTGCATCTACTCACCACCACTGCGAGGCGGCACCTAGAATCAGCGTAACAGCGCGCTCAGCTCGTCCACCACTTCCGCCCAGGCCGCGTCGGATTCCAATGCTTCGCGCAGGAAGGCCGCCTGGCCCGTATTCCAGAAGGGCGCTTGCGCCACGTCCAGCGCCGGATCGAGGGGCCGGTGGTCAGCCACGAAGCGGGCGATGTCGGCATCGGCGGATGCCAAGCCGAGCTGCTCAAACAGCGTGTTCAGGGTGTGGGGATTGGTGTCCATGCCGGCCGCAAGCTCCTCTCGGCGGGATTTCTCGCCGCCAAGTATAGGCCTGCGCTGGCTCGATCGACCCGCTCAAGGTTGGACCACCCGCTCGCGGAGGTAGCGCGGCTGCGCTAGCGCGGGGTCGATGCCGGCGCCAGTTCTCAGCCCGGCCTCGGCGAGTACGGCCAGATCCTTGGCCGCGGGATAGGCAGGCTGGTCGAGATGTCGAACCGACACCCCGGGGCTGAGGCCAGCTCGTAAGCCGACACCGTGGACCGACCAGCCGCTGCCGACGGCGACCCACTCCCCGGCATCGACCGTCGGCACCCTGTTGGGAGATACCACGAGCTCATCCCCGTGGAGCGTCGGCAGGCCTTGGTCGAGTCCGAAGGCAGCCCAGTAGACCTCGCCCATGCGGGCGTCGATCGCGGTCAAGATACGGCTGACTCCCGCCACCCGAAATGCTCCGCGTGCCAAAGTCGCCAATGTCGATACCGGTATCACTGGTAAATCGGCGCCGAAGGCGAGCGCTTGCGCCACGGCGGTGGCGACTCGCACACCGGTGAATGCGCCGGGGCCGCAGCCAAACGCGACCCCCTGCAGGTCACTCAGGGTAAGCCCCGCCTCCGTCAGCAGCTCCTCGGCCATGGGTAGAATCAGCTCGGCGTGCGCTCTCGGGGCGACTTGGTAGCGCTCACGGCAGTCGCCGTCCAACCACAAAGCGACCGAACAAGCTTCGGTGGCAGTCTCGAGCGCTAGCAGCTTCATGCCTCAGTCTCGACCCGGGCGGGATCGGCGCCACTCAGAAAATCCGTTACCCGCGCCAGCTGTCGCGTCCGCGACATGGGCGGCAGACTCTGGAGGAAGACCCGGCCATAACCTCGAGTGAGCAAGCGCGGATCGCAGATCATCAGCACCCCGCGATCATTCACGTCGCGAATCAAGCGACCGACGCCCTGCTTCAGGGTGATCACCGCTGCGGGTAGCTGAAAATATCGAAACGGGTCCACACCGGATTGGCGCAAGGCGTCGATGCGGGCTGCCAGCACCGGATCGCCGGGCGCAGCGAACGGCAGTCGGTCGATCACCACGCAGGAAAGTGCTTCGCCCCGAACGTCGACTCCCTCCCAGAAGCTGCTGGTCCCCAGCAGCACGGCGTTGCCCAGCTCCCGAAAGCGGATGAGCAGCTCGGTTCGCGGCGCCGTGCCCTGAACCAGCAAAGGGAACGGGCACCGGTCGGCAAGCAGGCGCGCCGCTTCCTGCAGCGCGCGATGACTGGTGAAAAGCAGAAAGGTGCGACCACCGCTCTGCTCCAGCACCGGCAATGCCGCCTCTACCACGGCACGGGTGTAGCTGGGCTGATTGGGGTCGGGCATCCCCTGGGGGTGATACAGCAGCGCTTGCTGGCGGTAGTCAAAAGGGCTGTCCAGGGCCAGGGTGGTTGGCGAATCGAGCCCCAGTCGGTGGACGAAATGGTCGAATTTGCCACCGACGCTGAGCGTCGCCGAGGTGAATATCCAGGCGCCGGGCGCGGTTGCCAGGGCACTCGCGAGTTCCCCTGCCAGGTCCAGAGGTGTGGCCCACAGGGTGAAGCTCTGCGGGAAGGTTTCGAGCCAGCGCACCGCCCCCGCCTCCTCCGCCACCCCCCGAAACTCCCTCAGGCGCGCCACCAGGCGCTCCGCGCGCCCCCGGCAGGCAATCAATCCGCGGCACTCCTCTCCTCGACCCGACAGCCAGGCGCGCAGCGACTCCAGCGCTAGCGCCAGCTGCTCGATCGCTTCGTCGACTGCAGGCTCATCGGCTACCACCGACCAGGGCACCCGTCGCAGCTCTCCACCCAACGCCAATCGCAGTCGACGCACCGCGAGCTCCAGCTCGGCAGCAGCACTGGGGCGCGGGCCCTGGTCACCACTGGCTGCCAGATGCTCGGTAACACAGTCCCGAGCCAGCTCCAGTAACTGGCGTCCGCCGATGGCGATGCCGAAGAACTGGCCGGCCACCTCAGGCAGCTGGTGTGCCTCGTCGACGACGATGGCATCGGCGCTCGGGAGGAAGGGCGCCACACCTTCGCGGCGCAAGGCCAGGTCTGCCAACAGCAGATGATGGTTGACCACCACCAAGTCGGACTCCAGCGCCTGCCGGCGGGCGGCCATCAGGTGGCAGTCGCGTAGGCGGGGGCACTCCGCGCCGAGGCAGTTGTCGCTGGTGGAGGTGACCAGGGGCCAGATCGGATGATCTTCCCGAAGTTCGGCGAGCTCCGACGTGTCGCCGGTGGAGGTCCGCCCCGCCCAGGGCGTTACCCGCGCCAATGCTTGGCGGTCGGCAGAAATTGCGGCGCCCGGCAGGCGCGCCAAGTCCAACCGATGTAAACAGAGATAGTTGGCGCGGCCTTTGAGCAGCGCGACGGGACCTGCACCGCCCATGGCTTTGGTCAACAATGGCAAGTCGCGGCGGTAGATCTGATCCTGCAGATTACGGGTGCCGGTGGAGACCAGCACCTTGCGCCTCGCAAGCAGCGCCGGCCCCAGGTAGGCGAAGGTCTTGCCGACCCCGGTGCCGGCTTCCACCACCAACGTGGAGCGATCTGCGAGCGCTCGGGCGACCGCTTCCGCCATAGCCACCTGCTCGGCACGGGGCGCGTAGCCGGGTAGCTCACGAGCTAACGCGCCCTGGGCCGAGAACAGGTCCTGAACGCTGGTCACCGACGTTCCAGGACCACCGCCTGTGCCGCTGCTTCGTCGGCTCCCCGGACGTTGCCTTGCGCCCGCCGGGCACGCTCGATCAGACGCCAGTTGCGGGCTTGCAGCGCAGTGTCCCCGGATGCTAGCGAGTTCGAGCGCTGTGCCAGAGATTGGGCTTGCTGCAGATCCCCCTGGCGCATGCGCAAGGTGCCCAGGTCGTGCCAGATCGTGGCGTCCTGGGGATCGATTCGAAGCGCCCGCTCGAGGGTCGCGGAAGCGCGCTCCAGGTCGCCGCTGGCCGCTTGCTGGTCGGCGCTGTCCAGCAACGCCAGTACCGCCGGGTTGGTGTTCCGCGACGGCGTTGCCGACGCTGGCCCACTGGAGCCTCCCGGCGGCAACGCCTGCACTTGCCCTCCAGGGCCCAGCGGTTGTACCTCGACGCCTGCTGCCGCCCCGGCACCGCCGGGCGCTTGCCCCGGACCCGACACCGGCGGCAGCGTCCCCGAGGGTGTGCCGGCGCAGCCCACCACTATCAGGCACAGTAAGGCTGCCACCGTGGCGACCGGCCGCATGATTGGCCTCGAACTCATCTAAATATCCTCCTGAACCAGGCCTCTGCCGCCTCCAGAGGCGACGGCGACGATTGTCTAGGGGGCCGGGGCTGAGCCAAAGATGCACATGGTCCCACGGGCGGCAGCGAGGCCCCGCTGATGAACGGCAGTCGTTCGGCCCCCGGACAATTGGCCTCTGCCAGCACGCCGGTACCGGGGTCGACCCAACGCCACTCGATGTCGGTCACCGGCAGCGGCTGCAACGGGGTCAGCGGCAGGCCCCGCAT
The DNA here is from genome assembly GCA_964563515.1 of uncultured Candidatus Competibacteraceae bacterium. GTDB lineage: Bacteria > Pseudomonadota > Gammaproteobacteria > Competibacterales > JAHEDQ01 > CAZLYT01. The sequence continues at coordinate 32,425 of CAZLYT010000716.1, read as the reverse complement.
GGTGTCGCCGAAAATCCGCAGGGCGCCCTCGGCTCCGCTCATGTCGGTCGCTTCATTGTCGTCGCGCCCCAACCACACCACTCCCAGCATGTTTCCGGCGTAGCCGGCGAACCAGGAATCGCGCCCACCATCCGTCGTACCCGTCTTACCCGCCAAGTGCAACTCAGGGGCCACCTTCTGGGTCAAGGAGCGACCGGTGCCGGAGGCCACCGCTGCTTGCAGCGCGGCGGTGGTCAAGTAAACGGAGGCCGGTGAGGCCACCGACTCAACCTGCAAGGGGTAGCGCTGCAAGGGCTCGCCGTCGGCGGCCATGACGTCTCGAATTGCCCGAAGTGGTGCCCTGAACCCTCCGTTGGCGAGCACCTGATAGAGCTCCGCCACCTCGATCGGCGTCAGCTCCAGCGCTCCCAGAAGTAGGGATGGATAGGCCGGTACGTCGCGCTCCAGACCGAACCGATGCAACGAGTCGACCACGTTCTCCAGCCCCAGCTCTAGGCCGAGGCGGACGGTGGCGGCATTGTAGGAGTTCGCCAACGCGGTGCGTAGCGGCACCGGCCCGTGAAACCGGTGATCGTAGTTCTGAGGTGTCCACTGCGCGCCGTTGGGATTGGGCACGGACAGCGGTTCATCCTGCAGGATGCTCATCAGATTGTAGCGCTGCGGCTGAGCCAACGCCGACATGTAGATGAAGGGTTTGACCAAGGAGCCGATGGGGCGCCGCGCATCGAGCGCACGGTTGAAGCCTTCCGAACGCGGCTCGCCACCACCCACCAGCCCCAACACCTCGCCGCTGCCGGGATCGGTAAACACCGCGGCGCCCTGCAGGCTCCCGTCGGGCAGTCCATGCCGACGCTCCAGAATGGGCAGGCCGCCGGCCACCGCCCGTTCCACGGCACCCTGCACCTGCAGGTCCAAGGTGGTGAACACCTGGAGGCCCTCGGAGGTGAGGTCCTCCTCCCGATAATCCCGGCGCAGCTGGCGCCGCACCAGGTCCAGAAACGCGGGGTAGCGCGTAATTCCGCCGCGGTCCTGGGGCGTCAGCCCCAGCGGCCGCTCGGCTGCGGTGCGGGCCTCCTCAGCGCCGAGCACTCCCACCTCCGCCATCACCGAGAGCACCAGGTTCCGCCGCGCCCTGGCGCGTTTGGCGTTTCGCCGCGGATCATAGTAGGAAGGGCCGCGCACCAATCCCACCAGCAGGGCAACCTGATCCACCGACAGCTCGCTCAGGGGTCGCCCGAAATAGAAATGGCTCGCCAGCCCAAAGCCATGGATTGCCCGTTGGCCGTCCTGTCCCAGGTAGACCTCGTTGGCGTAGGCTTCGAGAATCTCATCCTTGTCGTAGCGCCACTCCACCAGCAGCGCCATCACCAGCTCCCTGAGCTTGCGCTGCAGAGTCCGCTCGTTGGTGAGGAAGAAGTTCTTCATCAGCTGCTGGGTCAGCGTGCTGCCGCCCTGGACCGTGTGCCCAGCCCGCAGATTCGCCAACAAGGCACGCAGTATCGCCTTCGGGTCCATGCCGTGGTGCTGATAGAACTTGCGGTCCTCCACCGAGATCAGCGCCGCCACCAACTGCTGCGGCAGCTCTTCGCGGCGGACCAGCACCCGGTCCTCGTGGTGGGCGGGGTAGATGCCGGCGATCAAGGCCGGATCCAGGCGTATCACCCCGGGGGCTCCGGCGGCAACGAGCTCGCTGACCCGCCGCCCCTGGAACCCCACTCGAACGGCACGCGAGGGCTCCAAGCCGTCCCAAAAGGTGAAGGCACGGGTCACGAGCTCGAGCGAGCCGCCCAACTCGCGATAGCTTCCGGGCCCCTGCAGATCGGCCACCTTGCGGTAGCCGAGAGTGCGCAGATGGGCCACGAGCTCGTCGCGGCCAAGGCTCAGGCCGGCGTAGATTTCGAGGGGCCTGACGTAGACTCTGGCCGGCAACGCCCAGCGCTTGCCGGCGAACTCACTGCGCACACGACCGTCTAGGTAAGCTACGTACAGGCTCAATGCGACCGCCAACAGCAGCCCCGCCGCCAGGCCTACTCGGCGCCATCGTCCACCCGTGCGCTTCGGCGCCCGCTTGCGCTGCTTGGTGCGACGCGTTTTCGCCATCAGCAGGCTGTGCGCGAAGGAGGACGCCGTGACCGGTGCACGCGGACTGTCCTATTCTTCAAACCCGGCGACCGCCAGGAGGTAAGGGTGACGAGCAGCATGGGAGTGGACGACGAGCAGAAGGTTCAGGAGCGTCTAGTTGCCAGTCTTTGCCGTGGAGCAGGCTTTCCCGCTGTGGATCCGGCAGCCATCGAGCACTTGGAAACCCATATCTCTCAACTGCTCCTGGTGGGCGACCATGCCTACAAGATCAAGAAAGCGTTGAACCTCGGGTTCTTGGATTTCACCGGTTTGGGCCGCCGCCGGCACTACTGTGACGAGGAGATTCGGCTCAACCGGCGCTTGGCGCCGGAATTATACCTGGATTGCGTTCCAATAACCGGTACCCCGGAAAACCCGCACATCGGGGGTGATCCGAGCACGGCCATCGAGTTTGCGGTGCGCATGCGTCGCTTCGATCAGGATGCGTTGCTGGATCGGATTGCTGCCGCGGGGCAGCTCGGCCCTGACCTGGTTGTGGCCCTGGCTCGGGAGCTCGCGGATTTTCACGCCGCCGCCCCGATTGCCACCCAAGAGCGCTTCGGAGAGCCGCAGCAGGTGGTCGCGCCGATGCTGGAGAACTTCCGCCATATCCGCGAGTTGGTCTCCGATTCCCAGGTGCTTACCGACCTGAAAGCGGTCGAGGACTGGACCCGGAGCAATGCAAGAATCCTGAGCAGCACCCTGGCTCGGCGGCGCCAACTCGGGTTCGTGCGCGAATGCCACGGCGACCTGCACCTGGGCAACGTGGCCCTGGTGGACGGTCGTCCCGTGCTGTTCGACTGCATCGAGTTCAACGACGATTTCCGCTGGATCGACGTCATGAGCGATCTAGGCTTTCTGTTGATGGACCTCGACGCACGTGGTTTCGGGACCGAAGCCTGGCATGCCCTCAACGTCTACCTAGAGCACAGCGGGGACTACGCAGGACTCGCCGTGCTGCCGCTCTATCGTTGCTACCGCGCCATGGTGCGCGCCAAAGTGGCCGCCATTCGCGCCTCCCAGGGGGATCGAACCGCTCTGCAGGAGTGTCGGCACTACGTGAGCTTGGCGCTCGATTACACGCAGGCGAGCCAAGTTGGCTTGGTGATCACCCATGGTTTGTCGGGATCCGGCAAGTCCACCATCAGCGCCGCGCTGTACCCCGCCCTGGGTGCGGTGCGGATTCGCTCAGATGTGGAGCGCAAGCGGCTGTTTGGTATACCCGCGGACCAATCCGCCGTCGCGGCACCGGCTGCCGGCATCTACGGAGCCGAGGCTGGGCAAAAAGTTTATGGACACCTGGCGGAACTGGCGCGGCAGATTCTGGAAGCCGGTTTTCCAGCACTGGTGGATGCGGCGACGCTGCAGCGCTGGCAGCGTGACCTGGTGGTCACCGCGGCCGACGAGGCCAACGTGCCGGCAGCCATTCTGGTGTGCGAAGCACCCGAGACGGTGATTCGGCAGCGGCTGCGGCAGCGGTGCTCCGAGGGTGGAGATCCATCTGACGCCGACGAGAGCGTGCTGGAGCATCAGCTACAGAGCGTGGAACCACCCACGGCGGCGGAACCACTCATGGTGCGAGTCAGTACCCATCAACCGATGGACCCAAACCAACTGGCGCGCCTCCTCCGAGCAGCCTGGCAGCAAGGTCGTGCCGCAATTCCAGGTTCGCATGATTGAGTGCCGGTTCTGGGACCCGGAGCGCGTCGTTTGGCCAAGGTTGATGCTACTGGTCACTCTGGTGGTTGCCGCAGCCTCCACCACGATTGCGCAGGAGGGAACCTCGCAACGTCCGCTCAAGGTTACCGTGGAAGGCCTCGAAGGCGAGCTCAAGCAGAATGTGCTGGCCTTCCTGAGCGTCGCCCGATTTCAGGACCAGCCGGTGGCCGACGACAGCCGGCTTCGGTACCTGCACGCCCAGGCCCGCGACGAGATCCGTCGGGCGTTGCAGCCCTTTGGCTACTACTCCCCAACCGTGGCGGCGCGCCTAGAACGAAAGCCCGAGCAGATCGAGGCCATCTACCAGATTTCCCCTGGGGAGCCGGTGACGGTCTCGGCAGTGGGACTGCAGATCGAGGGTCCGGGCCGTGATCAGCCCGAGTTTCAGGCCATCGCCGAGAACCCTGGCATCGCTGTGGGCGAGCCACTGCGCCACGACCGCTACTCGGCCTTGAAGAGCCGCCTCCAGGAGGCGGCGGCACGCTTCGGCTATCCCGAAGGCCGTTTCCAGGAGAGCCGCCTCGAAGTCAATCCAAACAGCCGTAAGGCGCGGGTAGTGCTGAATTTCAACACCGGCCCACGCTACGAATTCGGGGCAATCAACATCCGCCAGGACATTCTACGGCCGGATTTCGTGCAGCGTCTGGTGCGACTGGAGCCCGGCGCGCCCTTCGATAGCGAGAGCCTGCTCGAGGTGCAGTCAACGCTCTTCGGCACCGACTATTTCCAGTCGGTGCTGGTGAGCGCCGAAGACCCGGTGCGCGAGAGCCGGCGAATTCCCGTGGACATCACTCTGGAGCCGCGGGCGAGACACCGCTACGGCATCGGTCTCGGCTACGCGACGGATACTGGCCCCCGTGCGCGCTTCGATTTCGAGAACCGCCTGGTGAACCGTCGGGGTCATCGCTACGACACCATTCTGCTGCTCTCCGGCACCCGTAGCCAGGCTGGGTTTCGCTACCGCGTCCCCGCGGCCCGCCCTGCCACTGATCAATACCTCTACTCCATGAGCTACACCGACGAGGACACCGAAAGCAAGCAGACTGAATACTTTTCATTGGCGGCCGCCTATCAGCGTCAAACCACCAACTGGCAGAACACCAACTCATTGGAGCTCCGGCGGGAGCGCTTCACCATCGGTGAGGAAACGACCACCAGTCTACTTTTGGTTCCCGGTACGAGCTGGACCCGGGTGGTGGCCGACGACCGCTTCCAGGCCCGCCGTGGCTATAACCTGACCCTGTCCCTGCGAGGCGCAGTGGGTGGGCTGCTGTCTGACACCAGCTTCCTGCAGGGCCGGGTGAGCGGAAAATATGTGTACTCACTGGGGGAACGCGATCGGTTGTTGATGCGCGGCGACGTGGCAAGCACCTGGGTGGAGGACTTCGACCAGCTACCCTCGAGCTTTCGTTTCTACACTGGCGGCGATCAAAGCGTCAGGGGATATGGCTATGAGGACATCTCTCCGGTCGACGAAAACGGCGATCCGGTGGGCGGACGCCATCTGGTGGTCGGAAGTCTGGAGTACGAGCACCGGGTGAGTGGGCCCTGGAGCGTGGCCGCTTTCGTCGATGCCGGCGATGCTTTCAACGACGATTTCGAGCCCAAAGTGGGTGCCGGCATCGGCCTGCGCTGGCAGTCGCCGGTGGGACCGGTGCGGGTCGACCTGGCCCATGGCTTCGACGACCTGGGCGCCAGCGTACGACTCCACCTGAGCATCGGTCCTGATCTGTGAAGCGCTGGCTGCTGATCGGATTGCCGATGCTGCTGGCGGCGCTGGTGGTGGCGCTGTTGCTAGTCGTTGGCACCGATTCCGGTACCCGAGCCCTGGTGGCCGTGGCGCAAAGAGTGGCTCCGGGGTCACTCCAAGTGCAGTCGGTGGAGGGCAATCTGCTCGGAGATCTGCGCCTCGACGGTCTCGACTTCCAGCACGCCGGACTAGAGCTGTCGGTGGACCAGTTCGAGCTGCGTTGGACTCCTGGCGCACTGCTCCAGGGGACGTTGCACGTCGCCCTGCTCGGTGCCGATGGCGTGCGCCTGCGAACGCCGTCGGCAGCCGAGGAAGCGCCCGAGGCAGTCCCGGTGGAGGGTCCCCCCGAGCTGCAGCTGCCGGTGTCAGTGCGGCTGGATCGGCTCAGCCTGCGCGATGTTCAGCTCGCCAGCGGCGACGCTGGCTTCGAGCCGGTGGTGAACGAGCTCGAGCTGGTAGCCTTGCGGCTCGACCCGTCACTGGCCTTGTCCGAACTGCGCGCCCGGGGGCCGGCCTGGGAGGTTCGCGCCGAGGGTAGCGCCGAGCCCTACGGTGATTGGCCTCTAGACCTGCAGCTGAGCTGGAGCGTGGAGGTTGCCGACCGGGGCCGGGTGTCCGGGTCGGGCAGCCTCAGCGGCGACGTCGGCGAGCTCGACCTGGTGCAGCGGATCCGCGGCATCGCCGATGCCCTGGTGCAGGCCCAGGTTCGCGATCCATTTGGCACTATGACCTGGAACCTGCGGGTCGGGCTCATGCCGAGTGCGCTGGCAGAGTTGAACGGTGCCGAGCTGGCGGGAAGATTGGACGCCCACGGTGATTTGCAGACCGCCGAGGCGGAGGCGCACCTCGGTGTGGCATTGCCGGAGACCGGTCCGCTGCTGCTGGCGTTGCGGGCTGGGGGGAGTGCCGAGGCGGTGCAGATTCACGAGCTGAACCTGCGTGCCCCCACGGCTGCCACCCGGGCTCGGGTTGATGGCCGCGTCGGGCTGCAGCCGTTGGATTTCGAGCTGAGTGGTAGCTGGCGAGCGCTGCGTTGGCCGTTGGTGGGGACCACCGAGATTAGCAGCCCCAATGGCCACTTCCAGCTCAGCGGTGGCCTGGAGGACCTGCAGGCTGCGCTGGAGGCCCAGCTCACGAGCCGGCACCTGAACGCGCCCGGCCACGAAGGGCCGCCGCTGGAATTGACGCTTCGCGCCGACAGCGACCCGAGCGTGGTCTACCTGCGCCAGGCCACCATCACGGCTCCCGATTCGCCGCTGCGACTTCTGCTCAAGGGCCGCTACCGAACGGACGATGGGGCCTACCAGGCTACCGCCAGCTGGAGCGCCCTGCGCTGGCCGCTCACCGGTGCCGCAGTGGCACAAGCCCCGAGGGGGAATCTGGAGGTCAGTGGACAGGGCAGCGCCGCTGAAGCAAGCGTGGAGAGCTACCTCCGCGCGGCTGCGCTCGGCGCCGACGGAGTGTTGCCCACCCTGATCCTCCGCGCCCAGGCACGTAACGGCGCCGAGGCCGAGCTGCAACGATTGGAGATTCGCCAGGTCGGCAGCGACGCCAAGCTCGATCTCAGCGCCAGTATCGATCCGCAGGATCTGACCTTTGCAGCCCAGGGCGACTGGCAGGCGCTGGCCTGGCCGCTGGTGGGGATTTCGGCCGTCACCAGCCAGACCGGTAAGCTCTCTGCCAGCGGCACCCCCGACGACTACCGCGCCAGCCTGGATCTGGAGCTGGGCGGAGCTCAGGTGCCGCCGGGTCAATGGCATGCCGCGCTCAGCGGAAGTCGGGTCGCGGCAGTGCTGGAGCAGCTTCGGGGCGACACCCTCGGTGGCACGCTGCGGGCGCAAGCGGAAGCAGATTGGGGCAAGGTGCCGACATGGCATGCGAAGATCAGTGGCAGCAACCTGCAGCCTGACCAGCAGTGGCCCGATGTCCCTGGCCGCGTGGCGTTCAAGATCCAGGGCGAGGGCAGCGCCGGCGCAGAACCCGACACCTGGGTTCAGCTGGTGTCCCTCGACGGCAGCTTGCTAGGGCAAACACTGTCGGGGGGCGGCGAGGTCCGCGTAACCGGCGAGTCGCTGCACATCCCCGGGTTCGATGTGGCCCTTGGCTCCAATCGAGTGCAGGCGAGTGGCTCGGTAGATCAACGCTGGGCGCTGCAGTGGTCACTCCAGGCACCCAACCTCGATCCGCTGCTGCCAGCGCTGGACGGGCAGCTAGCGGCCCGAGGCGAGCTGCAGGGCCCGCGGGCGCGTCCGGGACTGCAATTCTCCATCGACGGCACCGAGCTGGCATTGGCGGACAATCGCATCGCCAGTCTGTCCGGTCGCGGCAAGGTGGACCTGGCGGGCACAGAGCAGTCGCAGGTGGAGTTGACCGTCACCGGCGTCGCTGCTGGTCGAATCGGTCTGGAGCGGGCACGGCTGGAGGCCGGCGGCCGACCGCAGCAACACGTAGTCACGCTCAGCACCAGCGGTGATGTGGCGCTGCAGACCCGCGTCAGTGGCAGCCTGGACCAGGACAGCGGTAGCTGGACCGGTCAGTTGGAGCAGCTCCAGCTCAGCCAGCCGATCGCCGGCACCTGGCGGCTGGCGGAACCATCCAGTATCTGGTTCGACTCGGGGGCGCTGGATTTGGAGCGGAGTTGCCTGGTGAGCACTCCGGCCAGGTTGTGTCTGGTAGGCAATCGCAGCGCGGAGGGCGCGGCCAGCGCTGAGCTAGCCTTGTCTGCTCTGTCCCTAGCCCGCCTGGCGCCGCTGCTGCCGGCAGGATTGGCGATGCGTGGATCGCTGGCTCTAGACGGCAAGGGGGCACTTTCTGCCAACGGCGTGCCGACGGCGAACCTGGATCTGCGGCTCGACGACGGCCAACTCGCCTTGGATGCCGCCGATGGCCAGACTCTGGAGCTTGATTTCCAGAACACAGGTCTGCGAGCCGATCTCGAAGCGGGCCAAGCGCTGGCGCGACTAAATGTGGGATTGCGTGATCGGGGCGCCTTGACCGGCAGGGTGGTCGTCGCCGATCCGCTAGGCTCACCCACTCTCGAGGGCACCCTCGAAGGTCAGTTAGGGCCGTTGGATTTTCTCCCGGTGCTGGTGCCAGCCGTCGCCGAGTCGGACGGACGTCTCGAGCTGGACCTTCAGTTCAGCGGCCCCCCGAATCGTCCCGTGCTCGCGGGGGAGGTAAACCTGCGTGGACTCGCAGCCGACATTCCTGCCGCTGGGCTCGCATTGCGGGAGGGACGAGTGCGTCTGGCGGGGCAGGAGGATGGTCGCCTGCAGCTGGTTGGCAACATCGCCTCCGGGGCCGGGCGCCTCGGCATCAATGGCACCCTGAATCCCGCCAGCACGGCGGTCGACCTGCGCATTACCGGAGACCGCTTTCAGGCGGCGGACACTCAGACGCTGGCGCTGCAAGTCAGTCCCCGGCTTGCCGTGCAGGCCTCTCCCAGCAGGGTCAACGTCACGGGTGAGGTGGGCGTGCCGGAAGCCCTGATCCAGCCGCCAGATCGGGCAGGCGCCGTCACCGTCTCCGACGACACGGTCATCGTCGGCACCGACGATGCGGCAGAGCAAGCCTCTGCCGGCGGACCCGCCGTGAGCGCGGACGTCACGGTGCGCTTGGGCGACGAGGTGCGGGTGCAGGCCTACGGCCTGGCTGCGCGCTTGGTGGGCACTCTGCGGTTGCGCCAGGAGCCGGGGCGCGCCCCCCTCGGTAGCGGTGCTGTGGAGATCGCCGCCGGGACCTACGTGATTTTTGGCCAGGAGCTCGAGATCGACCGTGGGCGGGTGTTGTTTGCCGGCCCTCTCGCCAGCCCGGGGCTCGACCTGCGGGCCGTGCGTCGAGTCGAGGATGTGGTCGCCGGCGTGCAGGTCACAGGTCCCATCCGGCGACCGCAAACGCAGGTATTTTCCGAGCCCGCCATGCCCCAGTCCGAGGCCCTCTCCTATCTGCTGTTCGGCCGGCCGCCAGGCACCGGTCAGACCGGCGAAGGGCAGATGCTGTCACGGGCACTGAGTGCTCTGGCGGCCAGCGGCGGGGACATGCTGGGGGAACGGATCGTAGGCGACATCGGGCTCGATGAGCTCAGCTTCGAGTCCGGCGAGACTGTCGAGCAAACCAGCCTCAATGTGGGCAAATACATCACACCGGATCTCTATTTTCGCTACGGCGTGGGCTTAATGGAGCCGGTGAGCACCTTCCTGGTGCGCTATCGACTCAGTGACCGCTGGAGCATCGAGAGCTTCACCGGTACCGAGAGCAGTGGCGCCGACATCCATTTCGAGCTCGAGCGGTGAACCCGCTGATGGCCGCAGACTACCTATTGGCAGCGACCGTGGTCGCGGCTCTGACGCTCACCCTGTTGGCAGCCCTGATCATCGGCCAGGTCAGGTTGCGCGAGCGCAGCGCCGAACAGACGGCGCGTCTGGCCGAGCAGACTCGCCAGCTGCAACAGGCCCTGCTGGGCCTTGCGGAAACGCGGGAGATGCTGGAGCGTCGCCTGGGAGAGGACCGCGAGCGCTTGGAAGCGGCGTTGGCGCGCCAGCGTGAGGCCTTTGATCAACGTCAGCTGCAGGCGCTACGCACCGTGCACAGGACGCTGCAGCAAGGGATGGGCGAAGTTCGCCGCCAGGTTTCAGAGGCGCTGGTTCAGAATGCCGATCTGGTGGGACGGCGGGTGGAAGGATTGAGCGAGATCGTCGACCGGCGGCTGGGCGAGATCGGTGGCCAGGTGCGCCAACAGCTGGCGGAGGGGTTCGAGCGCACCAGTGCCACCTTCGGCGATGTGGTCCAGCGCCTGGGGCAGATCGACGAGGCCCAGCGGCGAATCGCAGAGCTGTCTGGCAATATGCTGACTTTGCAGGAAATTCTTTCCGACAAGCGGTCGCGGGGTGCACTCGGGGAAATTCAGCTGGCGGCTCTGATTCGAAACGTCCTACCGGAGTCTGCGTTCTCTCTGCAGCACACCTTGAGCACGGGAGTTCGAGCCGATTGCGTCGTGTTCCTTCCGCCTCCCACTGGGACCGTGGTCATCGACGCCAAATTTCCGCTGGAGAGCTATCGGCGGCTCAGCGATCCCAGCTACCCCGACTCGGAGCGCCGGGGCGCTCAACGGCAATTTGCAGCCGACGTGCGTCGTCACGTGCGAGACATCGCAACCAAGTATCTAGTGACCGGAGAGACGGCGGAGGGAGCACTGATGTTCGTGCCGGCGGAGGCGGTGTTCGCCGAGATCCACGCTCACCATCCAGACGTGGTCGACGAGGCCTACCGGGCCCGCGTCTGGCTGGCCTCCCCTGCTACGCTCATGGCGATCTTGACCACGGCACGGGCCGTCCTCAGAGACGAGGCAACGCGCCAGCAGGCGGACCTAATCCGTGAGCACTTGGATCACCTAGGGGAGGACTTCGAGCGCTTTCGCCGCCGGCTAGAGAACCTGGCGCGACATGTGGAGATGGCCAATCGGGACGCCCAATCGGTAAACGCCTCGGCGCGCCGCTTGACTCGCCGCTTCCAACGTATAGAACAGGTCGAGTTGCAACAGGCATCCCCCGACCTGCCAGCCGAGGACGCAGACCATGTTTAGGGACGCCTTAGCCCGATTTTCCTCACCGGGATTCCGCCCCCTGAGGAGAACCTAGCCCAGCGGAGGCCGTGCAATGAACTGGAAGCCGTACCGGTATGACCACGCGCGACGAAGCCACCCTCGCTACAGGGCGAAGCGACGTATCGTAAAGGTCATCTGGATCGGCTCGGGAACACTCATGATCCTGTTTCCCGAGCCGGCAGCGATGGCGGCCATGGCGCTGTTGACCACATTTGTATCGTTCATGATCTTGGACGAGACGCCCTGACAGGGCGCCCTTTAGATCGAGGCTAGCGGGTCTGAGCGAGCTTACAGCCGACCGTCGCGGCGCCGTGCGGCAAGCGCCCGAGGCTCCCGCTGGCGCCGTTGCGGGTTTGAAAGTAGCGCACCACCTGGGCGTGCTCGTCTGGGCTCAGGCTTGCTGCCTCGCTGCCATAGAGCGACCGTTGTATTGCCAGCACTAAGTCCCCACAGCAGCGCAATGGTCCGTTGGTCCCCTCTATGGCCCGAGTGACGAGAGCGAGATGAGCGTGTCCGATCATGGCAGTGGCGGCTTGTTGACTTTCGCCCACGCCGAGCAATTCCGGGGCCAATTGACCAGAACACCGAGGGTGATGACTACCTCGGAATCAACCTCCGGTGCCGGTCGATTTGGAGCTCGGTCGGCTAAGTCACCGGCTATCTGGACGACCAACGGAAAAGCAGTCGATTCACGTCCTCGGTGGCGGGAGATTTGCTTCGGGCCGGCGGTTGCTCGACGCGATCGGCCGACTACCGGGTTAGGATGCACGCCGATGCACGCGGCCGATCAGGTCCAACCGATTGCCACCGCGGCCGTTGGACTAGGTTTTGGCGTGAATTTGACTACCATTCGGCGGATCCCCCGCCACCAAGCCGTATTGGAGTGTCCATGCCCCATCTGCCGCCCTTCCTAGCGCGCTTTGCGGCAGCCGTGCTCATGCTGGCACTGAGCGCCTGTGCGTCCAATCCAAGGGCAGTGCCCGACCCGAGGGATCCGTACGAGCCGTTCAATCGGGCTATGTACAACTTCAATGAAAGCCTCGACCGGGTCGTGCTGAAACCGTTGGCGACCGGTTACGAGATGATCACGCCGGAGCCCGTGAACCGTGCCATTACCAACTTTTTTGGCAACCTAGACGATACGGTGGTAATTTTTCAGGACCTGCTCCAAGGCAAACCGGCGTATGCCGTGCAGAATCTCGCCCGGGTGGTCTACAACACCGTGTTCGGGCTATTGGGCACCATCGACGTCGCCACCCACATGGACGCACCCAAACGCTACGAAGACTTTGGACAGACCTTCGCAGTGTGGGGGATTCCACCCGGTCCTTACCTGGTGCTACCTCTCATTGGACCCAGCGGAGGCCGCGACGGCGTCGGCGCGGTGCTGGATTCCATGGCCAACCCCGTGGGTCTGCTCAACTCCTCCAATCAACGAATAGGCATGACCGTTGTGCGGATCGTTGATCGCCGCGCCGACCTGCTTGGCGCCGAGCGGGTGTTCACCACCGCTGCCCTGGACCCCTACGGGTTTGCCCGGGAGGCCTATCTGCAGCGGCGGCTCAACTTGATCTACGATGGCGAGCCGCCACTGCCGGCATTGGACGAACTGGATCAGCTGGACGAGCTGGATCCATTGGAGGACGAGGACGAGGAGGAAGAGGGCTCGGTCGACGATCTGCCCCTTGCCGGCGGCAACTGACCAGAACTTCGGGCAGCACGGAGGTCGGCGGAGCCATGGTGTGGTCGCCGATCCCAAACATTCGTCCGGCAGGCCAGCAGCGACTGGCTGCGGGATCTCAAGCTCCCGATAGCCACGCCGCCACCGGCTCAATCTGGTCTCGATCGAGCAGCGCTGGCGCGTGACCGATTCCGGGGAACTCCAGCACCGTAGCCCGCGGGCCCCGCTGCCCCATCGCTGTCGCGGTCGCGGCGGACAGGACGTCGGATTCGGACCCTCTCAGCACCAGTGTAGGACAACGAATGGCATCCCATACCGGCCACAGATCCAGATCGTCCGGCGGCGCGGCGCGCAAGGGCTCGGCGATAGCAGGATCGTAGCTCAGCCGCCAACGACCGTCGTCGCCTTGCACGGTGCTGTGGTCCGTGAGCTGGGCCCACTGGGCGTCGCTCAGCGGGCCGAAGGGGGCATGCACCTGGCGCAGATAGGCCTCGGCGGCAGCGAGGTTCGGGAAGTCCGGTGCTCGGCCGACATAGTCGGCGATGCGTGCCAGTGCCGCAGCTGCGATGAATGGACCCACGTCATTCACCAGCAGCCGCCGAATCGGGGTGTTCCCTTGCGCGGCCAACATCATGCCGATGAGTCCGCCCATGGAGGTACCGACCCAGTCAACCGCGTCCACATCGGCCCTGGCAATGACCATGGCCAAGTCCTGGCAATACAGGGGATAGGCGTAGTCCAGCGGGTGGCTGAGGCGATCGCTGCCGCCGCGACCGGGAACGTCGACGCACAGCACCCGCAGCCGCGACGCGAGCCTGCTGGCGAGGGTGTCGAAGTCGTGCGCATTACGGGTGAGACCGTGCACGCATATCACCACCTGGGGATTGTCCGGATCGCCCCATTCCAAATATCTGACACGGTGGAAGCCATGGGGTCCCAGGCAGTGCAAATGTCTTTCCCGCATCGGCTATTCCCTCCTTTCTACGGCGCCGGCTGAGGATTCTCGCGGAACTCGCCCGAGCAGATAAAACTCCGGGTTGGCCCACATTTGGGTGAGGCCGGCCATGCGGTTGGAGAGTGCAAAGAAGGCGGCAATGGCGCCAATATCCCAGATCTCCTCGTCCTCGAAGCCAAGCTGGTGCAGGGCCGAGAAGTCCCCCTGGTCCAACTCCTCGGCGGCGCCTGCGACTTTCAGCGCGAATTCCAGCATGCCCCGCTCGCGCGTGCTGAGCTCGGCCTGGCGGTAGTTGATGGCAACCTGGTCAGCTAGCAGCGGCCGCTTGGAGTAAATCCGTAGCAGTGCACCGTGAGCGACCACACAGTACTGGCATTGGTTGGCGGCACTGGTCGCCACTACGATCATCTCGCGTTCGGCCCGACTAAGTCCCTGCTCCTTCTCCATCAGGGCGTCATGGTAGGCGAAGAAGGCACGAAACTCTTGCGGGCGGTGAGCCAGCACCAGGAATACGTTGGGCACGAAGCCGGCCTTCTCCTGCACCGCCAGGATGCGCTCCCGGACGTCCTCGGGGAGCGCTTCCAGCGCAGGCACCGGGAAACGGCTTAGCGGCTTGGTGGGCATGACTTACCTCGATTCGATCCGAACGGATTGGCATCCGCCCGCGCTGCCGGCGGATCGGTGCAAGCAGCGCGTGCCATCGGGCTCGTGTGATCACCGGTCCCAGCGTGACAGCACGGTCTCAAGCTCTTCCAGGGTGGCCACCTCGGCATCCGGCGACGGCTCCCCGATCCAAACCTTGGCGCCGCGATTCACCCAAACCGTGCCGATACCCACCACCGCCGCCCCGCGCACGTCATGATCCGGATCATCGCCCACATGCACCACCTGATGGGGCTCCACTCTGGCTCGTCGACAGGCTTCACGAAACATCAGGGGTTCCGGCTTGGGGGCCCCCACGTCCAGGGGATTGAGGCAGAAATCGAACAGATGGCCGAGTCCGATGCGCTCGATATCGGCGTTGCCGTTGCTCAGCGCGGCCAGCTGATAGCGTTGATGCAACCGCTCCAATGCTGGCAACACCTCCTCGAACAGCACTACCTCGTTGCGGGCGGCATAGAAGATCTCGAAGGCGGAATCTGAGCAGAAGTCCCGATAGCCGACTCGCTCCGCGGCCAGCGCCAGCCCCAGCTTGCGCAGCGCAGTGCGATCGTGGGCCACCCCTGGTTGCTGCAGGGCGATCTCGCCGCACAGGGCTCGCAAATCGACGGGCTCGTAGGCCTTCGGAATGCGAGGGAAGTACTCCACCAGCCACTCGTGCATGCGCGCCTCTGCCCGCGCGATCACCGGCCAGATGTCCCACAGGGTGTCGTCCAGGTCGAAGGTGATCAGCTTGATGGTGGCTGCGGCCTTAGTGCTCACCGTCCTTTCACCGGCTACAGGCCACGTAGCAGATCCGCCTGCAGGTCGGAAAGCTCTTCTAAACCCACCGAAATCCGCAGCAAGCCCTCTCCCACCCCGGCACGTTCACGCTCCTCGGGTGTCAGGCGGCCATGGGTGGTGGTGGCCGGGTGGGTGATGGTGGACTTCACATCGCCCAGATTGGCGGTGATCGACAGCAACTGGGTGTTGTCCACGACCCGCCAAGCGGCCTCCCTGCCACCGCGCACCCGGAACGAAAGCACAGCGCCGTAGTGGCGCTGCTGGCGCTTTGCCAGCGCGTGCTGGGGATGGCTCTGCAGACCCGGGTGATGGACTTGCACCACCTGCGGCAACCCCTCCAGCCATTGGGCTAACGCCAGCGCCGCCTCGCTTTGCGCATGCATCCGCAGCGCCAGTGTCTC
Organism: uncultured Candidatus Competibacteraceae bacterium; assembly: GCA_964563515.1. Classification (GTDB taxonomy): domain Bacteria; phylum Pseudomonadota; class Gammaproteobacteria; order Competibacterales; family JAHEDQ01; genus CAZLYT01. Next base: position 16,753 of record CAZLYT010000716.1, on the reverse strand, counting down.
GAGACCCTTCAAGAATACCCAGGCATTGAAGGGGCTCATGGTGGGGCCGGCGGTGCGCAGGAAGCCGAATATATCCCGGCCCACGAGGACACTGTCGCCGATCACCGCGCCACCGATGCAGCGTCCCTGGCCGTCGATGAACTTGGTGGCCGAATGCACCACCAGGTCTGCTCCCAATGCCAGGGGTTGCTGCAGGGCCGGCGTGCAGAAGCAGTTGTCGACCACCAGCAGCGCGCCACGGCGCCGGGCGATGGCGGCCAGCTCGGGCAGATCCACCAGCTCCATCAGCGGGTTGGATGGCGTCTCCAGGAACAGCATGCGGGTCTCGGCTCGCAGCGCCGCCTCCCAGGCCTCCAGGTCACTGAGCCGCACGAAGCTGACATCGACGCCAAACCGGGACAGGTAGTTGGAGAACAATGACAAGGACGTGCCAAACAGGCTTTGGGAGGCGACGATGTGGTCGCCGGCCTTCAGCAGCGTCATGCAGGTCGCCAGAATCGCCGCCATCCCCGACGCCGTGGCCACGCAGGCCTCGCCGCCCTCCAATGCCGCCAGCCGCTCCTGGAACGCCCGTACCGTTGGGTTGGTAAAACGCGAGTAGACGTTGCCCTCTTCGGTGCCGGCGAAGCGCGCCGCCGCCTGGGCGGCGGAATCGAACACGAAGCTAGAGGTGGTGTAGATCGGCTCCGCGTTCTCGCCCTCCGGGCTGCGGCGATGTCCCGCTCGCACCGCGAGGGTGTTGAAGCCAAGCTCGGTCGATGGGTCTGCTTTCATCTGGCTTGCCGTCCGGTCCGCTTGCGTACCAGCCGTGGACACCTCTCCAACGGCTGGCGGCTGCCGCCGTGGTCAGTTGGCGTTGTGAAGGTCCACCACGTTGTCATCGCGTCGCGCCCGGGTGCGCTTGGCGGCGTCTGACCGAGTATTGCTTAGGGAAACCAGGTAGGCGTCGTCCACGTCACCGGTGACGTAGTGGCCATCAAAGCAACTGGCTTCGAATTCGTGCAATCGTGGATTGCCCCGCCGCACCGCCTCGATGAGATCCTCTAGGTCTTGATAAATGAGCCGATCGGCACCGATCTCGCGCTGGATTTGTGCCACGTCGCGGCCGTGCGCGACGAACTCCTCCACCGCCGGCATGTCGATCCCGTAGACATTGGGGTAGCGCACCTCGGGTGCGGCGGAGGCGAAGTAGACACTGTTGGCGCCGGCTTCGCGGGCCATCTGGATTATCTGCTTGGAGGTGTTGCCGCGGACAATGGAATCGTCCACCAGCAGCACGTTCTTACTGCGAAACTCCAGATCGATGGCGTTGAGCTTCTGGCGCACTGAGCGCTTGCGGATCTCCTGTCCCGGCATGATGAAAGTACGGGCGATGTAGCGGTTCTTGATGAAGCCTTCCCGGTACTTCACGCCCAGCCCCGAGGCGATCTGCATGGCCGACGTGCGGCTGGTGTCCGGAATCGGGATGACCACGTCGATATCGTGGTCCGGCCACTCCTGCAGAATCTTCTCGGCGAGCCGATCGCCCATCCTCAGCCGAGCCTTGTGCACGGAGACGTCGTCGATGATCGAGTCCGGGCGGGCAAAGTAAACGTACTCGAAGATACAAGGAGCGTGACGGGTATGTGGGGCACAGATGCGGGTGTGCACGGAACCGTCCACGGTAATGTAGAGCGCCTCTCCCGGTAGCAGGTCGCGCACCAATTCGAAACCCAGGGCATCGATCGCGACGCTCTCGGAGGCGACCACGTATTCCGTTCCTTGCGGCGTGTCGCGGCGGCCGTACACCAGCGGCCGGATCCCGTAGGGGTCTCGAAACGCCACGATGCCGTAATCGCTGATGAGGGTCACCGCCGCGTAGGCGCCGCGCGAACGCGCATGAACCCGCTCGATGGCGGCGAAGATGTCGTTCTCGTCGATGCTGAGCCGGCCTTGCCGATGCAACTCGTGGGCAAACACGTTGAGCAGGATTTCGGAGTCGGAATCGGTATTGATGTGGCGCAGATCCGAACGAAACACCTCTGCTTTCAGGGCTGCGGCATTGGTGAGGTTGCCGTTGTGCGCGAGCGCGATGCCATAGGGGGAGTTGACGTAAAGGGGCTGCGCCTCGGCGGCACCGACGCTACCTGCCGTGGGATAGCGCACGTGGCCAATCCCCATGTTTCCGACCAATCGCCGCATGTGGCGAGTATGAAACACATCCCTGACCAGGCCGTTGTCCTTGCGCAGGAAGAAGCGCCCCGCGTTGCAGGTCATGATGCCGGCCGCGTCCTGGCCCCGATGCTGCAGCACCGTTAGGCCGTCGTAGAGAGCCTGATTGACCGGGCTGTGCGCTACCAGACCGATGATTCCACACATACCTGCTCTCCCGAGCCCTGCGGCGTCTTGGACTGCGCCTAGCCGAGCTGAAAGTAATCCGCGTAGCCGGCAGGTAGCAGATCCCGCACCAGCACGGCCAGATCGACGAAACGAGGCAACAAGGCAGACTCTCCCCACCACGGATCCTGGGGCAGTGGTGTCAAACTGGCCAGCATCACCAGTATGACAACGACCACGACGCCGCGCACGAGCCCGAACACGATGCCCAGAATACGGTCCGTACCTCCCAAGCCGGTGCCTTCTACCACACGCCCCACCAGATAACTGACCAGGCCGGCCACGATCAGCGTGGCCAGCAGCAGCAATAGAAATCCCGCCGCTAGACGCACTGAGGGCACTGCCACATAGTCCGTTAGCCTGACCGCAACCTGGTCAGCGTACGCCGTTGCCACCGCGAATGCTGCCACCCAGACGATCACGGATAGCGCCTCCCGCAGGAAGCCCCGGGAAAAGCTCACCACGATGGACAGTAGGAGAATTGCGAGGATCGCGTAGTCGGCCCAGTTCAGCTGCTCTAGCATCTCAGGATCGGTGTCGCCGCACGCACGTCGTGGCCGGTGCCCTGAAGACAACGCGCGCCTCCTGCCGTTCGGCCCGGGCTGGCCCAGCAAGGCGGCAAGTCTAGCAGACACCATCGAATCACGGGTGCTTGCGTACCAGGCCGTCGATGCCGAATCGAGACTCGAGTTGGGACTGCAAACGTTCTGCATCGGCGCGACTGAGCTCGGGGCCGACACGGACCCGGCGCCAGGTGCGCCCATCGGACTCCACGCTTTCGGTGAAGGCCGCAAAGCCCCCGCCCCGCAGGCGCGCCTGCAACCGCTCCGCGTTCTCCGGGTCCGTGAAGCTGCCCACTTGAACCACCCAGCCGGCTAGATCCGGTGCCACTTCCATGGGGATGGCGCGGGGCGTGGGTGCCGGCTGGGCATTGGCTGCTGACTGGCCCGGCGCCTCCTCCGCCGTTGTCGCCGGTGCATCTCGCGGCTCCTCATCGGCGTCCCTGCGCGGCAGTGCTGGACTCGGGTCGGCGGCGGGTGACGAGGGAGGCGGTGGGAGCTTCAGGTTGGTGCTCGGCTCCGGCGGCGGCGGGATTTCGAGCTCGACCGAGCTCATGATCCCCTCACCGGGGGAGCGCAACAGCTCCGGCAGGAAGATCACCGCCAGTGCCACCAGCACACTTGCACCGACCAGGCGCTGTTTCAGTCGGGGATCCAAAGTCGCCTCCTCAACCGCCGACGGCGCGGGCCGGAGGCGTCAGTTGCGGCGGATTCGACTCCGCCAGCACTTCCATGGCGCCAGCCACGGTGAGGAATGACCCGAAAACCACAATCCGGTCACCCGCTTCGGCCTCGGTGCGGGCAGCGGCCAGGGCGCTGGCAACATCAGCGCAGCATTGCCTCGGACGCGTATCGCCCATATCCTGCAGCGCCTTCGCCAGTGCTTCCGACGGCTGGCCGCGGGCGCCCCCCAGCGTGGCCAGGTACCAACCGTCGATTACCGGCAACGTGATGGTGAAGGCCGCGTCCAAATCCTTATCTGCCAGCATACCCAGCACCGCGAGGGTGCGCCCCGGCACCTGCTGTTGCCTGAGCGCTGCGGTCAGGGCTCGCAGCGCCTGGGCGTTGTGAGCCACATCCAGCAGCATCGGCACCCTGCCCTCGATCCACTGCTGACGGCCAGGAACTCCCACCGTCCGCAGCCCTTGCTCGATGGCCTTGCGCGTCGGCACCTCGGCCAGGCAATGCAACACCGTCACCACGGCGGCGGCGTTGTCGAGCTGCCAGGGTCCAGGCAAGGCGGGTGCTGGCAATCTGCTCAAGTCGGCCCCGGAGCTGCTGTGCCAGTCCCAGCTTCCGTCCGGGTACGAGGCCACGCTGTAGTCCTGCCCACGCAGCAGCAAGCGAGGGCCGATGGCGTCTGCCGCGTCGAGCAGACCTGCGGGAGGTTGGCGGTCGGCCACCACGGCGGGGCGGCCACGGCGGAAGATTCCGGCCTTTTCGCGCCCCACGCGATCACGATCGGGGCCCAGCCAGTCCAAGTGGTCCAAGTCGATGGTCACGACCAGGGCCACATCGGCGGAGACCAGGTTGACGGCGTCGAGTCGCCCGCCCAGTCCCACCTCCAACAGCGCCACTTCCAGTTTGGCCCGCTGGAACAAGTCCAGGGCGGCCAAGGTGCCGAACTCGAAGTAGGTAATCGATATATCACCGCGGGCACGATCGATGCGATCGAAGGCGTCGCAAAGGAGATCGTCCTCCACCTCCACGCCATCGATGCGAATGCGTTCGTTGTAGCGCAGCAGATGGGGCGAGGTATAGCTTCCCACGCGGCGGCCGGATGCGGTCAATACGCTCTCCAGCAACGCCACGCAGGAGCCCTTGCCATTGGTTCCGCCTACTGTGATCACAGTGGGTGCCGGCCGCGACAGTCCCAGCCGAGCAGCTACCACCTGCAGGCGGTCGAGGCCGAGATCGATGGATCGAGGGTGCAGCGTCTCCTGCCACTGCAGCCAGTCTTCCAGACGAGAAAAACGGCGCTCCATGGACCTCGAGGCTTTACTCAAAGCGGATCAGTCGCTGTTGCTGTCGCCACCGGGGCCGGCATTGGCGACCGTTTCGGGAGCGGTTTCGACGGCGGGTCCGGGGGACGACTCGGCTTCGCTTGGCTCCGCATCGGCGGGGGCAGCAAGGCCGGTCAGCATTGCCAGCAGCCGAGCCAGGCGGTCCCGCATCTGGCGTCGGTCGACGATCAGATCGATGGCGCCATGCTCCAGCAGAAATTCGCTACGCTGAAATCCCTCCGGCAGGGTCTCGCGCACCGTCTGTTCGATGACCCGGGGCCCGGCGAAGCCGATCAAGGCTCCGGGCTCGCCGACGTTGATGTCACCCAGCATGGCAAGGCTGGCGGAGACCCCGCCAGTGGTCGGATCGGTCATCACCGAGATATAGGGTAAGCCCCGGCCGGCGAGCCGGGTAAGCGCGGCGCTGGTTTTCGCCATCTGCATGAGCGACACCAGCGCTTCCTGCATCCGAGCGCCGCCGCTGGCTGCAAAACACACCAGCGGAATCTCCCGTTCCAGACAGCGGTTGACGCCGCGCACGAAGCGCTCGCCCACCACCGAGCCCATGGAGCCCGCCATGAAGTTGAACTCGAAGGCCGCAACCACCAGCGGAACGGTCTTCAGCGTGCCTTCCATCACCACCAGGGCATCTTTTTCGCCCACGGACTTCTGGGCCTGGACCAGTCGATCCCGATACTTCTTGCTGTCGCGAAACCTGAGAAAATCCTGTGGTTCGATCCCTCGTCCGATTTCCTGCCTCGGTTCCGGATCCAGGAAGCGGTCCAACCGCACCCGCGCCCCGATGCGCATGTGGTGGCCGCATTTGGGGCAGACGTACAGGTTGCGCTCCAGCTCGGCGCGGTAGAGGACGGCGTTGCAGGCGTCGCACTTGCTCCATACGCCTTCGGGCACTGTCCGGCGGCGATTGTTGGCCTCGGTGCGGATGCGCGCCGGGACCAGCTTTTCAAACCAGCTCATGACCTGCTCACTCTCCAGCCCCAGTGCACGCTCAGGCCATCGCGGCATCGCGATCCATCGCCTGGCGCATCTCCACAACCAGCTCGGTGACGGCAGCGGTGAGTGCCGAGGGATCGTCGCGATGCTCACCCATACGGGCCACCAGGGCGCTGCCCACCACGACCGCGTCGGCAATTGCCGCCACCTGGGCCGCGGCCTGTGGGGTCGAGATGCCGAATCCCACGCCCACCGGCAACGTGGTCAACGCGCGCAATTCCCGCAGCTTAGCTTCCACCGTCGAGGTGTCCAACCGGTCAGCTCCGGTCACGCCTTTCAGCGAAACATAGTAGATGAAGCCCTTGGCAAGCTCCGCGATATGGGCCAGGCGCTGGTGGCTCGTGGTGGGCGCGGTCAGGAAGATTGGGTCGAGCCCATGACTCTCCAGCTCCGCTACCAGCTCCGTCGATTCTTCCGGCGGCAGGTCGACGGTGAGAACCCCGTCGACCCCGGCCTTCGCGGCCGCGCCCGCGAACCGTTCATAGCCCATGATCTCGATGGGATTTAGATAGCCCATCAACACCACGGGCGTCGCCACGTCCTGGCGCCGAAACTCGGCCACCATTTCCAGCACATGGCCCAATGCAACGCCATTGTCCAGCGCGCGTTCGCCGGCCGCCTGAATCACCGGGCCGTCGGCCATGGGATCGGAGAAGGGGATGCCCAGCTCGATCAGATCGGCGCCGGCGGCAACCAGGGCGTGCATGAGAGGCACGGTGGTCGCACGGTTGGGATCGCCGCTCATCAGATAAGGGACCAAAGCCCGCCTGCCCCGCTGTCGAAGCGTTTCGAAACGCGTCGTGATTCGGCTCATGCTCGGTGCACTCCGCGTTGAGTCAGAGGCTTATGCCTTCACGGGTGGCCACGGTATTGATGTCCTTGTCGCCACGGCCGGAAAGGTTGATCAGGACCACCTGGTCCGGGCGCATGCCCTTGGCGAGATCTTCGGCATAGGCGAGCGCGTGGGCCGACTCCAAGGCTGGGATGATGCCCTCGGTACGCGTCAACTTGTGGAAACCGGCCATCGCCGCGGCATCATCCACCGCTACGTAATGGGCCCGACCGCTGTCCTTCAACCACGCATGCTCTGGCCCCACCCCGGGGTAGTCGAGGCCGGCAGAGATGGAATGCGTCGGCAATATCTGTCCGTTGTCATCTTCCATCAGGTAGGTGCGATTGCCGTGCAGCACTCCGGGACGGCCTGCGCTCAAGGGGGCAGCGTGGCGACCGGTGGCGATGCCCTCGCCGCCAGCTTCGACTCCGTACATGGCGACCTCAGCGTCATCGATGAAGGGATAGAACAGACCGATGGCATTGGAACCGCCTCCCACACATGCCACCAGGGCATCCGGCAGCTTGCCTTCGCGCTGGAGGATCTGGGTGCGACACTCCCGACCGATGATGGCCTGGAAATCCCTCACCATCGCCGGGTATGGATGAGGTCCGGCCACGGTTCCGATGATGTAGAAGGTGTCGTCCACATTGGTCACCCAGTCCCGCAGGGCCTCGTTGAGCGCGTCCTTGAGCGTACGGCTGCCGGAGTTGACGGGCACCACCGTGGCTCCCAGCAGTTTCATGCGGAACACGTTCGGGCTCTGGCGTTGAATATCCTCCGAGCCCATGTAGACGACGCACTCCAGCCCCAACCGCGCCGCCACCGTGGCAGTCGCCACGCCGTGCTGGCCAGCGCCCGTTTCAGCGATGACCCGGCGCTTGCCCATGCGCTGTGCCAACAGCGCCTGACCGATAGCGTTGTTGATCTTGTGAGCACCGGTGTGATTGAGATCTTCACGCTTGAGGTAGAGCTTGGCGCCACCCAGCTCGCGGCTCCAACGCTCTGCGAAGTACAGCGGCGATGGGCGCCCCACGTAGTGCGCCAGATCCGAATCCAGCTCGGCAAGAAAGTCCGCGTCGCCGAGATAGCGATGGTAGGCCGCGGTCAGCTCATCGAGGGCCTCGGTCAGCGTTTCGGCAACAAAACGGCCACCATAGGGACCGAAATGGCCGCGCTCATCCGGATAGTGATAATGCATTGTCGCTTCAGCGGGAGTCGCCACGTGCCACACCTCTCATGAACTCCAGGATCAGCGCTTCGCTCTTGATCCCAGGCGCGCTTTCAACGCCACTGCTCACGTCCACCGCATAGGGACTGGTGGCGCGAACGGCTTGTTCGACATTCTCTGGCTCGAGGCCGCCAGCCAGAATCATGGGCCGTCCCAGATCATTGGGGATGCGGTTCCAGTCGAAGGCTGACCCGGTTCCACCCCGTTGTCCCGGGGCGTGGCTATCGAAAAGGAAACCGCTCGCTCGCGGATAGCCTGCTGTATAGCGCACCACATCCAGGGGCCCAGACATGGGTACGGCCTTCACATAGGGTCGCCCAAAGCTGTCGCAAAACCTCGCGCGCTCCGCGCCGTGGAACTGGATCAGGTCGAGCGGAACCGTATCCAGGGCCGCGCGTATTGCCGCCGCGTCCTGGTCCAGAAACAATCCCACCACCGTTACCAGCGGACCCACCGCCAGCCGGATCTCCCGGGCCTGATCCAGCGTCACCCAGCGTGGACTGGGAGGATAGAACACCACACCGACTGCATCAGCACCGGCGGCGACCGCGGCCCGGGCATCCTCTGTACGGGTGACGCCGCAGATCTTTACGCGTACGCGGGACATTAGTTAGCCAGACAGGGGGTTGAGCGAGCCGCAAGGTTAACACAAACACCAGTGGCCACAGGGTGTGCCGGGGTGCGCCTCCCTAGAGCAGCGGCGGCACCCACGGCGGCGTGGGAAGATCGAATGCCGTCGGGTAGCTCACCTGAGTCAAATACAAGCCCTGGGGGGGCGCGGTCGGCGGCGCCAGGGTTCGGTCGCGGGCGGCAAGGATGCGGGCTGCCCACTCCGGGGGCTGGTCACCCAGCCCAACCACCCGCAGCATGCCAGCTATGTTGCGCACCATGTGGTGCAGGAAAGCGTTGGCAGTGACCTCGATGAACACCAGGTTGTCGCGGCCCCCGACTTCCACAGCATGAATTCGCCGCCGCGGGTGCCGCGCCTGACAGCCGGCGGCGCGAAAAGAAGAGAAGTCGTGCTCGCCGATCAGCGACCTTCCGGCCCGGTGCATGAGGTCGCTGTCTAGCGCGACCCGGCTCCATGCCACTCTTTGCCGGTACAAGGCAGAGGGCACCGGCGCGCACAAGAATACGTAAGTGTAACGCCGGGCGCGGGCGCTGAAGCGTGCGTGGAAGTCCTCGGGAACCGCCTGGGCCCAGCGAATCCGGATATCCGGCGGTAGCTTCGAATTGGCGCCCAGAACCCAGTTGTGACTGGCGCGCTGGGCTTGGGTGTCGAAATGCACCACCTGCCCGGTAGCGTGGACGCCGGCGTCGGTGCGCCCGGCGCACACCAGCCCAACGGGGTGATCGGCCACCCGAGACAGCGCCTGTTCCAGGCAGCGTTGAACGCTGCGCGCGGCGGGTTGACGTTGCCAGCCACAGAACCCGCTGCCGTCGTATTCGACACCTAGCGCGACGCGCACGCTAGGCTCCCGTTGGCACAAAAGTCGCGGGGTGGCGCCGTGGCCGCCGGATAGTTGCTGCTAGCCGAGCCGCACCAAGGCCTGCTGCGCCGTCTCCCGCTGGCCGTGGTTGCCTTCCTCCAGCACTTCCTCGAACAAGGTGCGGGCCCCTGCATCGTCGCCCATTTCCAGATAGGCACGGGCCAAGTCGAGCTTGGTCTCCACAAAAGACTGCTCTTCTTCATTGAAGTTGGAGCTACCCTCATCCTCCGAGGCCGCGGTGCTCATCTCCCAGCTGTCGCTAACCTGCTGCGTGGCGGCCGCCGGTGCTTGCTGAGTCGAAGAAGCCGCGGCACCGCCGGCGGCCCGCTGCCACTGGAATTCCTCGAAGGAAATGACGTCCGCATCCTGATCTTCGGTCAAGCTTTGCTCCTCGAGCTTGCGCAGCTCGGCCTCCACCGTGCGGTCAAGCTCCTCGTCACTCACGAGCTCCTCGGGGTCCGTAGCCGAGTTAGCCGCCAGAGCGTCACTGATCTCACCGAGGTCCAGCTCGTCATCGAGGTCGGCATGGGCGGTAGAACTCGCCAGTGATACTTCCGTGACCGGTTGGGTGCACAGGAGGGCAAAACCCTGCGCCAGCTGCTCCACCTGAGACCACAACCCAGACGCTGTCAGGCGCTTCCGATCGCTCTCGGCAAGGGCCCTGAACTCCTCGGCATCGTCGCTTTCACGGAAGCACTCCAGCAGCTTCAATCGCAACGCGTCCCGCTCCGGTTCTTCCTCGAGACCCTCGCGCAGCAGGTCCGCCGCATCCCCATACTGCCCCATGGCCATCAGGAAGTCCGCGTGCTTGACGTTGTCCACCCGCGCTCTGGCATGTACAACCCCTGGCCCTGCCGCCGGTACCGCTGGGGCTGGAGTTTCCGGACCCTGTTCAGCTTCGGCCGGCACGGACTGACTTTGCTCGCGCACCGGCGGCGCCATGGGGGCGGCCGCCCGAGTGGTTGCGACGGCGGAAGCAGGCGCGGGTTGCTCGTGGTCGCCCGCACGCCCCTTGCGCCGGCGCAGAGCCGCCAGCACCGCGAGCGCTAGAACCAGCAAGGCGCCCCCGCCGATGGCCAATTGACGCGGGTCCTGCATCAATCCGTCGCGGGTGTTTTGTAACCAGCCGCTAATCTTCGCCAACGCGCCCTGATTGGCCTCGGTAGCGGTATCGGGCGCCGGCGTGGCGGGCGCCGCTGTCGTGTCCGCGGACGGCGCGGCAGCCGCGCTGACAACGGCCGATGACTCGGCTTCCTCTTCGGCGCCGACTGGCGAGGTCGCAGCAGTATCGCCCACGGGCGACTCGCTAGCCGCCGCTGCCTCCTGGGCCGTCAGGGATGATCCGGCGGCTCGGGTGGTGGCCTCGACAGTCGCGCTTTGTGCTGCGGCGTCCAGGTCATCGTTTGCCGGGGCAGCCGCGGTCTCCAGGGGCACCGCTGCCACGGGCTCGGTGCCCTCCATGGGAGGCTCCACCACGGGGTCGCCAACGGTTGCATCGGCTGCTTGCGTGGCGGCCAGCGCGGCGTCCACGGACTCGCCTACTTCGCGAGCCGCCAAGGCCACGTCCTCGACGCCGACCAACCCCGGGAGCCGGGCCTCGAGCTCATCCATGCCGACCAGTTGCAGCCCGACACCGCCACCTTCCAGGCGAATCAGCGGATCGGCTCCAGGCGACTCGCTACCCGGCACATCGATCTGGGACACCGGCTTGTCGGCGGTAGTGGCGGCGGCGGTTGCGCCAACGCTCTCGGCGTCCACCAGACGCAGCGACGGCGGTTGCGCCACTGATTCTGGTTCAAGCGCCAAGGGCGCTGCTTTGGGCTCGTCAGAGGTGGTCTCGGCCGCCGCCACCTGGCTTGGGCTGCTCAGCCCGAGCTGACGCCGGACCTCGGCCAAGGCCTCGGCTCGCCCCATGGCCTGGATTTCATCCCGGGTCGGAATCCGAAGCTTGGCACCGGCATTCAGGCTGTTGATATTGGGGGCGAAGAACGCCTCGGGGTTGGCCCGGAACAGCGCCATGACCATCTGTTGCACCGTCACCGAGGTGTCGGGACGAGCCGCGGTGGCGATGCGCCATAGCGTGTCGCCGTTGGCCACCCGATAGCTGTCGCCGTTGAAGCCCGGCATTGGTTGCGACGGCGTGAATCCAGTGGCGGTTACCGCAGTTTGCCGGGTCCCTGTCCGACGCGCCAAATTGGGGGGATCGAGCAGTACAGCGAAGTCTCGGAGCAAGCGACCGCCGGGCCAGCGTACGTCCACCACCAGGTTCAGCAGCGGTTCCCGCATGGCACCGCGCGAGGTGACGACGATGTGCGGTGCGCCGCCATCGACACCAACGACCCGCACGTCGACCCCCGACAACACCGGCGGGTGCTCGAGCCCGAGACGGTCGAACAGGTCCGGTGGTGCCAGGCCGGCGCTGAGTTGCTGCAGCTCAGACACGCTGGCCGACAAGATGGGGATTTCGGCGTAGAGCGGTTGATCGAGTGCCGACTTCACATCTATAGGGCCGAGCCCAAGTGCCGCAACCGTTCCGGGAACGGCCAACATGGCAGCAGAGACGGCGCGAAACAACTTCCGGTTCATGGACGAATCCCCAATTCTTGGACTCCCCCGCGGTGGCATCCGACCGGTGTTGTACGCGGTCAGACCCGACTCACAGGTAACGTTCTATCAAGATTTCCGCAATCTGGATGCTGTTGAGAGCTGCGCCCTTGCGGACGTTGTCCGACACCACCCAGAGATCGATACCGCGCGGGTGTGAGATGTCCTCCCGAACCCGGCTCACGAAAACGTCGTCACGACCAGCACCCTCGGTGAGCGCAGTCGCGTAACCGCCCGGCTTGCGTTCATCCATCAAGGTCACGCCGGGGGCGTGGGCCAACAGATCTCGCACCGCCACCTCGGTGATCTTGTCCCGGGTCTCGATGTGGATCGCTTCCGAATGTCCGTAGAACACCGGTACCCGCACCGTGGTGGGATTCACCTGAATCGCAGCATCTTCGAAGATCTTGCGGGTTTCCCACACCATCTTCATTTCTTCCCGCGTGTACCCGTTCTCCATGAAATTGTCGATCTGCGGGAGCACGTTGAAAGCAATAGGCTTCGGATAGACCTCGCAGCTGAGCTGCCTGCCCTCGAGCCAAGCCTTGCTCTGGACGGTCAATTCCTCGATGGCTTCTTTGCCCGTGCCAGACACCGACTGATAGGTCGCCACATTGATGCGCGCGATTCCGACCGCGTCCTGTATTGGCTTCAGTGCCACCAGCATCTGGATGGTGGAACAATTCGGGTTGGCAATGATGCCCCGGTTGCGGTAGTCCGCCACCGCATGCAGATTGACCTCGGGAATCACTAGGGGAATGTCATCCTCGTAGCGAAACTGGGAAGTGTTATCTACCACTACGCAGCCCGCCGCGGCGGCTTTCGGGGCGAACTCTTCGGACACCGAACCGCCGGCGGAGAACAATCCAATCTGGGTCTTGGAGAAATCAAAGCCGCGCATATCCTCGACGGTCAGTTGCTGCTCGCCGAAGCCCACGCTGCTACCCGCAGAGCGGCTGCTGGCCAGGGCGTGAACGCGGCCCACGGGAAAGCGACGCTCTGCCAAGATGCTGAGCATGGCCGCTCCCACCGCGCCAGTGGCGCCTACTACTGCTACGTCGAACTTTCTGCTCATGACTCTGAACCTCTAGCACTCTGGCTACGAGTGCAGGACGTTGCCGTGGCCAGCTTCCGCCCCGCCGATGACTGTAAGGTTATCGATAGTGGCAACACTACTGCGGAACTCGGACCGCGCCCTAAGAAATGCACCAGTGTTGCGATCGTAGGCGCGCAATACCTGTTTCGAGCACGACTCGAGACGCCCTTGGTATCGGGCTATCGGTTCAAGGCATCGACAACCGCATCGCCCATCTCGGCGGTTCCGACCTGGTGCCCGCCGGCAGTGGCGATGTCGGTGGTGCGAAGTCCATCCGCGAGCACCCCAGCGACGGCGCGTTCGACCCGATCGGCCAGCTCGGGCTCCTCCAGCGAATAGCGCAGCATCATGGCCACCGACAATATCGTGGCCAGGGGATTGGCGACGTCTCGGCCGGCGATATCCGGCGCCGAGCCGTGAATGGGCTCGTACAGGCCCCGCCGCTCGGCATTGAGTGAGGCCGAGGGCAACATGCCGATGGAGCCCGTGAGCATGGCCGCGGCGTCAGAGAGGATGTCACCGAACATATTGGTGGTCACCATGACGTCGAACTGCTTGGGCGCGCGCACCAGTTGCATTGCGGCATTGTCGACATAGAGATGACTCAGCGCCACGGCCGGGTAATCTCTCGCCACCCGTTCGGCGACCTCACGCCATAACATGGTGGCTTCCAGCACATTGGCCTTATCCACCGAGCACAGTTTGCCGCCGCGTTTGATGGCCGCCTCACAGGCCACCCTGACGATCCGCTCGATCTGGGACTCCCTGTAGACCAGGGTGTTGTAGCCCTCCCGCTCGCCGTTCTCCAGCGTACGGATCCCCCTTGGCTCACCAAAATAGATGCCGCCGGTGAGCTCGCGGACGATCAGGATGTCGAGCCCCGCCACCACCTCCGGGCGCAGCGTGGAAGCAGCGGCGAGCTCGGCGTGGAGGATCGCCGGACGCAGGTTGGCGAACAGGTCGAGCTCTCGGCGAATCGTGAGCAAACCCCATTCCGGGCGCTGGTCGCGAGCCAGGCCGTCCCACTGCGGCCCGCCCACTGCGCCCAGCAGCACGGCGTCGGCCTGGCGCGCAAGCTGGAGGGTCTCCTGCGGTAGCGGGCAACCGCTCCGATCATAGGCCGACCCGCCGATCAGCCCTTCAGCCAGCTCCACGTCGAGGCCGTGGTCGCGACGCAGTCGCTCCAGCACCTTGGTTGCTTCCGCCACGATCTCGGGGCCGATGCCGTCGCCGGGAAGAATCAATATGCGCTTGGTCATGCCCGGCCCTCAGCGGGTCGGACTGAACAGCCACGGTGCCGACTCCCTACGCCGTTGTTCGTAGGCTCGTATGTCTTCGGCATGCTTCAGGGTGAGGCCAATCTCGTCCAGACCGCGAAGTAGGCAATCCCGGCGAAATTCATCGACCTCGAAGGAGTGCCTGCTACCCGCGGGGGTGACGACTACGCGAGCTTCCAAGTCGATGCGCAGGCGGTAGCCCTCCTGCGCGGCGTCTCGGAACAGAGCGTCGACTACGTCTTCCGGTAACACAACTGGCAAGAAGCCATTCTTGAAGCAGTTGTTGTAGAAGATGTCGGAGAAGCTGGGGGCGATGACCGCTCGAAATTCCGCTTCGCTCAAGGCCCAGACAGCGTGCTCACGAGACGATCCGCAACCGAAGTTTTTGCGCGCCAACAAGATGCTAGCGCCCTGATAGCGCAGTTGATTGAGCACGAAATCAGGATTCAGCGGGCGCTTGGAGTGGTCCTGCCCTGGTTCGCCGTGGTCCAGGTAGCGCCATTCGTCGAACAGGTTTGGTCCGAAGCCTATGCGACGGATCGATTTTAAGAACTGCTTGGGAATGATAGCGTCAGTATCGACATTGGCGCGATCCAAGGGTGCGACCAAGCCGGTATGGCTGACGAAAGGTTCCATATTGAGCTCCTGATAGCGGCTGTTGGGCGGCTAGTTCTCTGAGATTGCGGTTGAACGTGGCCCCGGCGGATTGGTGGCAACAACGCTGACGCCGGCGAGCGTGCTCGCTTTCTAGTGGCTGATCTGGCGCACGTCCACGAACTGCCCGCACAGCGCCGCTGCGGCGGCCATGGCTGGACTCACCAGGTGGGTCCGCCCACCTTGCCCCTGCCGACCCTCGAAGTTACGGTTCGAAGTCGACGCGCAGTGCTCGCCGGGACCTAGCCGGTCGGCATTCATGGCCAGACACATGGAGCAACCGGGCTCGCGCCACTCGAAACCCGCTTCGACAAAGATCCGGTGCAGACCTTCGGCCTCCGCCTGCTGCTTCACCAGACCGGATCCCGGCACCACCATCGCCTGCTTCAGCTTGGTAGAGACTTTGCGGCCCCCGATGACCGCAGCCGCCTCCCGCAAGTCCTCGATGCGGGAGTTGGTGCAGGAGCCGATGAAGACCCGGTCCAGCGGAATGTCCGCCGGGGACATGCCCGGTTGCAACCCCATGTATCGGAGCGCGCGCTGCATGCCGTCGCGACGCACCGGATCGGGCTCCCTGTCCGGATCGGGGATGCGCTCGTCCACGCCGATGACCATCTCCGGGCTAGTGCCCCAGCTGACCTGCGGAACCAAAGCGGCGGCGTCGACCCGAACCACGCGGTCGAAAGCGGCATCGGCGTCGCTGTGGAGCTCGCGCCAGGCGGCCGCCGCCCGCTCCCACATGGCGCCGGTTGGAGCGAATGGCCGCCCGGCCAGATACTCCAAGGTGGTGTCGTCGACTGCGACGATGCCACTGCGTGCACCCGCCTCGATCGCCATGTTGCACACCGTCATGCGCCCTTCCATGGACAAGGCTCGCAGCACTTCACCACCGAACTCGATGGTATGGCCGGCAGCACCGGCGGTGCCAATCTGGCGGATCACGGCCAGTACCACGTCTTTGGCGCCGACACCGGTCGCGAGGCGGCCATTCACCTCCACCAGCAGGGAGCGCATCCTGCGCTGCACCAGACACTGGGTGGCCATTACGTGCTCGACCTCGGAGGTGCCGATACCGAAGGCGAGCGCTCCGAAAGCGCCGTGGGTGGAGGTGTGGGAGTCGCCGCAAACCACAGTCATTCCGGGCAAGGTAGCGCCTTGCTCGGGCCCGATGACGTGGACGATCCCTTGGCGCGCGTCGTTCATGCCGAACTCCACGATGCCGTAGCGCTCGCAGTTGCGATCCAGGGTGTCCACTTGCAGCCGCGATACGGGATCCGGGATCCCTCCGCTGCGGTCCGTGGTCGGCACGTTGTGATCTGCCGTGGCCAGCATGGAGGCGATCCGCCAGGGTCGGCGGCTGGCGAGCTCCAGCCCCTCGAAAGCCTGGGGCGAAGTCACCTCATGCACCAGGTGCCGGTCGATGTAGAGCAAGGCGCTGCCGTCGCTATTGACCCGCACTACGTGGTCGTCCCAAAGCTTGTCGTAGAGTGTCCTACCAACCATGACATGGCTCCTCTGCTTCAGCAGGTAGGATATTGCTCTTGACGGCATGACGCCAATTCATATTATTCATGGTATGCATTCCGAGATGGAATTCTTTCATGTTCGACCTCTCC
>CAZLYT010000715.1:0-1568 GCA_964563515.1 uncultured Candidatus Competibacteraceae bacterium | reverse complement strand
CCTCATATTTAATGGCTGGAAGCTGCTCTGTGAGAAATACTCTCCTGTGTTTGTTGAAAAGTCACCTCATCATTTATTCCAATGGTCAGCTCTTGAATTGATTATCGAGTGTATCAGGAGATACCCAGATATTGACTTTTGCTTAATAGGGTTGGTCAGAAATCCTATGGACACGCTGTACTCCGCTTTTAAACGATGGAAAACACCTCCTGAGCAAAATCAATATGAATGGTTGGTTGCCTATCGTAACCTTCTGAAACTTAGAGAAATTGTGAAAGATAGATTAATTGTAGTTAAGTACGAAGACATGGTTTCTTCTCTAAATCACTTGGAACTTATTTTTAAATTTTTGGGAGTTGAAAAGAATCTCGCTGATAGTGAGTATTTACATAAAGGATCACTTTCCAAGTGGAAAAATGATAGGCTATTTGGGTTTACCTTAGCTCAGGAAGTTATTGATCTAGCTAAAGTCTATGGATATAAAGAAGATGAACTCACTAATGAAAGCCGTCTGTTGTGGCCGTTTTATCGAGTTATTTCTCGTGGTCTCTATAAAGCCACAACACCGAGCAAGCAAATTTTGAGAAGAGTGAGACGCAGGTTATTCAACGCCTTTTGATCGCGATTTTATCGATTTTATGAGGTCTTCAGGTAAGTGGAGATGGATTGTCTTTATCCATCTCTCTCGTCCCAGAAAGGCTGGGCGATAGCCACCCTTTATTCTAAATCGAGACACACGACATTGGGACACTCCAGCACTTCAGGTGACGACACCTCCGCCCGGCCATGAACTGGCCGGGCTTCACGACGCCGCCGGCTGAAGCCGACTTTCAGCCCCCTTCAGGGGGCGCTGCTCTGGAGCCCGGCGATTGATCGCCGGGCGGAGGAACGAGAACAGGTTATGATGTAGTGTACCAATCTTCTGTGGTCTGATTGCTGAATAGGGGACAGTAATTGGAACTATCAATTGGAAGCCTCCGTGAGCATTGAGAGATGCCAATGAAACCGTCTCAATTGTCCCTGGTGCCACAAGCGCAGGACGAAGCGCAGCCCCGTTTGGAACACACTCAGCGTGGGCTGGCGGACGTTATCGACCAGCTTGTGCTGGCCGGTGGCAATCACATAGGCCCCCCACAACAACAGCCACGTGTAGACCAAGGCCAGAGCCAGCAGCAGGCGCGCCAGGCGATCCGCATGCCGCAGGCCGGTGAGTTCCAAGCCAAAGCCTCGCCCGTTATTTTTGAAATCCTTAAACATTTCCTCAATCCGGAAGCGCTTAGCGTAGCTGGCGCACGCCAGGGTACAGGTCGGTTCGGTCGTAATGAGATACCAGGGCTCCGCCGCCGTCGGCGCCCAGTACATCGCCAAGTTGAGGCCACTGACCGCGTGTTTTTGCGTGAAGGCAACGTGGGACCAGAAGCGACGCTCGCCCAGGAGCACCAGGGGCAGCATCTCAAAATACGTGGCCCCGGCGCGGCACACGTACTCGTGCGCGCGCAGGCGCAGGCAGAGGCCCCAGCCCTGCTGGAGCGCCCACTGGGCCAGCACGCCCGTGCCAAACTCCCGAT
>CAZLYT010000714.1:0-4315 GCA_964563515.1 uncultured Candidatus Competibacteraceae bacterium | reverse complement strand
CTGGCATCTGCGCCGTTGTGGACCGAACGCAAACCGCGGGAACAGTTCGGCGCTACGCAAGGCGACGCGACAGGCGCCTTGGATTCGCGGGTTTGGGAGATTTTCAGCCCGCCAGCAGCCGGGTCATCGCGACCTCGAGCGCTTGTTGCGTGCCCTCCAGCACAAGCGCATCCCCCGCCATAAGGCGGGTTTCGGCGAGGGGTTCGTCGCCACGAATACCGCTACGCCTGATGGCCACCACGACAACCCCGAAATCGCCGAGCCCGAGGTCGGCGAGGCGCCGTGTCACGGCGTATGCTTTGGCAGGTAGTACCAGGGTCTGCAGCCGAGTGCCGCTGCTCTTGGCAGTATCTTCGTCGCGGCCGTGGAAGGTGCGGCGCAGCTCGCGGTAGCTGTCCTGGCGCACGCTTTCCAGCAGGGGTTCCAGGTCGGCCTCGGCGTAATCCAGGCGCCTCAGGAGGTGGTGTGCCAGCGCCAGGCTCGCTTCCAGCGTTTCCGGTACCACCACTTCCACGCCCCGGGCATGTAAGGCTTCCAGGTCGTTGTCGTCTCGGGTGCGCACCAGCACGTCCACCTCCGACTCCAGTGATCGCACCGCATCCAGGGTTCGGTGCACCACATGGGGCTCGTCGAAAGTAATGACCAGCGCCCGGGCTCGGGCCAGCGACGCCGCCAGCAGCGTTGCGCGGCGGCTGCAGTCGCCGTAGAACACGGGTTCGCCGGCGGTGCGGGCCTGGCGGATCACGTCGGCGTCGAGATCGAGCGCGACATAGGGGACGCCCAGCTTGCGCAGCAGCGCCGCCAGGTTCTGTCCCAGCCGGCCAAAGCCGCCAAGGATCACGTGGTCTGCCAGATCCCCGGCCGCGTCGCGAAGTCGGGCCGCTTCAGTGACTGCCTCCGGTACTTCCTCGCGTGGGACCAGCCGCGACGCCAACTGCCGGTTGTGGCGCACCAGCACCGGTGCCACCAACATGCTCACGATCATGGCTGCCAGCACCGGCTGGGCTGCGGTCCGATCCAGCAGACCCTGGCCGATGGCGAGCGCCAGCAGCGCGACTCCGAACTCGCCGGTATGGCCGAGTATGATGCCCACCCGCAGCGCCACGCTGCGAGCCAGGCCAATTCCCCGCACCAGCACGAAGATCAACAGCCCCTTGCCGAGCGTAATGCCAACAATGAGCACCGTGGTCTCGAGCCACATGGCGGGCAGCAGGCGCACGTCCAGGGCCATCCCGACGGTGACGAAGAAAAGCCCGAGCAGCAGATCCCGGAACGGCCTGACGTCCGCCTCGACCTGGTGACGGTAGGCGGTCTCGCCCAACAGCATGCCTGCCAGGAAGGCGCCCAAGGCCATAGAAAGGCCGAACAGGGCGGTGAGCCAAGCCGTTGCCAGGGCCAGGAACAGCGCCGTGAGCGCGAACAGCTCGGTGGAGCGGGAACGCGCGGTGGCGTGTAGCACCTTCGGTAGCACCCGTCGACCCAGAAACCAGATCAGGACGAACACCGCCACACCCTTCACCAACGCCAGCAGCAGCGGCATCGTCAGCGATGTCTGATCGCTGGCCAGGATCGGAATCATGACCAGGAAGGGAATGGCCGCCAGGTCCTGGAACAACAGGATCCCCACCGACAGCCGGCCGTGGCGCTGGTGTAGCTCCAACTGCTCGCTGAGCTGCTTCAGCACGATGGCGGTGGAGGACAGGGCGGTGGCGCCACCAAGCACCAACGCGGTGGGCCAGGGGGCGCCAAAGGAGATCGCGATGGCGAACCCCGCGAGCGTTCCGCCGGCAACCTGCAGTCCACCCACTCCCAGGAGATCGCGACGCATGCTGAGCAACAGCGGCAGCGAGAATTCCAGCCCGATGGTAAAGAGCAGGAACACGATGCCGAGCTCTCCCAGGAACTGGATGAGGTCGTCGAAGGGCAGCCAGTCGAAGCCGTGGGGTCCAACGACGAGTCCGACGCTGAGGTAACCCAGAATCGGCGGTAGCCCCAGGCGGCGGAATGCCGTGACGGCGACGATCGCAATCGCGAGCAGGAGCAGTATGTCGGGGAGGATGTTGTGTTCCATGGTGTCGGCGGCAGTCTCCAAGCTCGGATGCGGAGCGTCAATTGGAGCGCCCTGGCGCCGGAGCACCAACTCCCCTCCGAACCGACGAAGACACTCCCGAGGCAGCCCCTCGCCCTGGCGCTATCGCGACCCTGATGGCGGTGTGCCTCGAAGTGGCGACCCGGACCCGCTGTCGCGGGATGGCCAGGCAACGGTAGGATGTAACCCATGCCAGCCTTACCCGACGCAAACGTTCGATTGCGCCCGGCGTCGGAGACCGACGTCGACCTGATACTGCAGCTCGTCCGAGAGCTCGCGGAGTACGAGCGACTCTCCCACGAGGTGGTGGCGAACGAGTCCTTGCTGCAAGATTCCTTGTTTGGGGAGCGCCAGGTGGCGGAGGTCGTGATCGCCGAGCATCAGGGCAAGCCCGCGGGCTTTGTCCTGTTCTTCCACAACTTCTCGACATTCCTGGGTCGCCCGGGCATCTATCTGGAGGATATCTTCGTCCGCCCCGAGTTCAGAGGGCTAGGAATCGGCAAGACGCTGCTGTCGTATCTGGCCGCGACTGCTCGGGAGCGGGGCTGTGGTCGCCTGGAGTGGTCGGTGCTGGACTGGAACGATCCGGCCATCCGTTTCTATCGCTCACTGGGCGCCAAGCCCATGGAAGAGTGGACCGTGTTCCGAGTCACCGGAGAGGAACTAGCGCGCCTGGCGGATCAAGACCCTGGATCCGGAGCTGAGGGCGGAGAATGAAAGTTCCGCGCCGGCCCTGCTCAAGATCAGCCGAGGGGGATGTCAGCCCGCGAAAAAGCCTTTGTTTGCGGTCACCAGCAGCATCGTCCTTGCCGGCTGCTGCGTTTTTGGTGTGCGCACTGCGGAGGAACCGGACGACACCGTGTTGGAGCAGGACGGTGTGATCGAGGTTTGGCAATACCAGCCCACGGTGGTTGCGGAGACCGTGGTTGAAGGTGATTACGGCCACAGCGCCAACGAGGCTTTCGGTCGTCTGGCTGGAACCTTATTTGGCAAGAACAAAGCGTTTCCACTCCTCGCTCGGCGGCCTAGGAACCGCCCTGGACGATCCCGTTCTTGCGCCGTGTTGAAATCCACCTCGACGTCGAATAGGTTCGAGGACCTCAACGGCGCCAAACGAGTAGAGGCACTGACACCCCAGATGGAGGCCTTGCAGTCAATCACCGGGATTCTGTTGTCGGTGGAGCTTTGGAAGTACTTGCTGCCGGTGCTCGGCGGTGCCATGACCTGGATCGCCTGGCTTCGGTCTAACATCAAAGTCGGAGGAAAATGCGGCCGCTAGCCGCGAGGAGGCGAGGTGAGCGATCTCGACAAGGTGGTGGCGAACGCTCGGCGCGAGCGTGAGCGGCGCGAGCGGGACTATCGGGAGCAGGCGTTGCGCATGTATCCGTGGGTTTGCGGACGCTGCGGGCGGGAGTTCACCCGCGCCAACGTTCGCGAGCTGACGGTGCATCATCGGGATCACGACCACGACAATAACCCGCCGGACGGCAGCAATTGGGAGCTGCTGTGCTTGTACTGTCACGACAATGAGCATGCCCGTCAGCTCGATGGCGCATGGAACTCCGGCCACGACACCGACGTTGGCGGGAGTAAGCACGCTACCCACAAGCCATTTGCGGATCTGGGGGCACTGCTGAAGAAGACTTAGCCCTGGAGTGCGATCCAAACCAAGCCGTTGTTGAGGCGAAAAGTAATCGACCCGCGAGTTGCCCGTGGCAGCGTTGTGTAGGAGATTCCGCCGCGATGGCGCGTAACGCGCCCCTTCTCTCAATTCGGCGACGCTGGGCGTGCTCACGCGCGCCATCGCGACTGACATCGCTCCTACAACGGGAACCGTGTTGTCGCGCCGACAACACTCAGCCGGAGCCTGGGCAGATTCACTCATCCACTTGCCACTGCGAGAGTGCCAATGCTAGTCAAGTTCCACAGCGACGCTTATGCCACCATCACCATGTTCGGTGACGTGGGAGTCAAATTGCTGAAACTCATGGGGCACAGCGGCACCGTGCCGGGTGCCATTCTGGCCGAAGACGTGCCGGCGGCGCTGGAGCGCCTGAAACGCGCGGTGGAGGCAAACCAGGCTGAGTCCGAGGCGGGAAGTCAGCCGAGCAATCGGGGAGACGACTCCGAGGACGAGAAAGTCAGCTTGGCCATTCGAGCCTATCCGCTGATCGAGCTGTTGGAAGCCTCCGCCAACGCCAAGTGTGATGTGATGTGGGATTAGCG
>CAZLYT010000713.1:0-8450 GCA_964563515.1 uncultured Candidatus Competibacteraceae bacterium | reverse complement strand
CTTCTCACCGGGTGCTCGGCGCATCGTGGAGTGGCTGGTGGTGGTGGGAATGGTGGGCTTTCTGGGGTACCTGGCCTGGCAGAGCTACGGCACCACCATGCGGGCGCTCGGCAGCGGTCAGAAGAGCATGACCACCCATATCCCGGTGTGGGTGGTGAATGGGGGCATGCTGCTGGCGTTTGTGCTGGCCGTCGTGCGCACCATTCAAGGGTTTCTGCGCGGCGCCTATCGCGCCGATCAAGCCACGGTCGAGTAGGGCGACACGCCCGCTTTCATCCGCTCCGCAGTGGTTTTTACGGTACCCCATGGACATCCTGCAGAACCCGGCCGTCATCGGCATCTTCATCTTCTTCGCCCTGCTGGCGCTGAACTTCCCGGTTTTCGTGGCGGTGGGTTTGGCGGGCGTGGCCGCCCTGGCGGTGTTCGACGCCGGTCCGCTGAGCGTGGTGCCCTACATCTTTTCCGGGTCGCTCGACTCGTTTCCGCTGCTGGCGACCCCGCTGTTCATCATTGCCGGGAATCTGATCACGCGCACCGGTATCGCCACCAAGCTGGTGCGCCTGGCAGAGATCATCGTGGGGCCGCTACCCGGCGGACTAGCTCTCACGGTCTGGTGACCGGCGCCGTGCTGGCCTCCATGTCGGGCTCCAATATCGCCACGGTGGCGGCCCTGAGCTTTCTGGTGGAGCCCATGGCGCAGCGGGGCTATCCCCGTGCCTTCGCGGTGGCGGTGGTGGCCGCAGGCTGCACTTTCGGCGTGGTTATTCCGCCCAGTATCGGCTTCATCATCTACGGGGTCATCACCGAGCAGTCCATTCCCAAGCTGTTTGCCGCCGGGGTGGGGCCCGGCTTGACCATGCTGGTGATTCTCGGGGGCTATACCTTGCTGGTGTCGTGGCGTCGGGGGTACCGAGGTGAAGTGTTCGAAGAGCGCAGCCTCGCCAACTTCGTCGATGCTTTCAAAGATGCCTTCTGGGGCCTGATGGCGCCGGTGATCATTCTTGGAGGCATCTATACCGGCGTTTTCACCGCCACCAAGGCGGCTGCCGCGGCGGTCGTCTACATGCTGGCCATCGATCGCCTGATCTACCAGCAGATCAGCTTCAAACAGCTGCCGACCGTCATATTCGAGTCCGGTAAGACCATCGGCGTGATCGTGCTGATCATTGCCACCTCGGCGGTTTACGGCTGGATCATGCAGACCCAGGGATTGGCCATCCGCCTGAACGCCACCATCCTGGAGGCCAGCGGCGGGAATTCAGTACTGATCCTGTTGTTCTTCAACTTGGTGCTGGTAATGGCCGGCGCCTTCCTCGAGCCCATCGCGGCCATGTATCTGCTGGTGCCCCTGTTCAAGCCCACCCTGCAGGCCATTGGCTTCGATCTGGTGCATTTCGGGGCGGTGCTGTCGGTGAACCTCTCCATGGCCCATCTGACGCCGCCGGTGGGAGTGGGGCTCTACCTGGCGAGTCAGCTCGGGCGGGTGCCTTTCGCCCAGGCTGCGCGCTACGCGATACCGTTCGTGCTGTGTGAGATCGTGGTCATCCTGCTGGTGACCTATGTGAAGCCCATCGCCATGTGGCTACCCTCGTTATTGTGAGCCGAGGGCAGCCGGTTTGACCGCGGAGCTCCGGGTGGTCACCCGGGCTCTGCGGCCCTGTGTCGCGAGCCAGCCCGAATATTTCACCAGTACAGCCTATGGCTTCAACCTTCGCTCTAGAGCGGCGCCAGTTCGGCTGCGAATTACGCTCGCATCCGCGGTCCCTGATGAATTATTCGGGCTATAGATCCATGCAGTTGGCGTAGTAGGTCACGGTTCCCGGCCAATCGGAGAAGATGCCGCGGACACCCACGTCCTTGGCAAGTACGTCCAGCACCTTCAAAGCGTCGCCGTCGTCGTCGATGACCTCGGTGACATTCTGGTAGTAGTAGCCGCCGCCATCCTTCAGCAGCCCGGATCGCTCCAGGGTCCAAGTGATCATATGGAGACCGGCGGCCTTGGCAGCATTGGCGTACTGGGAGGGCTTTATCTCGCCGTACCCGTCGAGCTCGACCAGCGCCCACATGGGCGGCGCAACTATTCGCACGCCCTGCGCCACTAGATCGTGCATGCCGTTGACGGCCTCCTCGTAGCCACCCTCCTGATCGACCCGGTCGTCCAGGTACACCGCACGCTTGCCGAAACGCGGCGTGCTGTCGATCCAGTAACGGACGTCATCCAGATTGAAGGACTGGGGATAAACCCGCCACGGCGGCACGCCCGCCTCCCGGTATTCGGCGATCATCTGCCGGGCATAGTCCTCCTGCGAATATTCGCCTTCGAAGGGCATTGCGACGCTCGGGGCCTTCAGCTCGGGCGTCATCTTGACCCCGAGCTCCTTGAACAACTCGATGCTCTCGGCGTGGGACAGCACCGAGCCGCAGGTGGAGTAGAGATCGGTGCGCCAGTTGGCGGTTCCAGCCAGGTACTCCTCCACCGTGGTCGCGGCGGCATTGGCGCCATCCATCTTGCCGCACAAGGTCTTGAACTCCGCCAGCGTGATGTCGCTGGTGCAGCATTGCGCGTTGGCGGGCGCGCCGGAGGCCGGATCGGCGGGCGTAAACGGAGCCGTGCACTTGGCCGCGAGCTCGGGAATGGCAAGGATGTTGGTCGTCGTGTGAAGGTCGCACTGGGAGTGACGGCATACCAGCTCGCGGTCCGAAGTAAAGGTGACGTCGCACTCCAAGATCCCCGCACCCATTCGAGCGCCCGCCTCGTAGGACTCCTTGGTGTGCTCCGGGAACTGCATCGCCGCGCCCCGGTGGCCGATGGAGAAATCGGTCCTGTAGAAAGGACCGTCGGCACATTGTCGCAGCGCGCTCTTGAGCTCACCCTCCTCCAGCGCATCCACCAGGAAGTAGGGTCGCGGGCCCACCTGGATGGTGGGTGGCTTCCTGGTGGGCTTGCTGTGGTGGTGGTGGGCGTATCCGGCCTCCACCCCGCTGTCATTGCGCTCGCTGGCAAGCGCTGGGATGAGAGTGAGCAGTCCGGCCAGATTGAAGGCGGCGGCGGTGGCGAGCATGCGCACAAGGGCGGTCCTCCTGTTCGATCCTGGTGCGAGTCGGGGTGATACCGACGACGCTCCCGACCATAGGCCTGCTTTGTTAAGAGGCCGTGAACTTGGTTTGGTATCCCCGGAATGCCCGTGCCATGAACGAGGACCAGCCGTTTGAGCTGGCAACAGATTGTGCTGACCATCGGGCTCACTGGCACCGCAGAGGCGAAGTTTGCGACTGCTACACCTTCCGCTGCAGAGCGGCGTCAGGATGAGTAGGTCAAAGCCTGATGTTAGGACACGCTGCGCTTTCCGAGCATGGAGAAAAACAACAGCGCCAACGCGGCACCGCCGACCCAATACCACCACAGGTCGCGCTCCCAGAAGGTGGCAGATGCCAGAAAGCGTTCGCCCTGGATCAGGAAGGCGACCACGAGACCGAGCGGGAACCCCAGTGCGGCCGCTCCCAGGAACTTGCCCACTAGAGCTAGCCACGTTCCGGGTGACCGTCCGCCGGTGGCCACATTTGAATGGCTGTCGTCGTCCGTCCTGAGAGAGGGCGGCGGATGTTCGGCAAGTGTCCGCTCGATGTCCTGTGCGATGGAGACGAATAAATCTGAACGATTCGCCATCAGGACCAGCAACGGCCGTGCATAACCACTCGGGTCGCCTCTACCGACCTCGTCGCGCAGCTTTCCTGCCAGCAGGGTTTGGGTCTCGTGATCAAGTGCCTCCGGGGCATCCAGCTGTTTCTGGATATGGCTCCATTTGGAAATGGGCGCCGGCGGAGGGTCGGGAAGCGGATCTGGTAGTGGATTGCAGGGCAGGCGACGCAATGCGCGAATCAGCGCCATAGCCTCCTGACTGCTGCGATTGCGGAAATCGATGTACTGGATCGCGCTGAGGGCAGGCGGCAACAGCTGGCTGTCGATGCCGTCTGCCACCATGACCGGCAGGATGGGTTTTCCCAAGGACTCCGCATATCCGTACTCGAGTCGACAAGGCTCGGATCGTAGCGACTCGGGACTGAGGGCGAACAAAAAGATGTCGTTCCTTCGAATTTGCTCAAGTATGGACTGCCACCATGATTCGCCGCCCGTCAGGTGCTGATCGAACCACACCTGGTGGTCTTCCCCGGCTGCCAAGTCGCCAGCCAGCTCGCGCACCAGTTCGACACTTCCGCGGCCATAGCTGATGAAGATCGAAGCCATTACGCGCCCTCCCGACGCCGCACGCCCGACCTCTCCCATAGAGCATAGAGAATCGGACGCGCGTCAGTCGGTATGGAACGCCTTCTGGTCCTATTTCCTGCCAAGATGTCGTCAGGCGCTCTGACCGCCCTCGGCCAAGGCGCGTTCACAACGGCCGACGATGGCCTTCGCGTCGGAAGCGCGGCACTGGTCCAGAGCTGCCTTGGCTTCGGTCAAACGCCCAGTCGCCGCCAGGATCGAAATTCGGGTCGGCAGCAGCGGCAGGTTAGTGCCGATCTTGTCGGCTTCCTTGTCCAGTAGACCCAGCGCTTGATCCACTCGTCCCTGGTTTGCCAGCTCGGTGGCCTTGGTGCTGGTGAAGTAGACCGGTGTTGCCGCATTAGCTGAGGTGCGTTCTAGATTGGCAACGGCGAGATGGTCCTCCGCCAGCTGGCGGCGGATGCTGTACATGACGTAGCGCGGGTACGGCGATCCAGCGGTTGGCCCGGAGATGCCCGTACGGGCGAGCGATAGAGCTTCCCTCGAGTGCCCGGCCTGGGCCAGATCCTGGGCCACGCCCGCCATCTCATAGTTGGCGAGGGTGGCGCCGGTGTTCCCGGAGCGCACGGTGCGCTCATAGGCCACGGTTCTCATGGGCACTCGGCGCGAACGCCGATACTCGCGAGCCATGTAGCGCTTCAGATTTTCGATCCTGTCTGCGGTGTCCGGATGATCCTCGCGCAGCCAATCGATGAAGGTGAGGGCGGCCTGCTGGGTCAGATCCATGATCGCGCCGACACCCGCCTGCATCATCTGGTCGACCTGGCCGGTCGAGGCCAGCTCGGTGAGCTGTTCCTGATATTGCTCCTGGGCGGCCTCGATCCTGGAGCGCCGACTGTCGAGAAAGACTTTGACCCGTTCCAACATGTTGATCATGGCTTGGCGGTTGTAGCCCGCTTTGACCAGCAAATCGACACCAAGCAGGTCCGCTTCCTCCTCCTGGGCGCGACTCCAGTTCGGGTCCAGGACGTCATTCAACAAGAACAGAACCGTCAGGCTCGAATCCAATAGCTTCTGGCGAGCCTCCTGGGTGGATTCGCGGTTCTGGGATACCAGTTGGATGCCCCCTCCGCTCTGGCGCTGCAGGTCCAGGTCCGCCAGCGCGGCCACCATCATGCCGGCACTGGCAGCCTGCTCGACCACGGCTTCCTGCTGCTTGCGCTGATCCTCCCGGGCATAGTGGTCAAGCAGCACGTGACTCAGCTCATGGCCCAGCAGGGCTGCCAGCTCGTCTTCACTTTCCATACTCAGCAGCGCGCCATGACTGACCATGATGGTGCCGTCGGCGGTGGTGAAAGCAGTGAAGCCGCGCCCTTGGACCACCACGAAGCGAACGTTGGGTCGTTTGCCCTGCCAGCCTTCGAGCAGCTGGTCCATTAGCTTGTCGGCGTAGCGCTCCACCTGCGGAACGTCGATCACGTCGCGACCCGCCATCAGTGCTGTCGACTCGGCCGACAGCCGCTCGCCGGAAACGCCAATGGCCTCGTCGTCGCTACCCGCAACGCTGTTGTCTGCCAATTGTTGCAGACGTCCCGAGCTAGCGAGATGGTCCGCGAACGTGCCGTCGAAGCTCTCGTAGGTTTCCTGCAGCGGATTGAAGCGCGCGAAATCCTCAGGCAGGCTCTGGCAGCCCGCGAGCGTTGCCAGAGCCGCCAGCAGCCCTACAAACGGGGTATGTCCGCTCATGCTCGTGCCCTCCCTAAAGCCGCTTACTGCTGCTAGCAGTCATCTCCGACACCCATGGCGCTCAGGGCACTGCTGTCTGCGGGCCGGGCGATCTTCAGCCCGGTGCACTCGGCGTTGGGGCGCTTCAGCCGCGAAAGCTCTACGTCGGCACGATCGATCCACACGCTACGGTCGGCGAGCTGCACCTGGATCAATCCAAGATCATCATCGCCATTGAGCACCCTGAGCTGGTCGGGACGGGGCATGTTGGCTTTAGGAATCTCGCCTAGAAAGTCGCCGTTGGCACTGAACTCGGCCAGGGGATCATTGACGTAGCCGGTGACTTCGAGCGCGGCGAAGTCTTCTGCGGATGCTGCACTTGCGCCCAGACTCAGAACTGCGCCCAGGGCGCAGGTCGAAACTGCACGAGAGAGGAATCTGCTGTTCATTGAACGCCTCCATGGCCCCCCGACTGGTTTGACTCGTCGGCGCGCTGTGGACGAATGGTTTCACCCATGGGGGACGAGCTCGCCGACGGTTTGGACTCCCGTCCTGCTCCGGGACGCGTGGCAGCTCCCGGAATCCATGTCAATAACCGCGCAAAGAATTGATCCAAGCGCCGGCCCACCGGCTCGAGGCAGGCGCGCAGGACGTCGGGGAAGAGGACTACCCCGACCAGCACCAGCCCGACCCAGTTGATTGGTTCCCAGCGCAGCAGCACCAACAGCAGCAGCTGCACGTCGAATACGATGAAGAGATACAGGAGATAGGCGTGCAGGCGGCATCGGCCCTCGCCGACGTGCGGCCCGCCCCGAGGAGACTGCAGTTGGCCGGTCCAGACCGCCGGCACGAAACCGACCATCACGAACGCCAACAAGATCAGCGCGCATTCGACGACAGTGTCCGCACCGACTGTCGGAAGCCACGACAGGTGTGCCATCGAGGGTGCCACGTCGAGGCGAGGCGCTTTGCGCAGGTACTGATCTCCGTAAGTCAGCAGGTTGTCTACCGCCATGGCATGGGAGTAGACGGCTGGCAGTTGTCCGCCCGTAGGAGTCGTGACTTGGCCGCCAGCGCCGGCCAGACCCGCGCCGAGTATCACGATACGGTTCTGGATGAGGGCGAGGACGCTGGGGGAGTTCGCCGATTCGTCATTGGCCAGCAGGCCGGCGTCCAGGGTATCGGTATAAGGACAGGGGTTGACCATGCCCTGATCACCTGCCGAACCGAAGAAATCGGTCAGCAACAGCTTCGAGGCGGCAAGAACGCTGTTGTGGTGCTCCTTGAACAGGCAGTCAGCAAAGGTCGATCGCTTGCCGACTTCGAACATGCGATTGGAGGTGTACAACCCCCAGACGAGGGAAAGAGGTGGCAAGAGCGCTTCCGGCTCGGCCCTGCAATCCCTTCCCTCCCAAAGCGGCTGCGTTGAGTACGTGTCAGAAACACCCCGACTCACTCGATACAGCCAGGTCGCGGGCGTATCCGGTGCTGGGCTGGGCGCTTTCTCGCCCGTGGCCGGACACGGCAGAGTCAGCGGATAGGCATCTTCATAACCATGCCAGGCAACCACCGCGGGCACCGCAACATCCAATATCTTGGGAAGAATTCCCCAGTCATAGCCCCCGGCGGCGCGGAACGATTCGGTAGCCCTTGGGTCGAGCGCTGCCACCAACACGGGCCGCTGGCGTGCGCTTTGGCATGCGTTCGACGTTCCCCACTTGCAACCGAATGCGTTCAGCACGCCGATCAGCGGGGCCATGGCGTCGCTGCCGCCCCGCTCGTAGGAATACAAAAGGTCGATATAGAGTGCCTGGGGTCGCCTCTGCAGGATGCGCCGAACGATCTTGGCTTGAGCCTCGTAGCTCATGGGCCAGGCTTCGCCGGTGCCCGCTAGCGTGGCGTCCGTAATCAGGACGACGGTCACCCGATCCTGGCCGCAATCGGAGGCTTCGCTGCTGGCAACGTCGACTGCAGATGATTCCGCGGAGCTCTCGGGACAGCTGTCGCGGGAGCCGCTGTGCCCTGGGTAGAGTGCGGCTCCGAGCCGGTAGACGATGCGCTCTGAAAGCTGCGCCGAGCCGCTGGTGATATGAAAAGGGTCCAGCGCCGCGACGGCTAAGAATAACAGCGCGTGCAGCACCGCCAGCAACAGTGCCCCTACGATAGAGATTTTGCCGTTGAGTCTATTTAACGGCGTGCCCTGAGCCATGGCCAATCACACCGCAACGAAGCTGCGAAGTGCATTGCTTCCCTGTGCGTCCTCTCGCCCTGTAAGTGGGCGACTGTTAAACGATAGGCACAGGCGCGGTTATTACAAGCGCCATGGCAATATTCACCAACGCCGCATCGAAGGCGATTTCTGGCATCTGCGCCGTTGTGGACCGAACGCAAACCGCGGGAACAGTTCGGCGCTACGCAAGGCGACGCGACAGGCGCCTTGGATTCGCGGGTTTGGGAGATTTTCAGCCCGCCAGCAGCCGGGTCATCGCGACCTCGAGCG
>CAZLYT010000712.1:0-3919 GCA_964563515.1 uncultured Candidatus Competibacteraceae bacterium | reverse complement strand
GAGCGCGGTCGCGTCATCCCCCTGCCCCGCCGCCCAGACCGCCGTCCCCCGCCGCCCAAGCCCCCCACCTGGCAGGACCACCTCCAGCGGATCATTCGACACACCACGGAGCATCAACGTCGGATCGCAGCCGCCCCACCCGGCTCTCAGCCGCGTGCGCGCCGCGCCTGGTACGTCTGGAACATCGACATGAGTCTTGAGGTCGGCGGTCTGGCGCTGGAATATTACCACCAGGAACGAAGGCAAAACGGCACCTTTGGCAAAATCAAAGCGCAGGGCGTGAGCCGTGAGGATGTGGACGCGTATGAGGACCCGGCCGACCAGCGCCTGCTCGAATTCTTACTCGGTCACACCGCCTATGAGACCCCGTCTCCCTCCTCCCCCTATTTCCACCGCGAGCCGCCGCGGCCGCGGTCCTGTGTGGTGGCGCCGGTTCTGTACGATCTCCTTCTGCCTGAACTCTGTGCCACCGAGCGCTTGCTCTGGGTACGAGACGGTGACGCTCTTGACGACACCCAAAGCGTGGCGTGGGACGCCGGTCCGCCGTGGCAGTTCAAGCTCCGCATCGACCCCGATGCGGCGCGCCAGAGCTGGCGGCTTCAGGGCCAGCTAGTGCGAGGCGACAACGAGGTGCCGCTGAGCGACCCCGTGCTTCTGTTGGCCAAAGGGCTGGTCCTGTTTCCCCGGCACGCGAGCCGCCTGGAGGCGAGTCAGGACTTCGGCTGGATTGCCACCCTGCGTCAAGTGGGAGAACTCCGCATTCCCTATGCTGAGCGAGACCCGTTTTTGCAGATGTGGTGGTCCGCTCCGGTCCTGCCCCTGGCCGATCTGCCACCGGAGTTGGACCTGCCCTCGGAACTCGGCGCGCCCACTGACACCCTGACCGTTTTCACGCCGCCGAGGGGCCACGACGCCTACCTGTACGCCAATGTCACCGTGCGCTACGGGGACGATCCCGTCGATCCCGAGCCGTTTCAAGCCGGCATCGTTGACTGGAAGGCGCAGCGGGTGATCCGGCGCGACCGCGAGGCCGAAACCGCGCTGCTGACCCAATTGACCGACCTGGGAGTGCGTCCCAACCCGCAGTCCCACCTGGACGCCGACTACCGCTTGGCGCCCCGCCAATTATCCGCTCTCACTGAGGCGCTCCTGCACCGGAGCTGGGTAGTCGAAGCCGATGGAGTGCGCATGCGCGCCCCGGGGCCGATGACCTTCCAGGTGACCTCGGGGGTGGACTGGTTTGAGTTGCACGGGCAGGTCGAGTTCGGCGACCTCACCGTGGGCTTACCCACGCTGCTGCGGGCGCTCAGGCGCGGCGAGCGCTACGTTCTGCTGGACGACGGCTCTCAGGGCCTGCTGCCCGAAACCTGGCTGGCGCGTTATGGGAAATTTGCCGATCTGGGCGAGAGCCAGGCCGACACCATTCGCTTTAAGCCGTCGCAAGCCCTGCTCCTCGATGCCTTGCTGGCCGAGCAACAGCATCTCTCAGTGGACCCGGGCTTTGTGCGCTGGCGCGAGCAACTGCGCACCTTTACCGGCATTGAACCCGCGTCTCCACCCGCGACGTTCGAGGGACAGCTGCGGCCCTATCAACAAGACGGCCTGGGCTGGCTGCACTTCTTGCAGGACTTTCACCTGGGCGGGTGCCTGGCCGATGACATGGGGCTGGGCAAAACCATCCAAGTCCTGGCCCTGCTGGCCTCGCGCCGCGACCCCAACCGGGCGGCCGACAACCCGCCCCGGCCTTCGATGGTGGTCGTACCTCGGAGTCTCGTGTTTAACTGGCTCATGGAAGCGGAACGCTTCACCCCCACCCTGCGCGTGTTGGATTACACCGGCCCCAACCGAGCAGAGGCGCTGGCGCAACTTGACGGCGCCGATGTACTCGTCACCACCTATGGCATTCTGCGCCGCGACATCGTGACCCTCAAAGCCCTGAACTTTGACTACGCCATTCTCGATGAAGCGCAGGCGATCAAAAATGCCGACTCCCAGGCCGCCAAAGCCGGCCGCTTGCTGCAAGCGGAACATCGCCTGGCCCTCACCGGCACCCCGGTGGAAAATCATCTGAGCGACCTCTGGTCCCTGTGTGAGTTTCTCAATCCGGGCATGCTGGGCCGCTCGAGTGTGTTTCAGCAGATCACGAAAAGCAGCGAGGCCCAGGACGACGCTCAGTTGAATCTGCTTGCGACCGCGATTCGTCCGGTAATGCTGCGCCGCACCAAGGCGCAAGTGCTGCACGATCTGCCCGACAAGACCGAACAGACGCTGTTCTGCGACCTGCCGCCTGCGCAGCGGCAGCTCTACGACGAGCTGCGGAATTACTACCGCACGCAGCTCCACCAGCGCGTGCAGGAAGTGGGCCTCAAGCACTCGAAAATCCAGATCCTCGAGGCCCTGTTGCGGCTGCGCCAGGCCGCGTGTCATCCAGGCTTGATCGATCCCGAGCGCACGGGCGACCCCAGTGCCAAGCTCGACGCCCTTCTGGAGCAACTGGAGGAAGTGATCGCCGAAGGGCACAAAGCGCTGGTCTTTTCCCAGTTCACCTCGCTTCTGGCGATCGTGCGCAAACAACTGGATGCGCGGGGCATGGTGTACGCCTATCTCGATGGCCGCACCCGCAAGCGGCAAGAGCGGGTCGAGCGCTTTCAACAGGATCCATCCTGTCCCCTGTTTTTGATTAGTCTCAAAGCGGGAGGGCACGGGCTCAACCTGACGGCCGCCGAGTACGTCTTCATCCTGGACCCGTGGTGGAACCCGGCGGTGGAAGCCCAGGCGATTGACCGGGCGCACCGCATTGGGCAAACCCAACCGGTATTTGCCTACCGGCTCATCAGCCGGGACACGGTGGAGGACAAGATTGTGGCCCTGCAACAGAGCAAGCGTGAGTTGGCCGACTCAATCGTGGCCGCGGACGGCAATCTCATGCGCCAGTTGACCGCAACGGATTTAGAGCTTCTGATCAGCTAATGACACCTGGCCAGTTCCAAACCCGGTGCGTCTTGCCCGGCGACCCCCCAGGCGGACGGAACCGGTAGCTTCAGTTGCTCACAGATAGCGTGGAAAGCCCTGGGAAAAGACTGGGGACAAGCGGCTCGACACGCCGCAACTGCCGATTGTTGCCTGGATTTGGCTCTTTTTGAGGCAGTTCGGATTGGGCATAACTTGTTAAAAAACTTGACAACTACGTCAACATACTGACATGCTATTCACATCGCACGACCATCGCCCCTGAGCCCGAGAGAGATGGGCGGGTCACCCAACCCAATCCCCTCACCGCTTCGAACGCTCTGCCTCGCCACAGCTCCAACAGATATAGCGGCCCGCTCGACTCCCATAGCTGTCTTCGCCAAGACGAATACGCCTTTGACAGACGCTGCACAAGGTGGGTTCGTATGCGGGCGGATTTTCCAATCGCTCGAAGTTGTACTCATTGGTGCCAACATACACATAGAGCTCAGTTGCAAACGCACGACGGCATGGCTCACACGTCTTCCACTCGCCCCGGTGGCGTTCATAATAGTGGAAACCACACAGGGTAAAGCGGCCATGGTTGTGGTAACAGCTGTTTCGGGCGTAGGAAAAGAGCTCGTAGGTATGGGCGTCATCACAAATCCACTCCTGGCAACACTCGGTTTGGGTCAACCGATCGCGGTTGCCGCACAAACCACAGTACCGGCGCGACGGGACGATCGAGAGATGACGGCCCTTAGTGGAACTGGATTTTCGTGGAGATGGCATCCGCTTGCCTCACGCATGCGCAAGGGTCTACATGTCAGGTCGCGTACCCGATGGCTGCGGATATTGTGCCGAGACTCCTCCCGATCCGTCTGCGTCGTGTCACTCAGCCGGTTATCAGGTCTCGAACCGGGTTTTCAACCTCTCGTTGGACTCTCCTTGTCTGCTTGCAGACATACCG
>CAZLYT010000711.1:0-4661 GCA_964563515.1 uncultured Candidatus Competibacteraceae bacterium | reverse complement strand
GGAGACCGCCGCCTGGCAGAAGTGGGCCGATAGGATCGAGGGCATCGCCCCCTACATCCGCACCGATACCGTCGGCGTCAATCCGGCGACCAATCTCACCTGGGCGCTGATGGCGCACCGAGACCCGCGCT
Source organism: uncultured Candidatus Competibacteraceae bacterium (assembly GCA_964563515.1). Taxonomy (GTDB): domain Bacteria; phylum Pseudomonadota; class Gammaproteobacteria; order Competibacterales; family JAHEDQ01; genus CAZLYT01. The sequence continues at coordinate 4,530 of CAZLYT010000711.1, read as the reverse complement.
CGCTCGCCTGGTCGGCCTCCCCCCTCATGGAGTCGCCCCCGCGCCAGCCGCTGCCGGTGAGCGTGCCACCCTGGTGGCGGATGGCGAAGAAGCACGCCATGTTCTACACCACCCTCGGTCGCGGCGACCACGCGCGCTTCATGATCCTGGCCTCGGCTCTGTGCGCCGATTCCGTGGCGGAGGCGCGTACGGTGGATGCTTACGCGCCGGACATCCGGGCCTACATCGCGAGCCTGAAGCCGCCCGCCTATCCCTGGTCGATCAAACCCACCCTGGCCGACGCTGGGCGAGAGCTGTTCGAGCGCCAATGCAGCCGTTGCCATGGCAGCTACGCAGAGGACGCCACCTATCCCAATCGGGTGGCTGCGCTCGACGAGGTCGGAACCGACCCGGAGTACGCCCTGGCTGCCACCGACGGCCGCGAGGACCGCTTCTACCGTTGGTTGAGCGATTCCTTCTATGGCGAGCTGGCGCGCCCGGAGCCGGCGCGCGGCTATATCGCGCCGCCGCTGGATGGCGTGTGGGCGACCGCGCCCTATCTTCACAACGGCTCCGTCCCCGACCTCGCCACGTTGTTGGAAAGTAGTCGGCGACCGCGTTTTTGGCGCTGGGTTGGGGACACGCCCGCCTTTGATCAGCAAACGCTCGGCTATGAGTTCGAGGCCTTGCCCCGGGGCAAAAGCGGGGAATCCGACCTCGACGCCCGATCTCGTATCTACGACACCACACTCCGCGGCTACGGCAATGGCGGGCACACATATGGCGATCCGCTTTCAGCCGAGGAGCGGCGCGCGCTGCTCGAGTACTTGAAGAGCTTGTAGCGCGCGAACAAATCAAAGCTTCCCTGAGCAACTCAGGCCTCCACCGGTCGACCCGGGAAGCGCGCCCGCACTCTGGCGCCGCCGAGGGGGCCCCGGTCGATCGCGAGCTCTCCTCCGTAAACCTCGTGAACCAGCTCATGCACCACCGCCAGACCGATGCCGGTGCCAGGTCGTTCCGGGTCGAGACGCACGCCACGCTGGAGGATGCGCGCGACCTCGCTGGTGGGAACCCCGGGGCCGTCATCCTCGACAGTGAGCTCCAGAGCCACCGCGCCATTGCTGCCGCGGACTGGCTCGACGCTCAGGAACACGTATTTCCTAGCCCACTTGCACGCGTTGTCCAGCAGATTGCCGGCGATCTCCGTGAGGTCGGCTTCGTCGCCTGGAAATACGGTGCCTTCGGCGACCCTCAGCTCGATGCCGAGCTTGCTGTCGGCGTGCACTTTTCGTAGCGCCGCCACCAGACGTTGCAGCGGTGGCTTGGCCCTCAGACCCTGTGACAGGGGGGCGTAGCCCATGGCGGCGGCGCGGCGGAGCTGATACTCCACGGTGCGGTCCATCCGCTCGACGATATCCGCCACCATGGCTCGCAACCGAGGCGCCGGGGCCTGGTCTTCCACTGCGCCGCGCAGCAATGCCAAGGGCGTCTTGAGGCTGTGCGCCAGATTGCTGGTGGCATCCCGCTGCCGGCGCAGGCGCTCCTCGCTATGGGCAATAAACTCGTTCAGGTGGTGCACCACCCGCCGAAGCTCCAGCGGATGGTGGTCGGAGAGCCGCTTGCGGCGTCCGGTCTCCACCTCACGTAGCTCCCGGAGCACCCGCCGCAGTGGACGGATACTCCACTGCAGCACCAGCCAAAGCACCAGCAACAGGGCTCCGCCGCCAGCCGCTAGCCACGCCCAGAGGCTGCGGCGGAAGGCAGCCATCTCCGTTCGCAGGCCGGCCTCGGCCTCCGCCACCTGAAAGCGAAAGTCGAGGTGGCGACCGTCCTCCGTCTCCCAATCCACGGGTAGGCTGACGACGATCAGGTCGTCTCCGGCGACGTCCTCGACACGGCTGGTGGAAAATTGGCCCGCAAGGCCTGGCGGCGCAGGCGGTAGCTCGATCCCGAGGGCTGAGACCGAACGCCAGATTTCGCCGCCCGCACCGCTGACCCGGGCGTAGAGCCCGGAGCCGGGCGCGTTCAGCCGTGGCTCCGGCAGGTCGGAGAAAGCGAGGCCGCCCTCTGCGCCTGGCTCCGCCGTGCCGAGCAGCATGTAGACATGGGACTGTAGGTGCGTCTCGGCGGAGGTGCGGGCGCTGCGCTCGAAGGCAGCCTCCAAGGCCAACGCGGTGAGGATCAAGGTGCCGGCTGCCACCGCGGCCGTGGCCCACAGCAGCCGCCCGGCAATGGAATGCACCTTCAGCCCTCGTCGGCGCGCCGTAGCGCCAGGCGATAACCGCGACCGCGCAGGGTCTCGATGGGTCGCAGGCTGCCATCGGGATCCAGCTTGCGTCGAAGCCGCCCGATGATGACCTCCAGCACGTTGCTATCCGGGTCATCGCCGTCCTCGTAGCAGTGCTCCTGGAGCGTCGCCCGTGACAGCACCTCGCCGGCGTGCAGCATCAAATACTCCAGGAGCCGATACTCCAGGCTGGTGAGCCGTACAGAATCCCCCGCCAAACGCAGCTGTTGGGCAGCGGTATCGAGCTCCAAAGTGCCGCAGCACAGTAGCGGGCTGGACCAATTGCCGGCGCGCCGCAGCAATGCCCGCACCCGCGCCATCAGTTCCTCGGTGCGAAAGGGCTTGACCAGATAGTCGTCAGCACCGGCTTCCAATCCCTCCACCTTCTGTTGCCAACGACCTCGGGCGGTGAGGATCAGCACCGGGAAGCTACGCCCGCTCGAGCGCCAGCGTCGGATCAGCTCGATGCCGTCGAGGTCGGGAAGCCCCAGATCCAACAGCACCAGATCGATGGGGAACTCCTGCCCCAGGTACAAGGCCTCGTGGCCCACACCGGTGGTGTCCACCACATAGCCTTGCTTGCGCAGTCGCGTCGCCAGCTGCTCACGCAGACCCGCCTCGTCTTCCACCAATAGAAGGCGCATGCCGCCGCGTCCTCAATCCAGCAAGCGACCGCTGACGGCGTCGACCCGATAGCTCCGCACCCGGCCCTCCGCCAGCAAGACCCTCACCAGGTAGACTGGCCGACCGCCGCCGCGCAACTGCACCGCAAGCACTCGCCCCCCGGTCGCGGCGCGCACCCGAGCCGCTGCAGTCTCGGAATCGATTTGCGGCTCGAGGGATTGCTCGGGTTGGTTCTGTCGCGCCTGCGCCACGGCGTCGCCGGTGGCGAGGAGGGGCGCGGCGCTGAGCAGCAACAACAACAGCGCTGCGGCCACCCAGCGGCCGGCGGCGCTCGGGGAGGGCGGATCTGGGAGATTAACCGGCTCAGTGGCGCTTCCAGTCATGGCCGCGATTGTAGCGGCCGTGACCTTTACCGCGATGGTGGTGTCCGTGGTCCCAGTCCCGCGGGCGCACGTGCTTGCGGGACTGCACGTAGATCTGCACCCGAATCCGGTCCCCGGGGTGGTGCGGCGTCACCCTGTGGTAGTGATGCCCATCGTAGCGATAGCGCACCCGGTAGCCATCCAGCTCCCGGTGATGGTGTAGGTCGCGTTCGGTCCAACAGCTATAGCCGCGGCTGCGGTAGCCAGCGTTGGCGTGGGCTGCGTCGCGGCCGACGCTGGCGCCGAGCAACACGCCAGCGACCGTCATGGCATCCTTGCCGCGACCACTGCCGAACTGGTTGCCTACCACGCCGCCGAGGATTCCGCCCACCACCGAAGGCGTATAGCTGCGGTAGCCAGGCCCGACAGTGTCACCGCATACCTCACGCGGTCGAGACACTGTCGCCTCTCGGTATATCGGCTCCACGTCCACCACCCGGGCCCAATCGTCATAGCTGTCGTCGCGGAAGGAGCCATCCCGGTCGGCCAGGGCGACGACCGGCGCGCCCGCCAGCACGCTGGTAAGGACCAAGGCCAATGGGGCAATGTTGGGTCTCATCACGTGGCCGTCCTCGAGCATTGCTGACACCATGCCACCCTAGCGGACAGTTGCTGAACGGCTACTGAACGGACTCACCACTGCAACCGCATCCTGCTTGCTGACACTGAAGCAGGTTGACGGAAGCGTCAAAGATTCGGGCGCTGTCACGAGCGCGAGGGGGCGACTGAAGCCAAGCTCGAGCGGAACCCGGCCTGAAGTCGTGGGCTCCAATAGAGCGATCAGAATAGGTGACGGACTGGTGCCAGCTATTGTCTTTCGAGCGTTTGAGGATGACCCGGTCACGACCCATGTGGACTCGTGATGCATTGAGCCAGTCCGTTTGTCTTCGCCGGCGTGCCTTGCTCAAGACGCTGGGCATCACTGGCCTGGTGGCGGCGATGCCGACGAACGCGAGTCGCCTTGGAGCGGACGCTGATGTCAGTGTCTCTGCTCTCGATCCGAACCTGCTCAGCGAGGTGGCGAGGCGGGCCGCAAGGCTCGACCAGCTCAACGCTTTGATCGTCGCCCGAGGTGGCGAGATCGCACTGGGCGAGGTCTTTCACGGGCCGCCGCTCGAGCGGGTGGTGAACGTCAAATCGATCTCCAAGACGATTGTCGCCTCACTGGTTGGTGCGGCGCTCGACCGGGAAGTGCTCAATGGTGTCGACCAGGAGCTC
>CAZLYT010000710.1:0-4792 GCA_964563515.1 uncultured Candidatus Competibacteraceae bacterium | reverse complement strand
GCTCGTGGCTAGCGATTGCCCAGGCGGGAGTCCCACCCGCTAGAACACGCGGCCTTGCCAGGCCGCACTGTCCCCTATTGTCCTCAACAGGTGTTACGAGCGCGCTGCCATGGCGCTCGTTATTGCGGCAGGCGCGGCGCTGGCAACGCTGAGCGCCCACGCCCAGACCCAATCGGAACATGCGCCCATTGCAGGCCAATGGGTCGGAGTGTTCGAGTTCGTGGTGCTGGGTAACAGAGCCCAGCGCGGTCCGGCCGCGGTCATAGACACCACGGCCCGCGGAGAAGGCGATCAACCGGCAATGTTCGGCGAGGGCGAGATGCGGGTGCGCATCGAGAACCAGCTTGCCGACCATTTCTTCGGCCGCTGGTCCATCGGCGAAAAAGGCGCAGCCTTTGTCTGCACCATGATCGACGACAGGAACTTTCTCTGCGGCGGCGAAACCGCAAATGTCGTGGGTTCCATCAACGGCGGCGATTTCCTGCGCATGTGCTGGAGCTTCAGCGACAAGGAGGCGACGTCCGGCTGTGCCGACCTGAGCCGGCCGCAAACGTCATAGCAGCCAACCCCGTTGGCGATTGTGACGAGGCAGATTCCGAACGGGGATTTTTTAGGTGGATCTGCTAGAGCGGCACTTTGCGGGTTGAATTCAGCTCCAACTCCGGCGCCATCGCGGGCTGCCCCGGAGCCAGCGTGGCAAAGTGACCGGGGACGCAACAGCGAGCGGGTTCAACTTGAGGGCATCGCCGCCCATCCGCCCCATGCTGACCAGAACATGCAGTCTCTGCATCAGAGCGCCACCACACGGTGCTTGATGCTCCCCTGGATGCGTCCGACGCGCCAAGTCACCCTCCACAGCCAGCGTACCACCTGAGGACGGCGCCTCAGTCGGATCATTTGCCTCAGCAGGAGGTACCAGCCATTGGCCCCCTGTCGCCAGGAGAGTTTTGGCATACCGAGCGGCCGATAGCGCTTGTACAAGGCTACGTTGTGCTCACCCCATTCCCGTGCCTGTCGGAGCGTCTCACGCACGGAACTGCGCAAGCGGTAGTGCACCACGGCATCGGGCACGAAATGTAGCTGCGTACCCGCCAGTTGGATTCGCCAGCAGTAGTCGGTGTCTTCGAGCTTGAAGAGGTTTTCGTCAAAGCCGCCAACGGCATGATGGATATGCGCTCGTACCCCGAGATTGCACGAAGCGGCGTGCGGCAGGTATGGGGGATAGCGGTACTCCTGCAAACCTTCTTGCTGCGGGCAGGCGCGCAACTCTTTTACACTGGAGTCATTGATCTCGCCCGGGTCCAGGCGTCCGGCGACGAAGTCGTATCTATCCAGCGCGCGAGCAATTGACCGGACCCAGCCCCGATCCACGACGTCGTCGGCATCGCAGAAAGCCAGAGATGGCGCCTTCGAGGCGTCGACACCACGGTTGCGCGCATACGCGGCTCCGCGTTTTTGCGAGGCATCGACAATGGTGAGATTCGGCAGCTGCTGTTGGTAACTGCGAAGTATCGCGAGGGTGTCGTCAGTCGAGCCGTTGTCGGCTACGACCAGCTCCCAACTCTCGAACCCCTGCTGACGGTCGAAGGAGTCCAGCAAATCAGCGATAGTGGCTGCCGAGTTATACGTGGGAACAATCACACTCAGCTTCATTAAGTATGTCTCCCAGCGAGTCCATGGCAGCTTCACATGTCGGCGTTCCCGCGTGGCCCGGCAACGCAATCCGGGGCTCCGACCTTGCACTGCCGTTGTGATCTGACACGGGTCGTGCCGAGGAGAGCTGCTCAAAGCGGCGGGCTGACACAGCCCGGATGTTGCCGGCTCAAGTGTCCAACGCCAGCGTCGACGCCCTGGTAGCGAATTAGTTCCCTCAGCGGCGACCCTGCACCCGGATCCTCTGCAGAGTTCTTGGCCTTCGCAAACCTTGTGCCCGCCGTTGCACGATCTAATACTGGGGCGCAACGTATGGAAAAAAGGAGGAAAATTCTCAAACTTGGTCGACTGGCGCTGCCGGAGTCTCGCTGCCTTGCGGGCGTTTTCCGCGTCGTCATGGTGCAGGCCCGCACCGGGCATGAGCGCGCTGTTCGACTGGCCCGTAAGTCCCGCCGGGCGCCGCTTCGGCTAACCGACTTGCGCTTGGCGCTGGTTCCTTACACTCGGAGCGGTCGCTGGATTCGCCGGGCGTCATCGCGCACTTTGCTCCGGGGGATGGGCTTTGACAACGCACCGATCGAAAGCAGCAAGACTGGCGCCTCGTGCCCGGAGCGATCCGCTCCGGCTACCGCTTTGGGCCGACGTTCTGTTGCTAGGCCGAACAACGGCTGAATGTGAGCCTGAGGATACTCCGAATAGCCAGGAAATACCGCGTCATGGTGCCTACACTCCCCTGATCGTCGGTCGGCTGGCAAGCAGGAAACGCCATGGACATGGAAGACTTGGCACCCCTTGGCGCGCAGGCTGTTCGGGGAGGAGGAATCCACCAGCAGCACGGCGCCTGGCCATTGGCCGCTCTCCGCAACAGGGGCAGAGCACGCCGCCTACAGCAAAAAGGCCGGCAAACGCTCGGCACGACAGGTGTCGCGACTCATCCGCCGGAGCCGAGGTGGAGCGGGCCACCTTTGTGGAAGTGCTCGAGCGCCCGCCCCACACACCTCAAAAAGCCTGCGTCCCGTGCCCCGCCCGGCGAGAGTTCCGTGCGGGCTCGGAAGCCTCGATGAGAGGCGAGAGCAACCGCATGCTCACGAACAGGCTGCCAGTGGAGTTGGTAGTGCAGGTACTGCGACGGTTCGTTCCTGATCTGGCTGATCAGAGACCTCAGGAACAGGTTGGCGTGGTCCATCTACCGGCGCTCCGGGTTTCGACATCGAGCGGTGGGCTCGGGGGACGCGACGCTGGGAAATGGCTGCGATGGGCCTCGCTCGCCGCTGCCCGGGTCAGTAAGCCGTCCACTTCCTGATCGCCCCTGTGGTAGTGCCGCCACATCAAAACTACCGCAATAGCCAAGGACATGCACAATGAGCGATCGCCCGAATATCTTATTTATCATGGCAGACGATCACGCCTCCAAAGCCATTAGTTGTTATGGGGAGCATTACCCGATTGTTCCCAAATTGCCGTCCGTATGACGTCGGCTAGCGATGTAGCGCTGTAGAACACGGTCATAGGTGCCGTTGTAGATCGCACATCTGAGGCGCAGCATGTTGTTGCCGTTGGGGATCAGCCACCAGGCGCCAGAGCGCTTCAGTCGGGCGTGGCTGATGTATTTGTTGGCGGACTCGATGCCTCCGCTGCCGATGGGTAGTCCCTCTCGGCGGCACTTTGCGTAACCCAGGCGGTCGCGGTTGTTGTCGAGATAGCCAATGAGCTTGCGAATTTCTTCCTTGGCACCAGCATTGAGCGGTTTCATGTCTTTCAGCCAGGCGATCACCAGCCCGGCCTGATTGAGCCAGAGCCAACAGAGTGCCACCTCGACCCACTGGGCCACCGTCTCGGGGTCATCGAACTGGGCCTTGGCCACGGTGTAGAGGTGCTCGAGGCAGTGGTGAGTCGCCGAGCACGCAGCGGCCACTCGGGAAGCACTTGGTCATGGCGCTCCAGAGCCAGCTCGCGCCATCGCCTAGCAGCGCGATGCGCACTTTGTCTTGGGGAATGCGCTCAGCCACCCAGGCCAGGTCTTCGGTGAACTGCTCGGCGTCTTGGATCTGATGCCAACTGGCGATCGGTGTGATGCGCTGCGAGGCAGTGGTGAGATAGAGCCGGAAGCCCTTCACCTCCTTCCATTCCCCGGGTCCACGCTTGGTCTTGCGCGGCGCCTTGGGGCGGGTGGGGGCATGGGCGCCGTCGCAGGCCACCACCAGCACGGGCCGATCCTCTGGCCCCGCCTTGGCGGCCTCGATGCGCCGCTCGATCTCCTCGCGCGTGGGGATCACGGTCTCGAGGGTTGCGGCCTCGGCGATGCGGTTCAAGGTGTCATGACCCAGATGGTTGCTCACCTCGATGCCGGTGAGGGCTTTAAACTCTGCCGCGGCCTCGCGGTAGGGAAGCTTGGCCGAGAGCCTCGTGAACTGCTCCTGGATGTCGTACTGATGGGCTTCCTCTGCCAGCGCCAGGGCACCGTCCAGGGGATGAAAGCCGATGCGGCACTCGCGGCAGTGGAAGTAGGGCCGTTTGAATTTCGCCGGACCATGGAGCGTGGTCACGCGCCTTTCATCGACCCGCTTGCGGCCCAGGCGCTGCCCGCAGCCCGGGCAATCGCTCTCGCGCTGATCCTGATAGTGCCCATGCAGTTCCATGGCCATGGCCTCGAGACAGGCGCCCAGGAAATTGCCCCGGGTGCGCAGCAGCTCGGCGCTGAGATCCCGCAAGGTGGGCGCTTGGGCCTCATCAAAGAGCGGCTTGAAGCCCTTGAGCCACTCATCCAGTGCTTGGTGTGCCATGCGCGAGAACTCCTGCCAGGGTTCGACTTGGGGCAGTCTAAGGCAGGCGCAACCCATGGTCAGCGCCCGGAGCGAAGCCGATGGGGAGCCTCGGCGATCGGTTCGTATACGAACGCCGTCTCCCGCTCTGCGCCGCGCTGTCCGGTGCGCTGGCCGACCCTATGACGTAGCAACGCCAACATCTTCGCGCTGACCGCTTCACCACGGAAGCTCGCAGGCTGCTCTGCCACTGGCATCTTTCCTATCCGCAGTTGCCTGCCGCTACCCTAGCGGAGGCGCGGAGAAATGTCCAGCCCTCAGAGCAGCTCAATGCGGTGGATCAGTCCGGAGGATTGGAACAATCAGGTAATGCTCCC
>CAZLYT010000709.1:0-19544 GCA_964563515.1 uncultured Candidatus Competibacteraceae bacterium | reverse complement strand
TCACCCGCGGGCAGATCCTGCAGCAGGCCGGTGTGGCAATCCTGGCCCAGTCCAACCAGTCGCAACAGAGCGTGCTGTCGTTGCTGGGATAACAACGGAACCAAACCAGGGAAGCGGGCCCGAGATCGGCGTCGGTCTCGGCCCCGCTCCCATGAGAGTGAGGCGCCACCATGGCGACAGAAATAGGCGCTGCCTTGACCGCATCGATGGCCGTCGCTGAGCCGAAGGTCGGAGCGCGTCGCTCCAGTCCGGCGGTCACCGAGGCTGCCGCTGATAGTCTCCCTGGCCGCAAGCCACCTCGCCCCCAGGAGTCTCCGAGCGTGACCGCCCAGACCGTGACCGATCTCGCCAGCCAGGTACAGCGCGTTTTCCGCGACATCGAGCTGAACGTCGATCCCGAAAACGGTGAGGTGGTGGTCCGGGTTCGGGATCGGGCGACCGGCGAGGTGGTCCGTCAGATTCCAGCCGAGGAGATGCTGCGGCTAGCGCGCTTCATGCGCGAGCTGCAGGAACAGCAGGGCCAGTCAATGCCTGGCTCCGAAGCACTCGGTTACGAAGGATTTCTGCTCCATACCCGGGCCTGAGCCAGGCCTGGAAGCGGCGCGGAGGAGGGACCATTGATCAGCTTTGCGGGAGTCGGATCCGGTCTCGACCTGGAAAGCCTCGTCACCCAGCTGGTGGCAGCCGAAGGCCAGCCGGTGCAAGCCCGGCTGGACCAGCGGGAGGCGACGCTGCAGGCCCAGCTGTCGGCAATGGGCAGCCTGAAAGGCGCCCTGGGTCAGCTACGCGATAGCAGCTCGGCGCTCGGCGATCTTTCCCGTTTGCTTCGATACCAGACCACCAGCTCGGACCCAGAGGTGCTCGAGGTAAGCGCTGCGGGCGCCGATGAGGCGGCCACCTATGGAGTCGAGGTGCGGACTTTGGCGGCGGCCCAGCGTTTTGCCAGCGTCGGCTTCGATGACCCGAACGACAGCGTCGGTAACGGTACTCTTACCATAGAGCGCGGCACCTTCGACCCGGAGAGCGGCGCATTCACCCTGGCCGCTGGCGCCAGCCCGATCACCATCGATCTCGATGCTGCGGGCAACACCTTGTCCGGGCTACGTGATGCTTTGCAGGAAGCCGGCATCCACGCCAACGTCATCTACGATGGCAGCGCCTATCGACTGGCCCTGGGGCCCTCTGCCACCGGGCTGGACAACAGCTTGCGGATCACTGTCGATGATCTCGACGGCGACAACCTGGATCAGGCCGGATTGTCGAGGCTGGCTTTCGACCCAGCCGCCACCGAGGGCGCCGGCAGGAATCTCAGCGAAACCGTTGCGGCCAGCGACGCGGAGCTGGTAATCGACGGCCTCACGGTCACCCGTTCGAAGAACAGCATCGACGACCTGCTTGCCGGGGTCACCCTGGACCTGAAAAAGGCGGCGCCGGGTGAGACCCTGAAGGTAGGTGTTAGCCTCGACCGTGGCGCGGCCACTACCAGCATCGAGGCCTTTGTCGAGGGCTACAATCAGCTCGTGGAAACAGCCCGCGGCCTTGCTGCAGCGGATCCCGAGACCGGCGAGCGTGGTCCGCTGATTGGCGACGCCGCGGTGCGCGGCTTGCTGGCGCAGCTGCGGCGTGTGCTTTCGGAGAGCGTGGAGGGCACCAGCGGTGCCTACCGCACCCTCGCGGATCTCGGCATCGGCTCCACGCGCAACGGCAGCCTGGAGCTCGACGCGACGCGATTGCGGGCTGCGCTGGATGAGGATCCGATGGCGGTGGCTGCAGTATTCGCCCAAGTGGCGGATGCCAGCGATCCGTTGATCGAGGTGAGCAAGGCTGACGGCACCGTACCGGCGGGTGCGCAGCAGGTGTCGCTCAGCCAGCTCCCAAGCGCCGCCAGTATCGAAGCGTCGACACTCTCCAGCACCAGCATTGATGCTTCCAATGATGCACTGCGCCTGAAAATCGACGGCGTCAGCAGCAATCTCATTAGCCTGGATCATGGCAGCTTCGCCGACGGCACCGCACTGGCGGCGGCCATTCAGGATGCGGTGAATGCCGATGCTGCTTTGCGAGCGGCCAACGTATCCGTGCGGGTCAGCTACGACAGCGTCAATGGCAGCCTGGCACTGGCTTCAGCCAGCATCGGCGCCGCCTCGAGCCTGGAGATCCTAGAAGTGGACGGCGCCAGCGCCACGACCCTGGGCCTCAGCGCGGGCGCCGCCGCGGCGGGTCGGGATGTTGCCGGCACCATCGGCGGCTTGCCGGCCACGGGCGTGGGACGCGTACTGACCGGCAGCGGCAGCCTCGCTGGCCTGGGCTTGGAGATTGGTGGCGGCACCGCCGGTGATCGCGGCCAGGTGACGGTGTCGGGAGGTCTGGCCACCCGATTGGATGCGCTGATTGACCAGTTCCTCGATAGCGACGGCGCATTGACCGCGCGCAGCGAGGGCATTGGCGCGCGGCTCGAGGACCTCGGTCGAGATCGTGAGCGCCTAGAGATTCGGCTCACCAATCTCGAAACCCGGCTCCGCGCCGAGTTTGGTGCCCTCGACCAGCTGGTGGCTGACCTGACAGCCACCGGCATTTTCCTGTCCCAGCAGCTGGCGAACCTGCCTGGTTTTGGCGCGAGCAAGAACGACTAGGCAGCAACGGGAGTAGAACACGGTGAGCAATCTCGCTTCCAGCAACGCCCTAGCCCAGTACCGCAGCGTCGACACCACCGCTGCCGTTGGCGAGGCCGATGGGCACCGGCTGGTGCAGCTGCTGTTCCAGACAGCAATCGACCGACTGGCCGCTGCCCGCGGCCACATGGCCCGGCGCGAGTTCGGGCTCAAGGGTGAGTCCATTGGACGGGTCCTTGAAATTCTCGCCCACTTGCGCGGGACTCTGGACCGCGAACAGGGTGGAGAGGTGGCCGCGAACCTCGAGTCACTGTACCTTTACATGGAGACTCGACTGGTGGAAGCCAGTGCGCGTAGTGACGAGAGCTCGCTGGAGCAGGTCGCAAGCCTCCTGCGTGAGCTGAAAGCTGGCTGGGAAGCCATAGGCAGAGTCGGCCGATGAGTGGCCGGGAAGCTGCCTGGGACACGGTGGCGAAGCTGTCCGGGCAGCTTCGCAGCGCAGCGGACGCTGGTGATTGGGGTGCTGTCGATCAGGCCCGCCACCGCCTGCATGGCGCGTTGACGTCCTTGCTGTCAGCCGCTGGCCGCCCCGCCGACTCGGTGGCACTCGCCCAATGCCGGGAGGTGGTTCGAGATGCCACCAGGCAGGCCGCCGAGGCGCGGGCGTCGGTCGCGCGAAGGCTGCTCGAGGTACGCGCTGGCGGGCGGGCGGTCGCTGCGTACTCCGGCCACGACGCCGCCCTCCGCCGCCGGGTCTGATTCGCCGCGGACCTGCTGATCCGGGCTTGCGCCCGGCATGCCTGAGGCGATCTGCGGCCAGTCCGGTTCGGGCCCGCCAGGGCCCGTGATCGCCACGGGTCGGAAGATGCCCGAGAGGTCAGGAGATGTCGGTGCAGCGCATCAAAGTGCTGATTTGCGATCAGGACCGCCAGCGCGGCGAGAGCCTGCAAGGAGTCCTCGAGTTCCTCGGGCTGGAGCAAACGCGGCTCATCGACTTTAGCGGTTGGCCCACGGCCATCGGCAACCTGGATCGCACCGACGCGGTGTTCTTGGGGCTCGGCGGCGATCCCGAAGTCCTCAAATCCGTGGTCCGGGATGTCTTGGATGTGGATGTAGGCATACCGGTTGTTCTGCTGGCAGCGGCCGATGCCGACGCGGGCATGATCGAGCTCTCCAAGCGCCTCGACTGCCAGATCCTCGAGCCGCCATTCCGGCATCGTCAGGTGCACGGGTTGCTCGACGACCTGCGTGCCCGCCGCCTAGGCCAGTCCGGCCGTCCGGTACACCTGTTTCGCAGCCTGGTCGGCGACAGCCCCGCCGTCGCCAGGGTCAAGAAATTGGCCGAGCGGGTAGCGTCAACTGACGCCAACGTTCTGATTCTCGGCGAGTCCGGAACCGGCAAGGAAGTGCTCGCCCGCAACATTCACTATGCTTCGAATCGCCGCGATGGCCCCTTTGTGCCGGTGAATTGCGGCGCTATTCCGGAAAATCTGCTCGAAAGCGAGCTCTTCGGCCACGAAAAAGGTGCGTTCACCGGTGCCATCACCTCGCGCCGCGGGCGCTTCGAGCTGGCACAGGCAGGCACTCTGTTTCTGGACGAGATCGGGGATATGCCGCTGCCCATGCAGGTCAAGCTGTTGCGGGTTCTGCAAGAGCGCGTGTTCGAACGGGTGGGGGCGAACCGGAGCATCCAGGCCGACGTACGGATCATTGCCGCAACTCATCGCGACCTGGAGCGGGCCATCAGCGACGGGGCATTTCGAGAGGACCTATACTACCGCCTCAACGTGTTTCCCATTGAAATGCCACCGTTGCGAGAGCGCACGGAAGACATCCCGCTATTGGTGCGCGAGCTGGTGGAGCGAGCTGCTCACCAGCATGGCAGCGCTATCCGGTTGACCGCTGGGTCCATCCGCTGCTTGCAGTCATATCACTGGCCAGGCAACGTGCGGGAGCTCGCTAATGTCCTGGAGCGACTCGCGATCCTGTACCCGCAGGAAGTGGTCGACGCCGCCCAGATGCCGCAGAAGATTCGCGAGGCCGGTGCCGGCGCAGGCATCTCCGTCGACACTCCCACCGCACCGCCGCCAGAGCCTTCTGCAATGACAGGACCCGGGGAGGACTGCGCCGCGAGCGCCGAAGAACGACGGGAGCTGCAGCGCTCGTTACGCGAAGTGGAAACGACTGGCACTGCGCGGGACGTACGCTTGCCCAAGGATGGGCTCGACCTAAAGGATTATCTCGGCAATCTCGAGTACACCTTGATCAAGCAGGCCTTGGAAGAAAGCGACCAGGTCGTGGCCCGGGCAGCCGAGCTGTTGAAGATGCGCCGCACCACCTTAGTGGAGAAGATGCGCAAGTACGGTATCCAGCGCGTGGCGTGAACTGTGCTCCCGCGACGAATCCCTGCGAATCGATCCGAATCGTCCGTCAGCTGTTCGGCGTGTCGGCCTTTGCAGGGTCGACGGTTCCTTGACGCCGGGCTTTCAATACTGCTCTAAGTCCCTATAAATAAACTCAAAAAAGCGCTGGGCATCGTCTTTGCTCGAGCTCCTGTGCACGCCTTATCGGTCGCTTTAGGCGGCCATCCTGAGTAAGCCTAGGAGCCTACGATAACAATGCTCGGGCACGCCCAAGCTAAAGTCGACGCCAGCCCGCGACTCCTCCTCCGCGAGCTGGACGCTCGACTCGAACCAGACCAATGCACCAAGGCCCGGCGTCCCGTCGGTGTCGGCGGCGCTGATCGAACCTGTCTGGACGAGCTGTTCGAGCAGTTGCCGGCCGGCATCGTCGTGCTCGGTCCCGATGGCCGCATCCGGCGCAGCAATCCCGCTGCCGCCGCCCTGCTGGGGGAACCCTTGGCAGGCGAGCCCTGGTGCCAAGTGATCGAGCGGGCGTTTGCGCCCAGACCCGATGACGGCCACGACCTTTCCCTGCCTGACGGACGGCGGGTCGCCATCGACACCCGAGCCCTGCAGAGTGAACCCGGGCAGCTGCTGTTGATCACCGATGTGAGCGAGACCCGGCGCCTGCAAGAATCGGTGAGCCGTCGCGAGCGTTTGTCGACGCTTGGGCAGATGATGAGCGCGCTGGCCCACCAGGTGCGGTCACCCCTCACCGCTGCTTTGCTGTACGCCAATCACCTGCAGGATTCCGCTCTGCCCGTTGAGCAGAGCCGCTTGTGCGCGCGCAAGATCCTGATGCAATTGCGCGACCTGGAACGCCTAGTGCGCGAGCTGCTGGTGTTTGCCCGGGGCGGCGGCCTGCAGCGTCGGCCGGTTCTGGTATCCGACCTGCTGCTGGCGGTGGCCGATCAGACCGAACACCGTTGCTTGGATGCGGGCGGCCGTTTGAAGCTGCGCTGCGACCGAGACCTGGTACTGCTGGGTAGCCACGAGGCGTTGCAGACGGCTCTGGAGAACTTGGTGATCAACGCCCTGGAGGCTGCCGGAGACGGGGCTCGCGTGGAGATTGCGGCCGCTCGAAAGAGTCACGACCGAGTAGTGATCAGCGTGACCGACAACGGCCCGGGTGTATCCGCGCAAGATGCAGGTCGAGTCTTCGACGCCTTCCACACCACCCGCGGCGACGGCACCGGACTCGGTCTTGCGGTGGTGCGGGCGGTGGTCGAGGGCCACGGCGGGCGGGTAGATGTCGAGCGGACGGCTGCCGGCGGGGCGTGCTTTTGCATCGCGCTGCCAGCGGCGGTCGCGCCAGTCGAAATTGACGTGATGCCATGACTGCGGCCCCCATACTAATCGTCGAGGATGACCCGGGCTTGCGCGAGGCGTTGGCGGATTCCCTGCTCCTGGCGGGCCATCAGCCGACTACGGTGGTGGGCGGCGAGGGAGCCCTGGACCTGGTGACACGGCAGCAGTTCTCGCTGGTGGTCACGGACCTGCAGATGGGAGGCATGGATGGGCAGGCGCTGCTGGAGCGACTGCGCCGCCTGCGTCCCGAGTTGCCCGTGGTCATGATGACCGGGCACGGCACGGTGGCCGGTGCGGTGCGCGCCATGAAGAGCGGCGCTGCGGATTACCTCACCAAGCCTTTCGAGCCCAACGAGTTGGTGCGCTGCGTGGAACGTCATCTGGCGCCGCCGCTCCCGCTGGGCGGTGACGGCCCGGTAGTCGAGGATCCGGCTTCGCAGAAGCTGCTGGCACTGGTGGAGCGGGTGGCTGCCAGCAATGTCAATGTGGTCATCAGCGGGGAGAGCGGCACCGGCAAGGAGGTGCTAGCGCGCTTGCTGCACGCCCGGTCCCGGCGTGCCGATGCCCCCTTCGTGGCTATCAACTGTGCCGCGATTCCCGAACCGATGTTGGAGGCCACCCTGTTCGGTCACGAGAAGGGTGCCTACACCGGGGCGGTACGGGGCGCTGCCGGCAAGTTCGAGCAGTCGCAGCGCGGGACCTTGCTGTTGGACGAGATCACCGAAATGGAGCTTGGGCTGCAGGCCAAGCTGCTGCGCGTATTGCAGGAGCGGGAGGTGGAGCGCCTGGGTGGCCGGGCACCGATTAAACTCGATCTGCGAGTGGTGGCAGCCAGCAACCGGGAGCTCGCGGTGGAGGTCGCCGCTGGGGGCTTTCGAGAGGATCTATACTACCGCCTCAACGTGTTTGCGCTGAATACGCTGCCGTTGCGAGAGCGCCCGGGAGACATTCTGCCGCTGGCGCGCAGGTTCCTTGCGGCCGCAGCCACTGCCGCCGGCCGGCCGCTGCCGCGTCTGGAGCCGACTGCATGCGAGCGCCTCCTGGCCTACAGCTGGCCCGGCAACGTGCGCGAATTGGACAACCTCATGCAACGGGCGCTGATTCTGTGCTCCGGGGTTGCCATGGCCGCCGCCGATCTGCCTTTGGAAGAGCTGCCGCCCACCCACCGTTCCGCCAGCAGAGACCTGAGCGAGGACCTGCGCAGTCGCGAGCAGGAGCGGATCCTGGAAACGCTGCGGCGGGCAGACGGCTGCCGCGGCGCGGCCGCACGTCAGCTCGGGCTCAGCGATCGCACGCTGCGGCACAAGCTCGCCCGCATGCGTCAAGCGGGGGTCTCCGTCCCCGGTGACCGTCCCTCGCGGAGGCCCGCATGAGCCTCGAAACCAATGGAATCGATGCCGTGCTCGGCGAGATCCGACGGCTACAGAACCAGGCGGGCCCGGGCGCCAGCGTCGAAGCGCGACCCAGTGAACCGGGCGATTTCGGCGCACTGTTTAAGACCCTGGTCAATGGCGTCAACGATACCCAACAGAATGCCGAAGTGCTGCGCAGCTCATACAGTCTGGGAGAGGGCAAGCACGACCTGGCCGAGGTCATGATTGCTCAGCAGCAGTCCAGGGTGGCCTTCGAAGGCTTGTTGCAGGTGCGCAAGCAATTGATCTCCGCGTATCAGGAGATCATGAACATGCCGATCTGAGCGGGCTCCAGTGGCCACTGACATCTCGTCGAACGAGCAGTCCGTAGCGGACCAAAGTGCGGCGCCCCGCTTCGCGCGGCTGCCGTTGCCCATGGACCTCATCCAGCCCTGGGGGCGCCGTGTGGTGTTGGTTCTGGTCGCGGCCGTCGCGCTCGGGGTGGTGTGCTACGGCTTGCTGTGGGTCAACCAGCCCCCGTTTCGACCACTCTATGCCGGACTCGAAGATCGCAACCTGGCCGAGGTCGCTCAAGCACTCGACCGTCTGGCGATTCCCTACCGTATCGACGAGGGTACTGGTGCGCTTCAGGTTCCTGGCGACCAGCTGCACAAGGTCCGCTTGCAACTCGCCGCCGAGGGCCTTCCCCGCAGCGGCGGACAAGGTTTTGAGCTGCTGGATCAGCCCAGCGGTTTCGGCACCAGTCAGTTCATGGAGAACGCCCGCTACCAGCGGGCCCTGGAGGGCGAGCTGGCACGCTCCATCGCCAGCATCGGAAGTGTGCGCCAGGCACGGGTCCATCTGGCCATCACCCGGCAGAGCGTGTTCGTTCGCGACCGCCAGCCGCCGAGCGCCTCGGTGGTTATCCAGCTCGAGTCGGGGCGGGTGCTGGACCGGTCCCAGGTGGCTGCCATCACCCACCTGGTGTCCAGCAGCGTGCCTAACCTCACGCCAGATCGGGTCACCGTGGTCGATCAGCTCGGCGGTCTGCTTAGCGCGCCGGAGCGGGATCGGGAGCTGGGGCTCAGTCACGATCAGCTGGAGTTCACCAGCAGACTCGAGAAGCTCTACGTGCGCCGCATCGAGGAGCTGCTGACACCCATAGTGGGTATCGGAGCGGTGCGGGCGCAGGTGGCGGTGGAGGTCGATTTCAGCGTCGGTGAAGAGACCGAGGAACTCTATCTCAATCCCGATCAACCCGGAGTCCGCAGCGAGCAACTGCGTGAGGAGCACACGCTTCGACCCGGCCCCTATGGGATTCCGGGCGCACTCAGCAACCAGCCGCCGGCAACCAGCCAGGTCGGCGACACTGCCACCGCCCATGGCGGTGAGAAGCAGACGCCACTCAATCAGCGCAGTGAGTCGACCCGCAACTACGAGCTCGACAAGCGGGTGCGCTATATCCGGCACCAGCCCGGGCAGGTGAAGCGCGTCACGGCTGCCGTTCTGCTCGACGACAAGATGGTTCGCAATGACGACGGTGAGCTGGTGCGCGAATCTTTCACCCCCGAGGAGATCGAGCGCCTCTCCCTGCTGATCCGCCAGGCCGTTGGCTTCGATGAAGCCAGGGGCGACCAGGTTGACGTAATGAACGCCGCCTTCGCCGCGTCCGAGCTCGACCAGACACCGGAGCAAGTGCCGTGGTGGAAAACGTCATGGTTTGCCGAGCTGGTGCGTATCGGTCTGTTCGCGCTGTTTGGGCTGCTGGTGCTGTTGATGGTGGTGCGGCCGGCGATGCGCGGGCTGGTGCGACGCACCGAGGTCGCAGTGCTGGATCCAGAGCAGCCGGGGCAACTGAGCCGCGACGGTGCCGCTGGCTCCGGCGCTCGTCAGCTCGGGGCCCCCGGAAATGCCGGTGACGAGGAGCTGGAAGACGATGTGGTGCGCCTTTCCATGCCAGCAGCACCGCTGGACCCAAAGCACCCCACGGACCTTGACGGTAGGGTGCGGATCGTTAAGGACCTAATCTCCGACGATCCCCGGCGCGCGGTGCAGGTGGTCAAGCAATGGATGGCCCACGATGGCTGAGCTAGCAGCGGACGGTGCCGCCAGTGTGAATCTGCCGGGCGTGCAGCGTGCTGCGATCCTGCTCATGACCCTGGGCGAGGAGCACGCAGCCGCGATCCTGCGCTACATGGAGCCCCGGGAGGTGCAGTGCATCGGTGCCGCCATGGCGAACATCAAGAGCGTGCGCCACGAGGAAGTCGAGGCGGTGCTTCTCGATTTTTGTGAGGTCGCCCGCCGTGAAACCGCCATGGGTGTGGCCTCGCAGCAATATGTCCGCAACGTGCTGGTGCGGGCCTTGGGGCGCGAAAAGGCTGGCGGTCTCATGGACCGCATTGTCGAGGGCGACAACGCCCAGGGTGTCGAAGCGCTGCGCTGGATGGATCCACGAGCGATCGGGGCGGCGTTGCGCAACGAGCACCCGCAGGTGGTCGCCGTGGTGCTTTCCTACCTGGAGAGCGATCAGGCGGCACAGGTACTATTCCTGTTCACCGAACCGGTGCGGCTCGATGTGATGCGCCGCATCGCGACCCTGGACAACGTGCCTCAGTCCGCCCTCAGCGAACTCAACGACATGATCGAAAAAGAGGTGGTTGGGCGCATCAGCGCTGCCGCCAGCGCGAAGGTCGGTGGCAGCCGCAAGGCAGCCGAAATCATGAACATGTTGGAGGGAGCCGTCAGCGAGCCGCTGATGGACGGCATTCGTGCCGACGACGAGAAACTGGCCCTGGAAATCGAGGAGCAGATGTTCGTGTTCGAAAACCTGCTGGAGGCCGATGACCGCGGTGTGCAGGCGCTCTTGCGCGAAGTCTCCTCCGACACCCTGCTGGTAGCCCTGAAAGGCGCCGATGAACAGATACGGGACAAGTTCTTCCGCAACATGTCAAAGCGCGCCGCTCAGACCTTGCGCGACGATCTGGATGTCATGCGACCGGTGCGACTGACCGAGGTGGAGTCGTCCCAGAAAGAGATCCTCACCGCGGTCAAGCGTCTGCTTGAAGCGGGCGATATGGTGCTCTCTCGCGGCGGCGGAGGCGGCTTTGTCTGACCTGACGAGCCGGATACTGCGACCGGCGAGATCCGTCACCGATGATGTCACATCGTCGGAGACCGCCGGCGGGCGTCAAACGGACCGACCGCGAGTGTTGGCGGCTGCTGCAACCGCCAGCGCCCGGCGCTGGGATCTGCCGCCAGTGATGCCTCCGGCCGCAGTCGCGCCAAGCTCCGAGCGAACGCCAGACTCGGTCCCGCCCAAGCCGCCGACGGCAGAGGAGCTTGCGGCCATCCGTGAGCTGGCCCGCGAGGAGGGCTATCAAGCCGGTTTCAGCACTGGGATGGCAGAGGCCGGCAGCCGAGTCGTGGCGGAAAGCCGGACCCTGCAGAGCCTGATCGGGGCACTGGCTGAGCCCTTGGCGGCGGTAGACGAGCAGGTGGTCGGCGAGCTCACGGGGCTGGCCTGTGATATCGCGCGGCAGCTGGTACGTCGAGAGCTCACCACTGAGCCCGGCCAGATCGTGGCCGTAGTGCGTGAAACCGTGGCGCTGCTGCCCTTGGCCGAACGTCACATTGTGCTCCAGCTGCACCCGGATGACGCTGCGCTGGTGGAGCGGCTGCTGGTGCGCGACCACGAGGGCACGCCCTGGCGCATCGAGGAAGACCCGTTGCTGACCCGTGGCGGATGCCGGGTCCTGAACGGCGACTCCAGCATCGACGCCACCGTGGAGTCGCGACTGGGAGCGGTCATTGCCCGGGTGCTGGGCGACTCCAGGCGTGGTGGAGACAGGCGGTGAGCGTTGTGCTGGAGGACCGCTCGGAGACCCTGCGAGCGGTCCTGGCCAGGTACCGCCGGGTGCTGGAAGCGCCGGTGCCCTACGCCGTGGCTGGTCGGCTCTCGCGGATGGTGGGTTTCACCCTTGAGGCCAGCGGCTGTCAGGCCGCCGTCGGTTCCCTGTGCGAAGTGCAGGGCGCCGACGGCAGTGCGGTGCAGGCAGAGGTAGTGGGCTTCGCCGGCGACCGCCTCTATCTGATGCCGGTGGATGCCGTCTACGGCATGGTGCCCAACGCTCGCGTGGTGCCCACTGGCGGTGTCTGTCGCGCACCCGTGGGGCCAGCCTTACTGGGACGGGTGCTGGATGGCTCCGGCCGCCCGCTGGATGGACGCGGACCGGTTCGTGGTGAAGCTCTGGTTTCACTGCATGGCCGCGAGCTCAATCCACTCGATCGGCGGCCGATCCGTGAGCCCTTGGACGTGGGGGTGCGCGCCATCAACGCCCTGCTCACGGTGGGTAGGGGCCAGCGGCTGGGGCTGTTCGCGGGCAGTGGCGTGGGCAAGAGCATGTTGCTCGGGATGATGACCCGCTTCACCGAGGCCGATGTGATCGTGGTTGCCCTGATCGGCGAGCGCGGACGCGAGGTCAAGGAGTTCATCGAGGACATCCTGGGGCCGGAAGGACTTGCCCGCAGCGTCGTTATCGCCGCTCCCGCCGACGCGCCTCCCTTGCTGCGGGTACACGGCGCCACGCTTGCCACCAGTACCGCCGAGTACTTCCGGGACCAGGGTCGCAACGTGTTGCTGTTGATGGATTCCCTGACCCGCTACGCGCAGGCCTGGCGTGAGATTTCGTTGGCGGTGGGGGAGCCGCCCGCCACCAAGGGCTACACGCCTTCGGTCTTTGCCCGCATCCCGCAGTTGGTGGAGCGCGCCGGCAATGATGCCGCCGGCGGGGGCTCCATCACCGCCTTCTACACCGTGCTGGTGGAGGGTGATGACCACCAAGAGCCCATCGCCGACGCGGCGCGCGCGATTCTGGATGGGCACGTGGTGCTGTCGCGGCGGTTGGCGGAGTCCGGTCACTATCCGGCTATCGACATAGAGAGCTCGGTCAGCCGCGCAATGCCGGCCATCGTCGCTCCCGCGCACCTGCAGAGCGCACAGCGCCTGAAGCAGTTGTATGCGAGCTACCAGCAGCACCGGGACCTGATCGCGGTGGGCGCCTATGTCGATGGCAGCGATCCGGAAGTGGACGAGGCCAGACGCTGCTTCCCGGCGCTGCGCAAGTTCCTGGCCCAGGCGCTGGATCAGCCGGTCGATCTAGGCGCGGCCGTCGCCGAGCTGACTACGCTGTTGCCAGCAGGTGCCAAATGAACCGGGCGCTCGAGGCTGATCGATGAAGCATCGACTGCAGCGGCTACTGCTGGTAGTGGACCACGCGCGCCGGCGCGAGCTCGAAGCCAGCAAACGCTGGGGCGAGGCCCAGCGCGCGCAGCAGGCGACGGCGCACCAGCTGCAGCAGCTGGAGGGTTATCGCGGCGACTACTCGGCGGGTCGATATCGTGCCACTGTCGCAGCCCGCCGGTTGCAGGAGTCGCAGCGCTTCGTGGCCAACCTGGAGCGGGCAGCATCCGACCTATGCCGGCGGCTGGAGGCCCTATCGGCAAGGACTACCGATGCCCACAAGAAGCTGCAGCTGGCGCAGCAGCGGCGGGAGGCATTGGAGCTGGTGGTTGGGCGCTACCGGGAGGAGCTCGAGCGTCAAGCGCGGCGCCATGAGCAGCGCCTGACCGATGAGTTCGCCGCTCGCCGCGGGCGCACCGCGGCCGGTGTCGGCGATTAGCAAGACGCTGATCGAACTGTTCGAGCCGCGTTTTGGTCCGCAAGCTCCCAGCAACCACGGGTTGGCCGCTGGCACAAGCCTTGCGCCTGGGGCCGCAGGGCTAGCTGCCCCGGCAATCGTGGTGACGGACGTAGACATGGAGATCTAGTGGTGGAGCAGAGCTTCAAGATTCAGAGGGCGGGAGCGCCGTCATCGACCCAGGGCCTAGCGGTGGGTGCTGCCGGGGCCGCCGCGACGCCACCTGACTTATTCCCCGGCCTGCTGGCGTTGGCCGGCGATCCTAGCGCAAGCCTGGCCCCACCGGCACCGCAAGGGGCAGTAGCTACGACTTCTGCGGCCGGCACGGTTCCGATTTCCACGGTGGCTGGCGGCAACACTCGGCCGGCAGCCGGCAAGCCGTCGCCGCCGGATGAGCTCTCGGCGTGGGTGAGGGCGCTGGTCGGAGTGACAGAGCAGGATACCCCGCCGCCGGATCCGGCCGTTGTCGGCCAGGAGGCCAGCGAAGGGGCCAGCCCGGAGGCAACCGGCCTCGATACCGGCGAGGTGACGCTGCCGATTGCGGCCGACGTGGTCGAGTCTCCTGGCACCGCCGCAATGGTTGCCTCGGCCGCTCACCCGCCGGCACCGAGTACGAGCGTAGTCACCTCTCCCGCTGGTCACGGCGAACAGGATACGCCTAGCATCATGGCGGCTGATGCGGGCGCCCAGGTAGAGGCCGGCGGCGCCGGAGAGCATGTGACATCCCCCAGGTCGGACGGGCGGTCACAGTTGACACCACCAGCCACTGCCAACCAGGCCGACGCTGAGCATTCGCTGCCGACGCCCGGTAGCCAGCGTGATCTGGTGGTCACCACCCAACAAGCGCAGGGCCCCACCCCGGTGCCATCACCGACGCCAGCGGTGGAGTCTCAGACGACAGCGGCTGCCAGCGCCAGCGGTGCCCAGGTGCAACCGACGAGCGGTTCGGTGGCGGCTCCAGAGCTAGCCCACCGATCGCTGGAGGCTTCTCCAACCGCGCCGCCGCAGGGGGGCAACCAACCTGGTTCCCTGGAGATTACCAGTGGCTTGCACGAGCCTGGCTGGGGTGATGAGCTCGGTGACCGGGTCGCCGTTCACTTGGCTCAGGGCGGGCGCAGCGCCGAGCTGCGGGTCAATCCGGCCGACCTGGGTCCAGTGGAGATGCGGGTGTCCATCGACCGTGATCGTGCCACGGTCAGCTTCGTGAGCCACGACGCCGCGGTGCGGGAGGCGATACAGGAGGCCATGCCTCGTCTGCGGGATGCCTTCAGTGCCCAAGGCCTGCAGCTGGTGGAGGCTCGGGTTGGTGCCGATGCCGGTAGCGGGCAGCAATCCCGCGGCAGCCCGATGCTCACGCCGACCTTCGGGCTCGAGCACCCGATCGGTGACAACTTGGACGAGGTTGCCGAGCCGCGCATCATGCGCACCGACGGCGGCTTGCTGGATACCTACGCCTAGTCAGCCCTCCCAATGCTGCAGCGCGCTATAGCGCACCGGAGCCGCCGCCGCGGGCCTGTGATGACTTCGAATTGCCAGCCCATAGGTGCCGCCAGCAAGTTGGCACGAGGCTAGTGAGGAATCCGTCAATAGCCCGACGACGCCCTCAACGCGAACCCCCAACAATATGTTTTAAATACAAAAAATTACCAACTATCCGATGGCACACGGGTTGCTCCCGTCGCTTACGACAGCCGATGGAGCATCTCGATGGCGAAACAGGACCAAACTGACGGCAAGGGCAAAGGCGGCAAGGCCAAGCTCATCATTGTGCTCACGGTGTTGGTGCTCGTCCTGGTCGGCGGCGCCGTAGCCGCCACCCTATTCCTGACGGGAGTCCTCAGCCCGCAGGCCCGAGCAGTAGCGGACGCCTCTGCACCACCGCGGCTCAGCGTTCCCCAGTCGCCGGCCCAGTACGTCTCCCTGGATCCGCCACTCATTCTGGCCTTCGAGTACGAGGGGCAGACCCGTTTCGCCCAGATCTCTCTATCGGCGATGGCCCGCTCGGAGGCCACCATCGAGGCGGTGGAGATTCACCTGCCGCGCATTCGCAACTCACTGATCATGTTGTTTTCCACCCAGTCCTTTGAGTCGCTGGAAACCACCGCGGGCAAGGAATCGGTTCGCGAGCAAGCCCTGCAGGCAGTGCGCGAAATCCTGCGGGCGGAGGCCCGGGTTGCAGACGTGGAGGCGCTCTACTTCACCAACTTCGTGATGCAGTGACATGGCCGTCGAGCCCTTGCTGAGTCGCGACGAGATGGAGGCTCTGCTGGCGGAGGTAAGTGGTGGTCGGGTGAGCGCCGTGGCCCCGAGCGGTGAGGCCGAGAGCTACGACTTCGCTAGCCCCACAGCGGTCTTCCGCAGCTTCAGCCTGCAGCTGGAGGCCATCCATCAACGCTTTGCCGAATCGCTGCGCGCCGGGCTGGCGGAGCTGCTGCGCTGCGATCTGGAGATTGAAGCCGATGCGCCGGAGCCCTGTGCACTGACCACCTTCCTGGCCAGCCTCGGAAACCCTTGCAGCATTCATCAGGTCCGCTTGGATCCCTTGCCTGGCCATTCCTTCGTGGCGGTTGACCGGGCGCTCCTATTTGCCGTCGTCGACGCCTTTTTCGGCGGCCCCAGACGCTGCCCTGGGGCCGAGCATCTGCGGCCACTCACGGACACTGAGCTGCGCATGGCGCAGCGCCTGCGTCCGGTGCTGATCAGGGCGTTGGAGGAGGTCTGGGGTGAGCTACAGCCCGACTTAAAGGTGGTCGTGCTGCGAGAGGAGCACAACCCCAGCTTCGTCAAGCGGCCGAGCACCCAGGATCTGGTGGTGGTGGGTCAGCTGCTGGTGCGGCTTGGCGAGTGCGAAGGGCGCATTCGCACCGCCATCCCAACGCGGACGCTGGACCCGCTGCGCGCCCGCCTCCTGAACGGCCTGTCCGGTGAGCCGGTGCAGGACATCGCCGTCGCCCGACGCTGGCGCCGGGCCATCGAGCTCAGCCCCGTCAGCATGCGCTGTCCTCTGGTGGAGATCGAGCTGTCCGTGCGCGAGCTGCTGGGGCTGCGCACCGGCGATGTCATTCCCATTGACCTCCCCAAGCAGGTGCAGGTCGAGGTCGAGGGGATCCCTTTCTTCAGCGGCCGCTTCGGCGCGCACGAAGGACGCCGTGCCGTCAGGGTGGAGCGTACCCTGCGCGGCCCAGCGGCCAGCTAGTCGGGTGTCGGAGACTGTGAGATGAGCGAACAGACCAATCAACACCAGTCCACTGCCGCTGACGCGGCTGAGGACACCGACTTCCAGCGCGCCGCCATGGAAGCGCTGCAGGAGTCGGCATCACCACCCGGCGGGGGGCAGAACCTGGACGTAGTGCTCGACATTCCGGTGCAAGTTTCCATGGAGCTCGGGCGCACGCGTCTCAGCATCCGTGATTTGCTGCAACTGGGCGAGGGCTCGGTCATTCGCCTCGAGCGGGCGCCTGGCGATCCACTGGACATCTACGTCAACGGTTGCCTAGTGGCACGTGGCGAAGTCGTGGTCATCAACGAACGCATGGGTATGCGGGTCACCGACATCGTTAGTGCCGAAGAACGGGTGCGGAGGCTGCGTTGAATCGCCTGAAGCTAATGACGCTGAGGCTGACTCTGCTACTGGCAGCGCCTGCCAGCCTGGCCCAGGACGGCAGCGGCTCCAGTCAGGACCCGATACCAGGAGTTGCCGGGGGGGTCGCCCAGACCGTGCTCGGGCTGGCGGCGGTGCTGGCGCTGATCGCCGTGCTGGCCTGGGTTGCGCGGCGCCTGAACGGTCGACTGCAGGGCCGCGGGGGCGGCGTAGAGCTGCTCGGCGGCATATCTCTTGGCACTCGGGAGCGGGTGGTTCTGGTGCGGGTCGACGACATACGAGTGCTGATAGGCGTGGCACCGGGCTCAGTGCGCGCGCTGCACGTGCTGGACACGGAGCCGCGTCCGGCTCCCGCCGCGGGGCAGAGCTTTGCCACTAGCCTGGTGGCGCAGCACGGTGCTGCTCGGAGCAAAGCATGAGCTGGTCTTTGCTGCCCGTGCTGACGCTGGCGCCGACCGTGGCCGCGCTGGCCGCGCCTGCCATTCCCGCCGTCACCCTCGACGCGGCGCCGGATGGTGGTGGCACCTACAGCGTGAGCCTGCAGATTCTCGCGGTGATGACCGCCCTGACCTTGCTGCCCGCGGTGTTGCTGATGATGACGGCATTCACCCGCATTGTGATCGTACTGGCGATCCTGCGCCAGGCGCTCGGGACCTTGCAGACGCCCTCCAATCACGTGCTGCTGGGACTGGCGCTGTTTCTAACCTTATTCGTCATGGCGCCGGTGCTGGAGCAGATCCGGGTATCGGCGCTCGAGCCATATCTGTCCGGCGACCTGGTCTTCGGTGAGGCGTTGACCCGAGCCGAGGCACCACTGCGCGAGTTCATGCTGCACCAAACGCGCGAGAGCGACCTGGGCTTGTTTGCCGAGATCGGAGCTGTCGGTGAGCTACAGGCGCCGGAATCGGTGCCGTTTCAGGTGTTGGTCCCGGCCTTCGTTACCAGCGAGCTGAAGACGGCTTTCCAGATCGGGTTTCTGCTTTTCATTCCCTTCCTGATCATCGATCTGGTGGTCGCCAGCGTGCTCATGGCTATGGGCATGATGATGCTCTCGCCCCTGATCATCTCGTTCCCTTTCAAGCTGATGCTGTTCGTCCTGGTGGACGGCTGGGCGTTGGTGATGGGGACGCTGGCCGGCAGCTTCTACCAGTGAGGTCGGTATGACTCCGGAGCAGGTCGTCAGCATCGGCCGCACCGCCCTCGAAACCACGCTGCTGATGGGTGCGCCACCTCTCATAGCGGCCCTGGTGGTCGGTGTGCTGGTGGGCATCTTTCAGGCGGCGACGCAAATCAACGAGATGACCTTGAGCTTCGTTCCCAAGCTGGTGGCGTTGGCCATCACCTTGGTAGTTTCCGGACCGTGGCTGTTGACGGTGCTCACCGACTTCACTCGGCGTTTGATCCTGAGCATTCCGGGCCTGCTGGAGTAGGCCGTGCACGTGGCTGCCGCCGAACTCGTGGCCTGGTTGGCACAGCTGGTTTGGCCGCTGTGCCGGGTTGGCGCGTTGCTGATGGCGGCGCCTGTGTTTGGCTCGGCGCAGGTACCGGCACGGGTGCGGGCCGGTCTGACTGTAGCGATCAGCGTGTTGTTGCTGCCGCTCATTCCGACGCCTCGCGCAGTGGATCTCTTGGCGCCCGCCGCGGTGGTGGCGGTGGCCCGCGAGATCATGATCGGGCTCGGCATGGGACTGATCCTACGGGTGGTGTACGCGGCCTTGGAGGTCGCAGGCACCACCATCGCTAACCAGATCGGCCTCGGTTTCGCGGCCATCAACGACCCCTCCCACGGCAACCAGATTCCGGTCCTGAGCCATTTCTACTTGATTCTCGGCACCCTGCTGTTCCTCGCCATCGACGCCCATTTGGTGTTGCTGCGGTTGTTGGCCCAGAGCTTTGCGCTGCTGCCACCGGGCCAGCTGGGCATGTCCGCAGCCTCGTTCATGCAACTGGTGAATTGGGGTGCCGAGATGTTTAGCGGCGGGTTACTGGTCGGGTTGCCGGCCATCGCCGCCCTGATGGTGGTCAATCTGGCCTTCGGAATCATGAGTCGGGCGGCACCTCAGCTCAATGCCTTCGCAGTGGGGTTTCCTGTTGGCCTGCTGCTGGGCCTGGCGGTGCTGATCTTCGGGCTGCCCGCATTGCAGCCGGAGTTCTTCAGCCTGATCGAGCGGGCGCTGGGGCAAATAAGTGAGCTGCTACTGGCAAAGGCCCCGTAATGGCCCAGGACTCGGCTCAGGAACGCACCGAACAACCTACTCAGCGACGGCTACGTGAGGCCCGGCAACGGGGTCAAGTCGCTCGTTCCAGGGAGCTTGCCACCGCGGCTCTGCTGCTGGGAGGCGGGGTAGGTATCTGGCTCACCGGACCGCATGTGCTGCGGGGGCTGGTAGAGACCATGCGCACCGCCTTCTCGTTGCAGCGGGCACAGCTCGTCGACCCGACGATCATGGCGCGGGCTCTGGCGCAGGCAGTAATCCAGTCGCTGCTGAATCTGGGTCCCTTCCTCGGGCTCACCATGGTGTTGGCACTGCTCGCGCCCTTGGTGTTGGGGGGGTGGACCTTCAGCGCCGACC
>CAZLYT010000708.1:0-19430 GCA_964563515.1 uncultured Candidatus Competibacteraceae bacterium | reverse complement strand
ATATAGCACCGTCGAGCAGAAGGGAAATAGCGGCCCTCAAACCGCCGTGATGCGTCCATCCCACAGCCTTGCCGCCAGCGCCACCGCCCCAGATCGGGATGCGTGCAGCACCTCGTGCCCGAGGCCGCGGTCCAACATCATTCGTCCCACCCGCGAGACCTGCAGACACTCGACTGCCGGCAGCGCGGAGTGCAGCGCCCGTGCCGCCAGGGCCGCATCGCTGAGCACCCAGTGACCGTCGGCCTGCCCGAGCAGCAGCTCCAGCAAGTGGCCGGCGCCGTAGAAGTCTTCCAGGTTGAAGCGTCCGGTGGATCCGGCACACACCAGCAACAGATCCTGCTCCCAATGTGTCTCTACCAGTCGACGTGCGGTGGCGGGTGCATTGATGATGGCGCCGGCATAGACTTCGGCCGCGCCTGCCGCCATGCCCAGCGCCACCGTGCCGTTGGTGGTGGAATACACCACCACCCGGCCCTGCAATCCGGCCTCGGCGAGGGCCAGGGGTGCGTAGTGGGCGAAGCCGGGGATCGATTCCGCATTGAGCTCGCCGGCGAGCAACGCGCCACCCTGGGGCAGCGCCGCGGCCAGGGTGCGAGCGCTGGCCGCGTTCGCCGCGGGAATGACGGCGACTGCGCCGGCTGCCAGCGCCTGGACGATGGTCGAGGTGGCAAACAGCACGTCCAACACCACCGCCACTTTGCCTTCGAGGCCGGCGGTCTCCAGCTCTTCCTTGCGGGTGACCACGTGAATATGAGGCATGTAAGCTCCGCGCACACCGACGCCAGCAGACCTGAGAGCGCCTCGAGAGAGAAACCCACGATGGATGCTAGCCGAAGCCAGCGTAACGGCGGAAGGATTCTGGTGGACTGCCTGCTGGAATGCGGCGTGGAACGAATCTATGGCGTCCCCGGCGAGAGCTTTCTGCCGGTTTTGGATGCGCTTTACGACTCGCCCGCGCTGCGCTTCGTGGTCGCCCGCCACGAAGGTGGGGCCGCCATGATGGCCGAGGCCGAGGGCAAGCTTAGCGCACGTCCTGGGGTCTGTATCGTGACCCGAGGCCCAGGTGCGACCAACGCCAGCGCCGGTCTGCACGTGGCCTTCCAGGACTCCACCCCGATGCTGCTGCTGATCGGTCAGGTCGGACTCGGCATGCAGGAACGTGGTGCTTTCCAGGAGCTGGACTACCGCCGGGTGTTTGGGCCCATGGCCAAGTGGGTGGCGCAAGTGGAGGACCCCAGGCGCATCCCCGAGCTCATCTCGCGGGCGATGCATACGGCTACCAGCGGGCGCCCGGGTCCGGTGGTGCTGGCCCTGCCAGAGGACGTTCTGAGCGCCGAGTGCGTCACGTCGAAGACCGGTGGCTATCAGCCCTGGCAGGCGCGTCCGGGCGTTGAGGAGGTGGCCGCCGTGCGCACGGTGTTGGCCCAGGCTCAACGACCCCTACTGCTGCTGGGGGAGGGTGGCTGGGATGCCGAGGCAGCGGCTGCCCTGGAGCGCTTCGCCGCGGCCAGTGAGTTGCCGGTGGTGTGCTCGTTTCGCTGCCAGGACCACTTCGACAACGATCATCCGTGCTACATCGGGGATCTCGGTCTCGGCGCCAACCCCAGCCTATTGCAGCGGATCGAGCAATGCGACGTGCTGCTTGCCATGGGCGCGCGGTTGGGCGAGGTCCCCAGCCAGGGCTACCGCCTGCTCGATCTGCCTCGGCCCCGGCAGCGCCTGCTGCATGTGCAGCCCGATGCCGAAGAGCTCGCAAAGGTCTACCAGCCGGCGCTCGGCGTGGTTGCGGAGCCGGCTGCCTTCGCCAAGGCACTGACCGCCCCGGGGGCGCTGGACGGTAGCCGCTGGGTCGAGGACACCCGTGCCGCACGCGCAGACTTCGAGGCCTGGAATGGAGCCGGGGAGCGTCCCGAGGCCGGGCGCCTGAATCTCGCCAAGACACTGGTATGGATGGGTCAACACCTGCCTGCGCAGACCATCATCAGCAACGGCGCCGGCAACTACGCGGCGTGGGTGCATCGCCACTATCGCTACCGCGCCTACCGCAGCCAGCTCGCGCCGTTGTGTGGATCCATGGGCTACGGCCTGCCGGCTGCCATTGCCGCCAAGCTCCGACATCCCGAGCGTCCCGTCATCTGCTTTGCCGGAGACGGCTGCCTGCAGATGAGCATTCAGGAGCTCGGAACCCTGCTCGATGAACGTCTGGCGGTGGTGGTTGTCGTGGTCAACAACGGAAGCTACGGCACCATCCGCATGCATCAGGAGCGGCATTACCCGGGGCGGGTTATCGGAACCGGGTTGTGCAACCCGGATTTCGTCGCGGTGGCCAAAGGCTACGGGCTACACGCTGAGCGCGTCACCGAGGACCTTCAAGTTGCGCCCGCTTTGGAGCGTGCGTTGGCCACTCAGGGCCCATCACTGGTGGAACTGGTGACGGATCTGGAGGCGATCTCGCCAAGCACCACCATTACGCAGTTACGCGCTGGGCGCCGATCAGCATCGTGAGAATCACCGGTTTGTGCCCGGGCAGGTCGAGATCGTGATGCTGCATGCGCATGCCCGCCAGCAGTGACCAGAGCTGGGCGCTGCATCTCACAGCCCCCACCTGGACGATCGAGGTAGGAGCTAGGAAATGGACCTGAACCGCCGCCAGTTCTTGCGTCTGCTCGCCCTGGCTGGCGCCGCCGGGCTCACCCTGCCCGACGGGGGTGGCCGACGCGCCGGGGCGCTGGCAGGCGGAGCGGAGACGTTCGATATTCCCTTGTTCGGCAATGCCCGCCTGCTGCATTTCACCGACTGCCACGCCCAGCTGCTGCCGATCTATTTCCGGGAGCCCAACGTCAATCTGGGTGTGGGCGCTGCCCGAGGCCGACCGCCCCACCTGGTAGGTGAGGCGCTGCTGCGCCACTTCGGCGCGGAGCCTAACTCCCGGGCCGCGCACGCCTTCAGCTATCTGGACTTCACCGAGGCCGCGCGCCGATACGGTAAGGTCGGCGGCTTTGCGCATCTGGCAACCCTGGTGCAGCGGCTCCGCGAGGCAGCGGGAGATGGCAATTCGTTGCTGCTGGACGGGGGAGATACCTGGCAGGGCTCCGGCACCGCCTACTGGACCCGGGGACGCGACATGGTCGGGGCCTGCAACCGCCTGGGCGTCGACGTGATGACCGGCCATTGGGAGTTCACCTACCCGGACTCGGAGGTGATGGCCAATCTGCAGCAGTTCGCTGGAGAGTTCGTGGCCCAGAATGTCCGCGTCAAAGAGGACGCCCTGTTTGAGGGCTTTCCGGCCTACGACGAGGATAGCGGCCATGCCTTCAAGCCCTACACGGTGCGCACCCTGGGAGCCGCCCGCCTGGCGATCATCGGTCAGGCTTTTCCTTACACCCCCATCGCCAATCCTGCGCGCTTTATTCCCAATTGGACCTTCGGGATCCGTGATCAGGCAATGCAGGCGCTGGTGGAGCAGGTTCGCGCCCAGGAGCAGGTGGATGCTGTGGTGGTGTTGTCCCACAACGGCATGGACGTGGACTTGAAGATGGCGGCCACCGTCAGCGGCATTGACGTCATCCTTGGAGGGCACACCCACGATGGCATGCCGGCACCGAGCGTGGTCGCCAATCCCGGCGGCAAGACTCTGGTGACCAACGCGGGCTGTCATGGCAAGTTCTTGGGCGTGCTGGATCTGGATCTCAAGGGCGGAGCGCTGCGGGACTTCCGCTACCGGTTGCTACCCGTGTTCTCCAACCTGCTGCAGCCGGAGCCGGCGATGTCCGCCTACGTCGAGCGGGTGCGGGCGCCCTTTCGGCAGGTCCTCGAAGAGGAGCTCGCTAGCGCTGACTCCCTGCTGTACCGACGTGGCAACTTCAACGGTCCCTTCGATCAGGTCATTTGTGCTGCGCTGCGCCAGGGGCTTGATGCCCAGCTCGCGCTGTCTCCGGGCTTTCGTTGGGGCACCACGGTGTTGCCGGGCGAGCCCATCACCATGGAGCGAGTGCTCGACCAAACCTGCATCACCTATCCGGAGACCTACGTCCGGGAGATGAGTGGGGAAGAACTGAAGCTGATCCTGGAGGATGTCGCCGACAACCTTTTCAACCCAGATCCTTACTACCAGCAGGGCGGGGACATGGTTCGGGTCGGGGGCTTCAGCTTCACCCTCGATCCATCCCAGCAGATCGGACGGCGAATCGCGGCCATGACCCTCAGCAACGGTGAGCTCATCGAGGCAGGCAAGCGTTACAAGGTCGCCGGCTGGGCCGCCGTCGGCGCCCAGGCCCCTGGGCCGCCGGTGTGGGAGGTAGTGGCGGAGTATCTGCGGGATCGTCGGTCGGTGCGCGTCGACCAGCTGGACTCGCCGCGGCTCCAAGGTGTCGGCGGCAACCCCGGAATTGCGGACTACGCCGGCGAGATTGTCTGAGCTTCAGCTCCCCAGCGCCCGGCTCCCTGCCTCGTCTCGGGCAAACTGCCACGCCACCCGGCCACTGCGCGAGCCGCGCAGCAGCGCAAACTCCAGCGCCCGGCGACGGGTTTTCTCATCGAGCGGAGCCGGGACCCCGAGCTGCGTCAGCCAATACTCCACGATGACCAGGTAGGTGTCCTGACGGAAGGGATGGAACGACAACCAGAGCCCGAAGCGCTCGGACAGGGAGATTTTCTCCTCCACCGCTTCACCGTGGTGGAGCTCGCCATCCACCACTCGCGCGTCCTGATTCTCACTCATGAACTCCGGCAATAGGTGGCGGCGGTTGGAGGTGGCGTAGATCAGCACGTTGTCGGGGGGATGGCTCACCGAGCCGTCCAGCACGGCCTTCAGAGCCTTGAAGCTGGGGTCGTCGGCCTCGAAGGACAAGTCGTCGCAGAACAACACGAAGCGCTCGCAGCGCCCCTGCAGGCGGGCAACGACGGTGGGCAGGTCGATGAGATCGGTCTTGTCCACCTCCACCAGTCGGAGTCCCCGGTTGGCGTACTGGTTGAGCATGGCTTTGACCAAGGACGATTTGCCGGTGCCGCGCGCGCCCCACAGCAGAGCGTTGTTGGCCGGAAGCCCGGCGAGGAACTGGCGGGTATTGCGGTCCAAGGCCGCGATTTGATGGGGCAGGGCCTGCAAGTCGGCGACGCGAATCCGATGCGGGTCGGCGATCGGTTCCAGGTGACCGCCCCGGGGGTCGCGACGCCATCGGTAGGCGAGGGCGCTCCAATCGGTCTGCGCTGGTGGCGTTGGCATTATCGCCTCCAGTCGTGTCAGCAGCTGCTCGGCATGCTCCAGGATTCGGTCCCAATCGGTCATGGTTGGCCTGGTTGGTTGGGATTTCCAATGAGCCGCGGATTATAGCCCCCGGCTTGATCGCGGAGCCCGGTGGCACCGATATGGGCGCCTCACTGGTGGCGGAATCGTGCAATAAGGCCGAGACTGGAGCATTGCCTATCGTGATGTGAGGCCACTCGACAACAAACGATGGTTGGCCCCCAGCCGCGGTCGAAGAGGCTCCCTGCGTTCCGAAACGGGCCTGTGGCATGGCTTGGCGGGTCCGGGAAGCGCTGGTGACCGACGCCGATGGCGGAACTTGGCCGCCAGCGGCCCCCGGAGCGCGGCGACTGGCAACTGGCCCAAGCCTCGAACTCTCGCTAGCATGTGGCAGCGGGTGCAACCGAAGGAGCCCTTGGAGCATGCTTGAGAGCATTAGTCAGACGGCACCCGACCGGCGGCGCTATCCCCGTACCCATCTCGGTATGCGGGTCGATATATTCCAGTTTGGCCACGAGGCCATGTTTCAAGGGGAAGTGGCCGATATCAGCCGATCCGGGCTGCGTGTCGCTGCGCCCAGCCTGAAGATCCAAGCCGATGCACCCGTCTATGTCACGTTGACCGGCCCCACGGCGCTGAAGGGCCCGGAATGTGTGGCCTGCGCTCGATTGGTCCGAAGCACCATCGACGGGGCGGCTTTTCAGTTCGTGGAGGACGACCCCCGAAGCTACGACTGTGTCCGCGTCGTGCTGGAAGCGCACGGCCTGTAGCCCCGCCTGCCCGGTTTCGGTCCTGGGCAGGCGTTTGCAAACCTGTTGGGGCTGCTGCCCTCAGCCGAAGTAATCGGGCTCGTTGCCCGGCTTCCACTTGATGTTGCAACCCATGCTCGGCTTCTGCTCGGCGGGCGCCGGCTTGCCGGCCACCAGCGCCTCCGCCGCAGCTCGCAGATCCCGCCCGTCGACCGGTTGGTCGTTGCCGGGTCGGCTGTCGTCTAGCTGGCCTCGATAGAACAGGGCCAATTCTGCGTTGAACAGGTAGAAGTCAGGCGTGCAAGCCGCGCGGTAGGCCTTTGCCACGCTTTGCGCCTCGTCATAGAGGTATGGAAAGCTGTAGCCGATCTCCTTGGCCTCGGCCACCATGTGCTCAGGTGCGTCGTCTGGGTTGGTGGCGACATCGTTGGAGTTGATCGCGACCACGCGAATGGCTTTGCCCTGTAGCTCCTTGGCGAGATCAGCGAAGGCGTGGCGTACGTGCTTGACGAATGGACAGTGATTGCAGATGAAGACCACCAGCAACCCACGTCCGCCGCTGACATCCTGCAGCGACACGGTTTCGCCGGTCGCCGGCTCCAGGAGCTCGAAGTTGGGAGCTTTGGTACCAAGCTCGAGCATGGTAGAGAGTGTGCGCGCCATCAGGTCCTCCTGGGCTCGGTTCGGGGTTGCGAGGCATTATAGGACCTCGACGCCCGCCAATCGGTTTCGCGGCCCTAGGTGAGGCGGCCTCAGTGGGGGCTCCCAGCTTCCTCGCTGCCTCGGCGCGGACGGTGAGACGGGCAGCAGCGGTGGTTGGTGAAGCCGACCGGGTGCGTGCTACCACGAGACGGCTCGGTCGGGCGTGCAAGATCCTGGGAATTACTATGCAGTGCACCCGGTGTTTTTCAATACTGGCCATGGCGGGCTTACTGGTGTTTGCCCCGGCTCGCGGAGTGGCCGCCGACCGGGAGCTCCTCACCATCGGCTCCGGAGCGGTCACCGGGGTCTACTACCCGGCAGCTGGTGCCATCTGTCGACTGGTCAACAAAGGCCGTCAAGACCACGGATATCGGTGTGCTGTGGAGAGCACGGAGGGCTCCGTTTTCAACATCAACGCGATCCGGTCCGGCAAGCTGGATCTGGCGCTGGCCCAGTCCGATGTGCAGGCCAAGTCTTTCCAGGGCGAGCAGGAGTTCGCCGCTGCCGGCCCCTTCGAGCAGCTGCGGGCGCTGTTCTCACTCCACGCCGAAGCCGTCACCGTGGTAGCGCGCGCAGATGCCGGCATTGGCAGCTTGGATGACCTGAAGGGTAAGCGGGTCAACATCGGCAACCCGGGGTCGGGCCAGCGCGGAACGATGCAGGCGCTGATGGTTGCCAAGGGCTGGACCCATGACGACTTCCGGGTGGTTTCCGAGCTGCAGCCTGCCGATCAATTTCAGGCCATGTGCGACGGCAAGCTGGATGCTGTCGTCTTTACCGTCGGACATCCCAACGGCTCGATTCAGGAGGCCACGACTACCTGCGATTCAATCCTGATCCCGGTGGCGGGGCCGGAGGTGAATCGCTTGGTAGAGGAGACCTCGTACTTCACTCCTACCACGATACCCGGTGGCATGTACCGGGGAACGCCCCAGGACGTGCCGACTTTTGGAGTAAGGGCGACGCTGGTCACCACTGCAACCCTCAGCCCCGATCTGATCTACCAGGTGGTGCGCGCGGTGTTCGAGCAGTTCGAGGAGTTCCAGTCCCTGCACCCGGCATTTTCGACCTTGGTGCAGGAGGACATGATTCGGTCGGGGAACACGGCCCCCACCCACGAAGGTGCCACCAAGTATTTCCAGGAAACAGGTCTCTGGCCCCAGTGAGCGGCGACAGCCGGCGAAGGCGGCGGCTTGACGTGGGCGCGTTCGCACGCCGACGCCCCTTGTTTGGCCACTCGGGTGACCACATATAGGCGGGCGTAACCGTGGGAGCTGATCCGCGAGGGTTAGCTACGTCTATGCGCGTGCCGTCCTGGTCCCGGGTTTGTAGCTATGAATGGCGCCGTGGCGCCAGGAGACAAGACTGATGCCCAGCCGCACCTTGCGCTTGGTCGGAATCGTGGTCTTGATAGCCACCCTCGGTGTGGTGAGCTGCCAAGC
Source organism: uncultured Candidatus Competibacteraceae bacterium (assembly GCA_964563515.1). Lineage (GTDB taxonomy): Bacteria > Pseudomonadota > Gammaproteobacteria > Competibacterales > JAHEDQ01 > CAZLYT01. The sequence goes on along the minus strand of CAZLYT010000708.1, from coordinate 11,292 downwards.
GTTCCTCAGCGCCGATGACCACGCCCGTGAGATTCCCCCCGCCAGCCTCGACGGCTAGTCGACGTGCGATTTACCCCCCAACTACGAGAGTGCGCCCTCGCGGCTGCGGATGACTGGCAACTGCTCGCCATCCCGGAGCGTGGTTGATGGCAAAGCGCTTCGAGCGGCTCATGGCGCGGCCCCGGGCCAGTCGTGGTGGCTGGGCCTTCGTGTTGTCCTTGCCGTTGCTGCCGGCCGCCCTGCGCTCGCTGCTGAACGGCGATCTGGAGCGCATGCTGGTGCACTCGGGAGCCTACGCGCTGGCGCTCCTGGGGGTGCACCTGATTCGCGAGGGCACGGTCGCCGCCGAGGAGTACGAACGCCGACAGGTGGCGATGCCGCCGCGCCTACCCCGCAAGCTCCTGGCCAGTGTGACTCTGGGGATCGCTGCCGCCGGCACGGCCACCTGGTCGTTGGGCGAGCACTGGCTGGTCGGAATCGCATTCGGCGCTGCCGCCGGCCTGGGAAGCGTGTTGCTGTATGGCATGGACCCGCGGCGGATCAAGGGCGCGCCACGACCCGGCGCCGGCTACACCCCCGAGGAGGTGCAGGCCGCGCTGGCGGAGGGCGAGCGGGCAGTGCGAGCCATCGAGCAGGCCAGGACCAACATCGCCAACCCGGAGCTGAAACGGCGCCTCAGCCGGATAGTGGACCTGGCACAACGAATTCTGCAGCAGATCGAGACTGATCCGCGGGATCTACGGCGGACTCGAAAATTTCTCACGGTCTACCTGGATGGCGCCCAGCGAGTAGCCGCAGGCTACGCTCGTACCCACGGCGAAGTGCAGCATGGCGAGCTGGAGGCAAACTTCCAGCGCGTCCTTGGGACCATCGAGGACGTTTTTGGTGAGCAGCACCGCAAGCTGCTGCAGCACGACGTGCTCGATCTGGACGTGCAGATCGAGGTCTTGGCGAAGCAGCTGAAGCACGAAGGCGTGACCTAGCAAGAGAGCGAGCATGAGCAGTAGCGAAAATTCTTCCGAGAGAACCAGCAAGGCGCAGCCCGTCGAGCTTGCGGAGCACGGCACCCTGCCGAGCTACGCCGAGGCAGATCCAGCCGCTCGGCGCGCCATCGAGAAGCTGATGTCCGAGATCGACCTGGCCGATAGCAGCTCGGTGTTGTTTTTCGGCGCCAAGGCTCAGCAGCAGCTCACGGAGGTCTCGGACCGAATGCTGGAGGGCGTGCGCAACAAGGACACCGGGCCGGCGAGCTCCGCCCTGAATAACATGGTCAGCGCCCTGCGCGGCTTCCATCCAGAAGAGCTAGACCCGGGCCGCAAGCGTGGCCTGCTTGACCGTTTGCTGGGGCGTGCGCAACCGCTGGCGCGGCTGCTCCAGAATTACGAGGAGGTACGCAAACAGATCGACGCCATCACCGATCGGCTGGAACGCCACAAGACCCAGCTACTGACCGACGTCACCTCCCTCGATCGGCTCTATACCGCCACCCTGGACTATTTCCGTGACCTGGAAACGTACATTGCCGCCGGCAGTGAGCGGCTACGGCGCCTGGACGAGGAGGAGATTCCGACGTTGGCGGCCAAGGTCAGTGGCAATGAGGAAGTGCTGGACGCCCAGTCGCTTCGGGACCTTCGCGCTGGCCGCGACGAGCTGGAGCGGCGGGTGCACGATCTACGGCTGACCCGGCAAGTAACCATGCAAGCGCTTCCCAGCATCCGGCTGGTGCAGGAAAACGACAAGGGGCTGATCAACAAGATTGCCTCCACGCTGGTGAACACCGTACCGTTGTGGCGGCAGCAACTGGCACAGGCGGTGACGATTTTTCGCTCAGGTGAGGCCGCCGGCACCCTGAAAGCGGCCAGCGATCTCACCAACGAGCTGCTGGAAGCCAACGCCCGCAATTTGAAAGAGGCCAATGTGCAGGTACGGGAGCAGATGGAGCGGGGCGTGTTCGATATCGAGTCGGTGAAACGCGCCAATCAGTCGCTGATCGAGACCATCGAGGACAGCTTGCGCATCGCCGACGAGGGTAAGCGACGGCGTGCCGAGGCCACCCGTGAGCTCGAATCCCTGGAACACGAGCTGCGCCAGACTCTGGCAGCGGCTTCCTCACGCGCCCAGGTCAGCAGCGGGCCGCCTCGGCAGCCGTGAGCGATCGCGCCCCCTTCGGTGGCGAGCAGCCGCGCCCGAAACAAGTTTCGGGTGTAGGAGGTTCCGCCCGGCGTCCGGCCGCGCGCGGTCGCGCCGCTAATAGTGGGCATAGCGGAATACCTGCGCCCAACTCAGGCTGTGGATCTCCGCCAGTGCTCAGTGCAAGCGTTGGGCGTCATCCGGCACCTTCGGATAGCGGATGACCACCTGCTCCTCGCGGAAGCTCTGGAAAGACTGGGCCCAACGTAGACCGGGCCAGAGATATTCCACCTCACGTCGCCGGGGGTGGTAGACGGCCGTGTAAAGCGTGCCGAAGCCGCGGTCGAAGGAAGTGGAGTACACCGGTGGCAGCAAGAACGCCCGCACCAGGCGCTGCGCCGATGCCGTGTTCTCCTTCAGCCGCTGCTCCAGGTGACGCTCGCGCTCCAGGGTGCCGGTGGCACGGGCATGATCGTGCCACTCGATGCTGTCCTGATGGTTGGTGGAGACCGCCGTGCGCCGTATATCACCGGGACGGCCGGGCGCCAGGAAGACGGTGCGGAAGTCACCGCTGGCATCCACCACCGCCACGTTATAGGCCATATGGGAGGGAATCCGGGCCAGGGCTTCGCAGGCCTCGGCGGTGGTGGTGCAGAACTCCAGCACGTAGCGTAGCAGCACCGGCACGCCGAAGCCGTCACCCACGGCTCGGCTACCACCGAAGCTGAGCGAGGCGGCCAGGCCCGCGTCGTTGATGCCGTCCAGCACGCCCCATAGGCAGTCGCTCTGGGCGATGACGCTACGCCCGTTCCAGGCGCTCTTGATGACCATGGCCTCGCACAGCTGTGGGCTGTAGTCGTAGTTGCGGGCCAGCAATGGGTCGTCCCCGCCCCAGATCGCCTGGGAGCAGCCGGTCAGGTATGGCGGTGGCTGGTACAGAGTAAGGAATCGGGCCGCCAGGTCACCGCCGCCGGCCAGCTCGGCGAGCCGGTCGTAGGTCGGGACCAGCTCGGGCATGTGCGCCGCGAATCGTTTGCGCGAGCGATGATAGGTGGCCCGGGCGCGCACCCCCTCGCTGAGGTACCAGCGACGATAGGCCTCCCAATGACGCTCGAACAGTATCTGCCATTTCGGGCCGGGAACAGCCTCCTCGATGGATCCGAACTTTAGTTTCAAAGTGTTGCGCTCACCACCAGGGAGATCCGCCGCCGCGCGGCGTCGGCCCCCGCGGCGCTGTTGATGTCAATTCCGTCAAAGGATCTTGAACGCGCCGACGGAGGGCGCCTGCTCGGCGGTGGCAGCCTCTAGAGCCTCGCCCTGGTAGGCACCGACGATGCCGTCGATCCAGGCCAGCGCCCGATCATTGAGTTGGAAATCGGCCGTCATGGAGCGACCCCGGGTGACCAGGATGCCCAGATCGGCACCTTCGTAACGGTAGTCGCCCGGGCCTGCGATTCGCAGGAAAAAGGCTTCGTTTTCACTTTCCACCGCGCGCCGATGATAGTCGAAGCGGTTGTAGACCACCTTGCCATCGGGCTGCAAGCGATAGATCCCGGTGGCTGGGGCCTGGGTGATCTGGTCGACGCTATCCAACGTGTGTTTGATGACCAGCTGACTCCAGCTGTCGATGTAGTCCGGATCCGCCCAGCGGGAGTTGAGATCGTCGATGTCGAGCTCAAAGTCGACGCCCGAGAACTCCAGCAGGTGGAACAGAAACAGGGGCGCGTCGGCGTGGGCAAAGGCCGCATGGTTGGTCATGGAGCTGGCGCCGGTCACTCGCGGGTTGAGCTCGCCGAGATAGAGCTGGCCGCTGTCCTGATCGATCAGGTAATCCAGATCGAAATAGCCGCGATAGCCTTCTTTGCGCAGCTGCTCACCGAACTGGAAGGTGTACCGACGCGCCTGCTGCATGATCTCCTCCGAGAACGATCCCGGGAAGATCTCGTTGCCGCACCAGCCACCCTGGTAGGGGGTGAGCTCGCCGAACCCCACCAGCTCGGTGAGCAACGGCCCCACGATGGTACCGTGCTTGGTGGCACAGGCCTCGATGGTGGATCCCCGACAGTTGATCCGCTTCATGATCTTGACCTCGGGGTCCCGAGCGATCTCGTCGGCGTGCTGGCTCCATTGCCCCTCGTTGGCGATGAAGAACGTGGTGTGGCCGGAGTCGCCGAATGCGGTTTGAATTACCACGTCGTCGCCGAGCCCCTGCTCTGCGCAAGTTCGCTGAAGCTCCTCGTAGGTCTGTACCCTGGCCAGTGCGTTGGGGACGCTGGGCACACCGGCCTTATTACCGATGCGGACGGTCTCGACCTTGTTGTCGCAGTAGTCACGCAGTCGTGCCGGTGGAAACCAGAGGTCGATATCGAGCTCCTCACACAGCTCCTCGGTGCGCTCATCGAACATCAGGAAGGTCGCCACCGGTCGCCCACCGCGGCCATGTATGAAGTCGATGACTTCCTTGTGCTCGAGCAGGTAATTGTTGATGTCCTCGATGCTCTCGAACTCACCGTGGGGGAGATCATCCTTGGGCACGAACACGTTGGGATGCTGCCCATCGAAGCAGTCGATGTAGCAGACGTACTTGAAGTGGCGCACCCACTCGTCGATGCCGAGCAGATTGAAGTTGGTTGCGCTAATGAAGTAGATGTTGCGCTCGTTGCGGTGAAAGAAACGGCGGATGGCCGAGATCCCTTTAAGGGTCTTGTTCACCGGCTGATCTCCCCTTGCGTCAGTGGGTGCCGCTCGTTTGCATCGCTTTTTCTATGGCCAGGCCCTGACCCATGAGCGCCGGGCCTGGCCATAGCGGGAGCTACCCGCTAGGTCGCTTCCGGCGACCGGTGCAGGGCGTCCCCATCTTCGATTGCACGCTCGGGCGCGGCGGTGTGCACGTCGGCCTCGGTGCGGCCTCGATGGTCAGTCTCGCCTTCGGACTCCCCCAGGGCCTCCTGCGTGAAGACGCGAAAACCCAGCTCCGGCCGATAGCCATGAATCTCACGCGTGTCTAGCGCCTGCATGAAGTCCATCAGCGCCTCGTTGATCACCTGCCCCGGCACCAGGACCGGAAAGCCAGGCGGGTAGGGAATGACGAACATGGCCGAGACCACTTCGCGGCCTTCGTTGATCTGACGTCGCAGGGCCGCGAGCTTTAGGTACTCGCACTTGTCGTCTTTGTAGGACATGAAGAAGGCTTTGCGCAGATCACCCTCGGGGGTTTCCGATTCAGGATCCGGTCTGAAAAAAGCGTGGATGTGGCTGAAGTTAGGCAGCGGAGGATTGTCGTTGGTGAGCTCCGCTATGCGCCGGTTGAGTAGCCTGCGCTCGGTGCGGCTCATGTCCTCCCGCTCGCGCTCGAGCTCCTGGGCAATCTTCACCAGGATCTCGATGAGGTAGGCCACGGAGCTCCGGGTGGTGCCGATGTTGGTCATGAACAGCACGGTGTTACGGGTAGTCTTGTTGACCTGGATCCCGTATCGATCCATCAGCTGCTCGTGCTTGAAGGTGTCGCCGTCGGTGCCGGTGAGTCCAATGTAGAGGTTGAGGTGGCTGGTTTCGAGCACGAACTCGTCCTGGCGCCAGGCGATTTCCATCCGTGCCCAGCCTTTCTCCACGTTGTAGTACTCCATCACCCCGGACTCCCGGTACTGCTCCGGAATCAGGTCCTTCATGGTGAGGAAACGGAAGTACTTGGACAGCAGCGGATGGGACTTCAACACCTCGCGCAAGGTCATCGCCAAGTCCGTTTGCTTCTGCACCAACTCGAAACCTTCCAGCTCCGCCTGGCGTCGGCCGAGGTCCAAGGAGGCCAGGATCTGATAGTTGGGTGAGGTCGAGGTGTGGGTCATGTACGCCTCGTGGAAGGCGTCCTCCACCTTGTGGCGGAAGTCCTGGTCGTAGACTAGGATCATGGACCCCTGGCGCAGCGAGGTCAGGCGCTTGTGGGTAGATTGGGTGACATAGGTGCGGATGCGCACCTGGTCCGGGTCCGGCATGAGGCGCATGTTGAGCAGCGCCTCGCCGTCGTCCGGATCGACGGTCTCCAGCGCCTTCTTGTGCTTTTCGTAGGCCTTGCGGTAGGCCTCCGACTGGTAGCGCTGGCGCAGCCGCTCGGCGTTTGCCATACCGGTGCGCCGGCGATAGGTGGGGTGGAAGCCCGCAAACGCAAACCAGGCCTCGTCCCAGAGAAAGATCAGGTCGGGCTTGATCGCAAGACATTCCTGCATCACCCGATCGACGTCGTAGATGATGCCGTCGAAGGTACAGTTGGTGAGGGTAATCATCTTGACCCGATCCAGGCGGCCCGCCCGCCGGTAAGCTAGCAGCGTTTCCTTGATGTGGCGCAGGGGGACACCGCCGTACATGGTGTAGTTCTCGAGCGGATAGGCATCCAGGTAGCAGACGTAGGCACCGGCGAGCACCACGGCATAGTGGTGCGACTTGTGGCAGTTGCGGTCCACCAGAATGATGTCCCCCGGCTCCAGCAAGGCCTGGGCAACGATCTTGTTGCCGGTGGATGTGCCATTGGTCACGAAGTAGGCTTGGCGCGCGCCAAACGCGCGCGCGGCGGCTTCTTGAGCCTTCTTGATGGGCCCGGTGGGATCGAGCAGCGAATCCAGTCCGCCAGAGGTGGCCGAGGTCTCTGCCAAGAAGACGTTGGGCCCGTAGAACTGGAGCATGTCCTGAATCCAGTTGGAATTGACGATGGACTTGCCGCGCGAGATGGGAAGCGCGTGGAACACACCGGTGGGCTGCTTGCTGTACTCCTTCAATGCTGTGAAGAAGGGTGTGTTGTAGCGCTGGCCGACGCTGCGCAAGATGCTGAGATCGAGCTCCAGGTAGTCTTCCTGGCGATAGAACACCCGCTTGAAATTGTGGTGCAGACGCCCGGCGAGGCGCTCAACGGCCAGGTCGGTGACCAGGAACAGATCGAGCTCGGGCCTGAGCTCGGCGATCTTGGCGCCCAGCGCCGGACCGTACTCGGATTCCGGCAGGGCCTCCATGTCCGTATCTTTCACGTCGCTCAAGAGCTGTTGCAGGATCGCCAACTGGTGCTGGGACTTGAACGGAAAGCCGTAGCGAATGACCACGGTCTGGATGTTGAAGTTGAACAGCACAGCGATCAGTGCATCCTCGAAGGTGGGGACCACCACTACCTCATAGACGAAGCGGTCCTCGCTGCGACGCAGCCGCCGCAATCCGGCCTTCAGATGCTCCTCTTCCTTGGGCGTGATGGTGTCGACCACCAGCACCTCGAAGTAGGGTCGATTACGGTAGGCTTGGCCGACGTGCTCCTCCATGGCGTCGGAGAGGCGCTCGGGCTCTTCTTCCTCCTCACCCATTTCGAGGGCGACCTGTCGGCTGCGGTAGGACTGGCTGCTGATGGCGCGGCTGATCCGCGAGATCATTTTGGCAAGCTGCTCGTAGCGGCGCTTACCATAGAGCTCGTTGAGGGTGTCGAAGTCGTGGCGGCTGGGGAAGGCCCAATAGCTGTCGATGGGCTCCAGCAGCTCCAACCCTTCCCGAACCAACTTGCGCCAGCGGCCGACTTGACCCTCGGCAGCATGCACCTCATGCAGGCGCTGGGCGTTGAACTGCAGCTGTTTCCAACCGTCCATGCGAAGCTGCATGATGCTGTGGTAGGCGTTGAGCGAAACGCCACCCTGCTTCTTGCGAACCTTCTTGATCCGCCTGTTCGAGGTCCCCTGCTTCGGGGCCGGGGTGTCGTCGGCGGCTTTCTCAGTCATTGTTTCTCTCCTCGAGACGGCTGGGCTTGCGCGGACGATTGCAGTCAGTGCCCGCAGGACCTCATAGACCCCCGCTAATGGATCCGGCCCTCGGCGCGCGCGAGGTTGCAACATCGGCGGTGATGCGACCCGAAGGCATGCCTGGTCACACGCCTCATTACGCCCGGGCTGTAACCCTCCTGGCGCTCTCGGTGGGCACGGCCAGCCCCGCTGTCGCAAGCATCCATGACGAGACTCGAGGTCGACTTGTTTGACTCGCCACCTTGAGCGTACTGGCTACGTACCGCGGATGGAGCAGCCCTAAGTTTGGTAGTAGCTCGCGGAACCTGCCACTGTTGTGCTGGCGGAAGGGTCGTAATCGCTTGTGTCAGATGGGGTTTTGTGGGCAGTGCCGGCGCCGCTGCCGGGAGCGGCGGCCGTGGGTGCAGGCGTCGATGAGACGGTTTCCGACTGCTGCTCGATGGTCTCGTCGCCGCCAATGCCAGCCCGGGAGCCTCGCTCCGGCTTTTCCAACGGTCCCAAGCCATGCAGGTAGGCATCCGCGCCGCTGTGGCGGTGGTAGACGGGGAAGTCAACCGGTCGATCACGGAAGCTTTTCAGTGGCTGACCCAGGCCGCGGATTCCGGTCTCGCGTTCGCGCCGCACTCGGTCCAGGTTGATCTCTACCGGCATGGTCTCCTCTCCACCCTGGGCCTCATGGATGATGTAGCCGGACGGGCCCACGATGATGGAGCGCCCCACGCCGCCGTCACCCACACCATTGATGTCGAAAAAGTAGCACTGGTTGGTGACCGCTGTGGCACGGGCAATGGAAAGCTCTACGTCGCGGTCGATGGTATCGGTCATGGTCGGATGGATGATCACCTCCGCCCCCATCGCCGCCAACGTACGCGAGGTCTCGGGCATCCACATGTCGTAGCAGATGGAGATTCCGAAGCGGCCGACGCCGGGGACATCGAATATCGCAAACTCGGTGCCCGACTCCACGTCATTCTCGTAGGGACGGAACGGGAACATCTTGCGATAGCGCAGCACCACTTCGCCGTCCGGATTGATGACCGGCGCGGTGTTGTAGATGGATTCCCCGGCGCGCTCAAACAGGGATCCGGGAATCAACCACACTCGATGCTTCGCCGCCCAGCTTTGAAACTGCTCCTCGGCAGGTCCAGGCAGCGGTTGCGCCTTGGTCGGCAGCGGACCGAAGGCGCAGAGCTCGCTGAACACCACCATCTGCACCCAGGGGAAGCGGTACATGAGGACGTCCAACTTGTGCTGCATGGTCGCGAGATTGTCACGGCCGGAGTAGACGTGCATCTGGATGCCAGCGATGGCATAGGGGGTCATGGATGCGAAACCTCGCGGCAATAGGATCGTTGTCTCACCCTCCCGGGCCACCGCACCGTGCCGTGGCGCCGGCTTCCAGGTGGTTCGGGTTGAGCGTCATCAAGGCGTAACTCTAGCGAGATTCGCCAGCGAACTACAGCAGCAGCCTGTCGCTGCCAGCGTGGGTTCCGAAAATGGTCTCGGGCACGGCTACCGCCGTCCAATTGGACGAAGCGGCAAACTTGAACCAAACTCGCCCAGTGTCTTCCCAAGCCCACAGTGCATTTGCTGGTGCTGTACCCATCAATCACCACCGTATCGTGCCTCCGTTTCCACATGAGAGGCCGGAGGCGGTCGGTATTGCAGAAAGCTCGACGGCGATCGGTCGGGAAAATCTTTCGATCCGCCGAGCGGCAGCCCGTGCCAGTTCGGCTTGGAGCTCTGACGGCCGCTGGGGGTTGTCTGCTCTGGGGCCGGCACCGTGGGCTTTCGTTGGTCGGTGGCGGGTTCGCCGCCGCACCGAAAGACCAGGTCCGCCTGCGCTTGGGGTGGACTGGCCCAAGCCAGTCGGTACCGGTCGGAACCGGCGCTCGCTTCGGCAGCGCCTATGCTTGAGAAGCAACTAGACCAATTCAAACGGGGACTGTTGATATGAGAAACTTACATCGCGCAGTGCTGACGGCGGCTCTGGGCGCCTTCGCGACGGTGGCCACCACCACCGGGACTGCCCAGGAAGAGCAATTCATCACCATCGGCACCGGCGGCCAGACCGGCGTCTATTACGTGGTGGGTCAGTCCATCTGCCGACTGGTGAATCGCAATACGAATGAGCACGGCATCAAGTGCACTGCGCCCTCCACCGGAGGGTCGGTCGCCAATCTCAACGCCATCAGGGCGGGCGACATGGACATGGGCGTGGCTCAGTCGGACTGGCAGTACCACGCTTACAACGGCAGCTCGGATTTCGAGGACCAGGGCGCTTTTGAGGAGCTGCGCGCGGTGTTCTCGGTGCATCCCGAGCCCTTCACCGTGGTGGCCCGTGCCGATTCCGGAATCGAGACCTTTGATGACCTCAAAGGCAAGCGCGTCAACATCGGCAATCCCGGCTCGGGCCAGCGTGGCACCATGGAAGTGGTGATGGATACCAAAGGCTGGTCCATGAGCGACTTCACCTTGGCCTCCGAGCTCAAGCCCGCCGAGCAGGCGCAGGCTTTGTGCGACAACAAGGTGGACGCCATTATCTATGCGGTTGGCCACCCCAACGGCTCCATCCAGGAAGCCACCAGCTCCTGCGACGCGCGGGTCATTCCGGTCACGGGCCCCGAGATCGACCAGCTGATCGAGGAAAACAGCTTCTACGCCACCGCCACCATCCCCGGAGGGATGTATGCCGGCACCGACGAGGATGTGCAGACTTTCGGCGTGGGTGCGACCTTCGTGTCCTCGTCCAATGTGGATGAAGAGGTGATCTACCAGGTGACCAAGGCGGTGTTCGACAACTTCGACCGCTTCAAGTCTCTGCACCCGGCCTTCGCCATCCTGGAGAAGGAAAGCATGACCTCCGACAACCTGTCGGCACCACTACACGATGGAGCAAAGCGCTATTACGAAGAGGCGGGCCTGATGTAGGAAGCCGGTCCAAAGGGTCGGCTGCATCTTCCACCACGCCCGCCGGTGCGGCGGGCGTGGTGGCGTGGGGCTCGCGTGCGCCAAGGTGAATCGCGCGTGCATGCTGCTGAGCGTTTGCAGGCTGTGGCATTGCCCTCCTGCCCAGTAGCTCGGCCACCGCTGCTGGTCTCGACTTGAGCGCGCTGGAGCGGGTCGGCCTTTGGGATCGATTGCAGGGGAGAGAACATCCATGTCAGACCAACAACAAGCCTCCCGTGTACAGCAGGAGGGCGCGGGCCACGGTGGCTTGAGCCAAGCAGAGCTCGATGAGCTGGTCGCATCGTCTGATACCGGCGGGCGGTACACCACGGGGCTGACGCACAAGATTATTCTGGGCACTGCGCTGATCTGGTCCCTGTTCCAGCTCTGGTTCGCCTCGCCCATACCGTTCATGGTCGGTGTCGGTGTATTCAACGACACCGAGGCC
>CAZLYT010000707.1:0-29590 GCA_964563515.1 uncultured Candidatus Competibacteraceae bacterium | reverse complement strand
CAATAGCCAGAATGATCTCTGGCCCAGCCTGGCGGGGCAGCAAGAGCGCTACCTAATGAAACAGCTCAGGGATTTTCGCGAGGGAGCGCGCAGCGATCCGCTGATGGCGCCGATGGCCAAGCCACTGACTGACGAAGACATTGCTGACCTCGCAGCGTACTTCGCCAGCTTGCCGGCGCGCCCGCAGCCACGATAATTCGCCAGTGCTGCTGTGAATTCCGCTAGCGTCCAGTTCCCAGATGAATCATCCGGGTTAATCCTCGAGTAGAGCGCCTGGCTGGCGATGACTTAGCGGCTCGCTCCCCGCCACTTTGCAGATCTGATCGCCGCGCCGCACAAATCGATCCGCAAGCCGGGCAAATAGCAAGCCGCTGGTTCGGCTGGTAACGGTTACCCGTGCCGCCGCCGGATTCGCCGCTGAAGGGTCGAGTATCTCGGCTAGCACCTCCCCCTGCTGCACGGACTCTCCCGGGGCCCGGTGGTAGAGCAGCAACCCCGGAATCGGAGCCTCTACCACGTCGACGGCCTCGAGCAGCGCTGTGCGCGGTGGCGGCAATGCGGGTAAGGAGCTATCCACCGAATCCATCACCACGCCCTCGTGCCGGAGGAAGCGCAAAATGCCCTCACAGTCCGCTACCGCGAGCGCATCATCGACGTCACCGCGGCCGCGCAGCTCGACGGTGGTGGCGAAACAGGCCTGTCGTAGCGGCACATTCGGCAGTGCTTCAGCCAGTCGCCACCAGGGAGCCGCATTGGCCTCATCGAAAGGTGCCCCCCCTGGATCCTGTTCCAGGAGCACCAGTGGTGCCCCCAAGTCGGTGGCCAGTGCCAGGGCTGTCTCCTCCTGCCGAACCGACGCATAGAGATGTAGCAAGGACTGGCCATCGCAGTGGAGGTCGAGCACGTAGTCCGCATCCACTGACAGCGCTAGCAAGCGGGCCTTCAATCGATCAGCCTCACGCCTGGGCGTCAACGACTCGGCGCTCTCCACCAGCGCTGCGCGGACCGTTGCCACGTTCCGCTCCATATCGTCCCCGAGCCTATTGCGGAGGCCTCCGACCGCCCGGCTCGCTAGGCAGGGGAATTCCCGATTGAAGTTGCCGGAGGCGCCAAAGTCGAAACGTCCGGCCAGATAGCCGTTCAGATGCTGCGATAGACCGATGGGATTGGCGAATGGCACCACCACCACCTCGCCGCGAAGGCTGCCATCGTCCTCAGCCTGCCGCAGTCGAAGCAACAAGTGATGCGCGACCAGCAAGCCCGGCCACTCGTCGGCGTGCAGCGCGGCTTGGATGTATGCCTTGGGTCGCGCACCCGGTCGCCCGAACCGCGCTACCAGCAGATGGCGTTCGGTTCCGGGGCTCGGCTCGCCGAGGGTGACACGTTCCAGCTCGGTGCTCAGCGCAGTCTCCTCGAGTCAACCATCGGCGCCGCAATCAAGGGCGCGTAAGTTCGTTCAAGAAGCAATCGACATGGTGGCCGCGCCGGGCATCGATCAAGACCACCCCATGGAGAGATCCTCGGGGCAGCGCTTCGGCCGATGAATGCGCACCCGCTTGTCGCGAGCGCCCCGCCCCGCTTCGATCGCTACCGCGCTCCTGGAGACCTGAAACGTCTCGGCCAGGAACTCCGCCAGCGCGTCATTGGCGCGACCCGCGACGGGGGGTTCCGCAATTTTCACCCGAAATCGTTCGCCCGCCTGGCGGATCCACTGGTTGCGCTTCGCCCGCGTAGTTACCCGCAGGCGAAGTATCAGGTCCTCACCCTGCCATAGCCAAGCCGCCGGGCCTGTGCGCCCCCGGGAGCCGTGTAGTTGGTCGCTCATTGGCGGGTCGTTCATTCTCCTTGGGCCAATCGCGCTCTTCCCGGATTGCCCCGGGAGCGCAGAGCCTCCAGCGCGACCGTGCCAATAGACCAGAGCCTCCCTATAGTCCCCGCGGCAAGCCCGAAAGATCCATGATGGGAGCGACGATGAGCATACGTGCAAGCTGGATCCCGACCAGCACCACCAATGGTGAGAAATCCAGACCGCCCAAATCCGGCAGCACTCGGCGAACCGGTGCTATGACCGGGTCGGTGAGTCGATCTATGACCTGCAGCGCGGGGTGGTAGGTGTTGGGGCTGACCCAACTCGCGATCACCCGAATCAGGATGGTCCACAGATAGACGTTCAGCACCAGATCCAGCAGCTTGGCCACGGCGCCGAGCATCACCGTGCCCACAGGCAGGCTCAACCCGACCAGGTTCGAGACCAGGTAGAGCTCGATCACCTGTAGCGCAATCAGCAGCACTACCGCCGCCAAATCCAATCCAGCCAACCCCGGCACGATCTGACGTAGCGGGACCAGCGGTGGATTGGTCAGCTTCACCAGCGCCTGCACCAGGGGGTTGTAGTAGTCGGCTCGCACTGCCTGTAGCAGGAATCGGAGCATGACCGCCAGAATGTAGAGACCGAACACTACCTGGACCAGAAAAACGCCGGCGTTGCCCAGATAGCCGTTGCTCACTGCTCGTCTCCGAGTGCCTGGGCCAACTCCTCGGAGCGGGTCTTGGCAGCCGCTGCCGCCCTGCGTACCAGGGCCAGCAAATCTCCCTGCTGCAGCACGTTGACGCCGCTTTCCGTGGTGCCGCCAGGAGACGTGACACGGCGCCGCAACTCAGCTGGGGAGTCCTTGCTCTCCAGCGCCAGTTTGGCGGCGCCAAAGGCCGTTTGCAGCACCAGCAACCGCGCCAGCTCCGGCTTCAGCCCCATGTCGGCTCCCGCCGTTTCCAACGCCTCCATCAACATGAAGAAGTAGGCGGGGCCGCTGCCCGAAATGGCGGTGACCACGTCCAGCAACGCTTCTTGATCCACCCACACCGTGAGCCCAACAGCCCGCATGACCGTCTCGGCCAGATCGCGCTGTTTCGCGGAGACGTGGGAGTTGGCGAATAGCGCAGTGGCGCCGCTGCGCACCAACGCCGGCGTGTTCGGCATGGTCCGCACGATGGGTATGTCGGCTGCGGCCCACCGCCGAAGCGCCGGTTCTCGAACGCCGGCCGCGATGGAGACCAGAAGCAATCCACGGCTGCTCAGCTCACCGCGAATGCCCTCGACCACCTGGCGTGCCACCTGAGGTTTGACCGCTAGCACCAGCACGTCGGCACCGTGCAGAGCGGCAGTGTTGTCGGTAGACGTGGTTACACCGAACAGCTCGCCGAGTTGACGCAATTGTTCCTCGTTGGGATCGGCGACCCTGATCTGCTTCGCTGGCCAACCGTCGGCGACCAAGCCGCCGATCAAGCTGCGCGCCATGTTGCCGCCGCCGATGAATGCGATGGTATGCGTGGGCATGACTGAGGCCGGAGGGAAATGGGAGCGGGTACAGTAACCGGGCTGGCGCGCCCGAGGCAACCTAGTCCGCCCCGAGGACTCCGACTTGTGGGCGTGGCCTACTTCAGCCGCTCGAGGGTAGCAGTGCGGATGGCGGCGATGTGTGAATCACGAAGATAGGTTTCGTAGACCCCCTCGCGGTCTTGTTCCGACAGGCTCTCGTAGAACACGTAGGTGCCGAAGTAGCGGGTCTGCAGCGAGCGTTCGAAGGCGCCGAGGGTGAGGCCAACCGGGAGCTCGTCAGAAATTGCCAGGTCAGCAAAGCGGTCCCGTAGTCGCGGCTCACCATCCCGGTCGTTGGCGAACGCCTTCGCCGTCAGAGCGACTCCGCTGACCAGCATGACGGTGGCCACCACTTGCTTCAGGGGGTATCGAGTGGACCAGCAGTTCGCCATGGCGGTGCGTGCTTCTAGCTGTTCAAAGGGGAGTCGCCCAACCTCACCAGAGCCTACCCATGGCGGCCGCCATGCCGCTACGGCACATTTCTCAACGCAGCGGCCGAATTCGGCTCAAAGAGCCTCAGTCGCGCTGGCCGAAAATTGCCGTACCCACCCGAACTATGGTCGCACCCTCGGCGATTGCTGCCTCCAGGTCGGCACTCATCCCCATGGAGAGCGTATCCAGCTCTAGCCCGAAGGCAGACAAGGACTCCTTGAGCTCGCGCAATATCCGAAACGGTCTGCGTTGCGCTTCCAGGTCGGTGCATGGTTCAGGGATGGCCATCAGACCCCGTAGACGCAGCGTGGGGAGGGTGGCCACGGCGATGGCCAGATCCGGGGCCTCTTCTACTCCGATACCGTGCTTGCTGGCCTCGCCGCCTACATTGACCTCCAAGCAGACGTTTAGCGGAGGCAATCCGGTTGGCCGCTGCTGTGCGAGTCGGCGGGCGATCTTGAGCCGGTCGATGGTATGTACCCAGGCGAAATGCTCAGCGATCGAACGCGTCTTGTTGGACTGGATGGGGCCGATGAAATGCCACTCGAACTCGCAATCCGCGGTGGCTTCGATCTTCGCCAGTGCCTCTTGGAGATAGTTCTCGCCGAAAGCTCTTTGGCCCAGGTCACCGCAGATACGGACCGCCTCGGCGGGGAAAGTCTTGCTAACCGCCAGCAAATCCACCGAGCAGGGTGCACGTCCCCAGCGCGACTCGGCAGCCCGAATACGCTCCCGCACCGCCTGCAGGCGCGATGCCAGTGCCGCTTCAGCCACGGTGCAGGACGATCCCGGATCGAGGGCTGTCCGCTTTGGGGTCAAGGATTTGACTGGCCCGTGCTTTGCTTCGGCGCCCGGTGCTCTGGGATCCACCTCCGACGGACGAAGTGCGATGAACATCGACGATTTGCTTGCTTTCGGCGTCAAGCATGGCGCATCAGACCTGCACCTCTCGGCGGGCTTGCCGCCCATGATACGCGTCGACGGCGACGTGCGTCGTATCAACCTGCCGGCGATGGAGCACAAGCAGGTCCACGCGCTGATCTACGACATCATGAACGACAAGCAGCGTAAGGACTATGAGGAGTTCCTGGAATGCGACTTCTCATTCGAAATTCCAAATCTTGCGCGTTTCCGCGTCAATGCCTTCAACCAAAATCGGGGTGCCGGCGCGGTTTTCCGCACCATTCCGACGAATATCCTAAGCTTGGAAGACTTGAGATGTCCGCAGACTTTCCGAGACATCATCGATGTGCCGCGCGGTCTGGTCCTGGTAACCGGCCCTACGGGATCCGGTAAGTCCACCACGCTCGCAGCCATGATCGACAACAAGAACAGCGGCGAGCATGGTCACATCCTGACCATTGAGGACCCGATCGAGTTCGTCCACGAAAGCAAGAAGTGCTTGATCAACCAACGTGAGGTTCATCGCGACACCCTCGGCTTCAGTGAGGCATTGCGGTCGGCTCTGCGTGAAGATCCCGATGTCATCCTGGTCGGTGAAATGCGCGATCTGGAAACGATCCGGCTTGCCCTGACGGCCGCCGAGACCGGTCACCTGGTCTTCGGCACTCTGCACACCAGTTCTGCTCCCAAGACCATCGACCGCATCATTGACGTGTTTCCCGCCGGCGAGAAGCCGCTGGTTCGCTCCATGCTCTCGGAATCATTGCGGGCGGTCATCGCCCAGACATTGCTGAAGAAGCAAGGCGGTGGCCGTATCGCCGCCTGGGAAATAATGGTGGGCACCCCGGCGATCAGGAATCTGATTCGGGAGGATAAGGTGGCGCAGATGTATTCTTCGATCCAGACCGGCAGCGCCCACGGCATGCAGACCTTGGATCAGCACCTCATGCAGCTGGTGCAGCGTGGGCTGGTGGCACTATCCGACGCCCGCACCAAGGCCCAGAACAAGGAACAGTTCCGCTAGCGAGGACGACCGCCGCCTGCCGGCCCCGTCATGGCCGCCGGGGAGTAGACAGCGGCTCCGGCAACGGCGGCCGATCTTGGGTTGAGGCGAAGGACCCGAGTTCAATGTGACGGCGCATGGACTACACGACCCTCTAGCAGGGTCCAGACCGCGCGTCCGCGCAGCGGTTGCCCGAGGAAGGGCGTATTGGTGCCGCGGCTCACCATTTCGGTGTCGCTGAGCCGATACTCCGTCTGGGGGTCGATCACGCACAGATCCGCGGTACCGCCTATGCCCAGATGTCCCAGGTCCAAACCCAGCACCTGAGCCGGCCCGGAGGTACAGCGCTCGATGGCTGCCGATAGCGCCAGCAGGTCTTGGTCGACCAGCCTCAAAAGCAACGGCAGCAGCGTCTCCAGCCCGGAGATACCTGGAGCGGTGGCGCAGAAGGGTTGTTGCTTGGCATCGGCGTCGTGGGGTTGGTGATCGGAGCAAACGACTGCCAGCGTCCCGTCGGCCAACGCTTGGCAGAGGGCTATTCGGTCCTGTTCCGAGCGCAACGGCGGATCTACGTGATAGCGGCTATCGAAGTCACTTAGCGCTGAGTCGGTGAGATGTAGCTGGTGGGCGGCGGTGTCGGCGCTGACCGGAAGCCCGCGAGCGATAGCCTCTCGCAGCAACTGCACTCCGCGTGCGGTCGAGATGCGCCCGAAATGCGCACGTACGCCGATTGACTCGATCAGCGCCAAGTCACGAGCCAGGGCCGTAGTCTCCGCGGCGGCGGGTATCCCGGGCAGGCCGAGCCGGGTTGCCACCGCTCCTTCGTGGGCACATCCGCCCTCGCTCAGCCAGCGGTCGCGGGGAGTGATAAACACGGTCAGAGCATAGGTGGCTGCATACTCCAAGGCGCGGCGCAGCACCAGAGTATTTTCGATCGGATGCTGCGCATTGCCGACGCCGACGCAGCCGGCGTCCGACAGCGCTGCCATCTCGCTCAATAGTTGACCCTGCAAGCCGCGGGTCAAGGCCCCAACGGCCACGACGCGACACAGACGGCCGGCGCCGGCATTACGCGTTCGGATCAACTCCACCACCGAGGGTTCGTCGATGACCGGATCGGTATCCGGGGGTACGCACAGGGTGGTGACTCCCGCAGCAGCCGCGGCCCGGGTCTCGCTCGAGATATCGGCCTTGTACTCGGCGCCCGGTTCTCGCAATCGGGCGCAAACGTCCACCAGGCCAGGGCATACCAGCATGCCGGTGGCGTCGATTCGAAGATCCTCGACGAAACCGGCGGGTGCACTACCCAGCGCCGCGATGCGTCCCTCGGCGATGAAGACGTCGGCGCTGCGGTCGACACCGTTCGCAGGGTCGATCACGCGGCCACCGACGATCCGGATCCTCAAGACGCCGAATCCCGGAGAGCCTGATTTTGCGCACCGGCGATCATCGCCATCACTGCCATACGCACGGCGATGCCGTTGCTCACCTGCTCAAGGATCACCGACTGAGTTCCGTCGGCAACCGAGGACGCGATTTCGACGCCTCGATTGATCGGTCCCGGATGCATCACCAGGGCGTCGGGCTTGGCGAGCGCCATTCGCTCCGGTGTCAGACCAAAGCAGCGATAGAACTCGTGCTCGGTAGGAAGCAGGGCCCCCTGCATGCGCTCGCGCTGCAGCCGCAGCATGATCACCACATCCGCGTCTCGCAGCCCGGCCGTGGGGTCGGTGTGTATCTTGACGCCCAGAGCCTCGGTGTCCGCCGGCAGCAACGTTCTTGGTGCGACCACTCTGACTTCGGCACAGCCGAGGGTGTTGAGGGCGTGTATCTGCGATCGGGCAACCCGCGAATGCAAGATGTCCCCGACGATGACTGCGCACAATCCAGCGAAATCGCGTTTGTGGCGGCGGATCGTGAATACGTCCAGGAGCCCTTGCGTGGGGTGTGCGTGCCGCCCGTCGCCAGCGTTCAGCACTGCCACCTCCGGCTGACAGTGCTTGGCCACGAAATGAGCAGCGCCGCTGAGGCCGTGGCGCACCACGAAGATATCCACTTGCATGGCCTCGAGATTGCGCAGGGTGTCCAACAGCGTCTCTCCCTTGCTGGTGGAGGAGCTGTCGATGTTGAGATTGAGCACGTCCGCCGACAGGCGTTTGGCTGCCAACTCAAAGGTGGTGCGTGTGCGTGTGCTTGCCTCGAAGAAAAGATTGACCACGGTCTTGCCGCGCAGCAGGGGAACTTTCTTCACCTCGCGCCGGGTAATGCCCATGAACGATTCGGCGGTGTCCAGGATTGCCGTGAGATGCCGACGGCTCAATCCGTCCAGGGTAAGCAGGTGCCGCAGCCTGCCCCGGTCATCCAGCTGCGCAGCAGCCATCATCTCTGGGTCATGACGATCAAGCGCAACGGCTCCGGGCCTTGCAGCTTGATCTGCTGACCATCCGGCAGTTCGAGCCGGCTACCGACCACGTCGGCGCAGATGGGAAGCTCGCGTCCTCCCCGATCGACCAACGCTAGCAGGATCACCGCGGCGGGGCGGCCGTAGTCAAAGATCTCGTTCAGCGCTGCCCGGACCGTCCTACCCGTGTGCAACACGTCATCTACCAGGACGATGCTTCGGTCCTGGACCTCGAACGGTAGGCTTGAGGGGCTCACGTGGGGTTTCATGCCCGCACGCTGAAAGTCGTCACGGTAGAACGAGACATCCAGCTCGCCCACCTCGGTGGCGATGGCCAAAGCGTTGCGCAGGCGTTCGGCGATCCAGAGGCCGCCGGTCCGAATACCGATCAGAGCCGGGTTCGACACTGCTCGGCGCTGCATCAATTCAGCCAAGCGGCGCGAGCTCTCGCACAATAGCACTTCGGCGTCAGGCAACTCGCTCAGGGCACGTCTCCTGCGCTGTGAAGCCAACCCTCGAGAATCACGCTAGCGGCCACCGCATCGGTGCCCGGACCTCGGGAGCGGGCGCCCATCGGCTTGGTTCGCTGGCGCGCTCGCGCCTCCATGGTGCTCAGATGCTCGTCGACCAAGTCAATTCGGCGCCCGCTGCGGACGCCCAGCTCACTGGCAAACCGGCGTACCCGGTGGGTGATATCGGTTTCGGCGCCGTCGACCGACGACGGTAGTCCCACCACGATCTCATCGGGCTGCCACTCATCAATTAGCGCTTCGATGGCGTGCCAGTCGGGTCTGCCAGATCGGTACGGCAAGGTGGTTAACGGAGTCGCCGTGAGAGTAGCCGTCTGGCCGACGGCGGCGCCAATCTTGCGCGTTCCGTAGTCGAAGGCCAGCACGCAGCGCGCCCTGACGCCGCCATTCATCAAGCGTGGCCGGGCTCGGCCGCCAGTAGGCTGAACTCCACACCCAGCAGAGCCGCTGCTGCATGCCAACGCTGCTCTACCGGAACGTCGAAGATGATGGCGGGGTCGGCGGGCCCCGCCAGCCAGGCATTGGCTGCCATCTCGCGCTCCAACTGGCCGGCCCCCCATCCCGCGTAGCCTAACGTTATCAAGGCCTTCTCGGGCCCCGCGCCTTGTGCCATCGAAAGCAGCACGTCGCGAGAAGTGGTCAGACCCAGGTCGCCACCGACTGACAGAGTGGATTCCCAGCTGCCGAGCGGCGTGTGCAAGACGAAACCTCGGTCCTGTTGCACCGGGCCGCCAATCATGATCGCCCTCGATGCGACGCTGGGCAGGGCGCGTTCATCACCCATATGCTCCAGCAGCTCGCCCAAGGTGACGTTGCTGGTGCGATTGATGACCAACCCCAGCGCGCCATCCTCGGTGTGCTCGCAGATATAGGTGACCGAGTGGGCGAAGTTGGGATCCTTCAGCCCTGGCATCGCAATGAGGAACTGGTCGCTCAGAAAGCTTTGGTCGACCATCTCTCTAGTATCGCCAAGTGCCGGCAGCGGGACAAGGACTGCGACTGAAGGACACGCTGATAAATTCGTGCGCGGCCGCAGGGATCAATCAGCGTCTCCTCATCCCGAGCGCAAACGATCCCCCTGCATAAACTGCCAGGTTCTGGTGATGGTCAGAAACTCGCCTTCCTGTTGGCGTAGCTCTTCTGGAAATGGTGCGAACGGTGCTGCCAACCGAACGATACGGAATGCCGCATCGTCCAGGATTTCGTGGCCGGAGGACCTTAACAGCTTGATCTCGTGGATGCTGCCGTCGTGGTGCAGGACGACATTCAAGGTGAGGCTGCCGGTGATGTTCTGGCGCCGGGCCCGGTCCGGAAAGTTTCGTGTGCCCCACTCCTCCACCTTGCGCACCCAGCCTTCCACGTAGGATTCTCGTACCGAGAAACGGGTGCTGACTCCGGCGTCCTGGTGGTCGTTGCGGCCGCTGCTCTCGACTGCCATCGGCATGGAGCTCGATAGCTTCGCCAGTCGTCGCGCCTGACTGACCAGGTCGCTGGCCGACAGCGCTGGTTTCGCGGCCGGCGCGCTGCGGGTCTCTGGTTTGGGTGCGGCCTTGGTGGTCACCGCCGGCGCTGTCAGCGTAGCGGCCGAAGGAGAAGGTTCGGCAGCCTCCGGCGCTGGCGCGTCGGCTTCGGGCGCAGTCGTCTCCATGGGTGGCCCCACAGCGGGGGTGGGTGCCACCGGTTGGCTCTCGACTGCCTGGGGCGGCTGCTCCTTTGGAGTGCCGCCACCGCGATGGTCGGTGGCGGCCTCCGGGGCCGAGGCATCCGGCGCCTCGTGATTCGAAAGCTGTGAGAAGGCGACGGTCAGTCGTTCGACCTGAACCGGACGCACGTCGCTGAACTGAAACTGTACGCTCGCTATGATCACGGCATGCAGGGCCACGGCAGCCAGGAGTGCTGACCCCAGGCGCCATCCCGATTCGCTACCCTGACCCAATCGCTTGTCCATGGCTTGGGCGGACTATCAAGTTTCGATCCGCATTATAAAGGGGTGGGTAGCGACGCCGAGCCAAGGCTAGGAGTGGTCCCTCTGAAGCAACACAAATAATTGATTCAATTTCGTTTATGTGTAGTGAACGACCGGCTGTGGGTGGCGCTCCTTCGATCACGACGCTGTTCAAGTGTCAGCTTTCCGCCGTCAAGCGGGCAGCGACCGCGTGCATCAAGTCGCCGGCGATATCAGTTCCGAACTGGGCATCGAGCTCCCGAATACAGGTCGGGCTGGTGACGTTGATCTCGGTTAGGTAGTCGCCGATCACGTCCAAACCCACGAACAGCAGCCCCCGACGACGCAGCGCATCGCCAACCTGGGCGCAGATCCAGCGGTCCCGGGACGTCAATTCCACCCCCACCCCACGGGCTCCGGCTGCCAAATTGCCGCGGGTCTCGCCAATCGCCGGCATGCGGGCCAGCGCATAGGGGACCGGCTCGCCGTCGATGAGAAGAATTCGCTTGTCACCGGTCGAGGCGATTTCCGGAATGAAGCGCTGCGCCATCGCAAAACGCTGACCTCGCTCGGTGAGCGTTTCAAATACTACGCTACGGTTGGGGTCAGCGACACCGAGTCGAAAAATTGACGCACCGCCCATACCATGCAGCGGCTTGACGATGATGTCCTGGTGCTGATCCAAAAAAGCCCGCAGCTTGACGCTATCCCGGGTCACCAGGGTCGCTACGCAGCACTCCTGAAACCAGGCGGTAAAGAGCTTCTCGTTGGCGTCCCGCAAGCTGCGTGGCCGATTGACCACCAGCACGCCCTCCAACTCGGCCCGCTCCAAGATGTATGTGGTGTAGACATACTCCATGTCGAACGGCGGGTCTTTACGCATCAGCAACACATCTAACTCGCTCAATGGGGCATCGCGCTCGGCACCCAATCGATACCACTGTGGCACTCCGTCCTGAATCCATAGTTGGTGATGCTTGCCCCAAGCCCTGCCGTCCTGCAGATAGAGGTCGTTCTGGGTCAGATATTGCACGGTCCAGCCCCTTCTCTGAGCTGCCAGGAGCATGGCGTAGGTGCTGTCTTTCTTGACGTTGATGGACTCGATGGGGTCCATCACGACCCCCAGAGTGACATTCATGGAGATACTCCCGATCGGGTTTTGCGGCCAGCTATCGCGACTGCGCTGGCAGGCGTTGAGCAACATTCCTCGCGAAGCCGAGGCGCTCGGCCAAGCTTCGCGAGGTTAGCCAAGCGATGGCTTTGCTGCTAGCCCGGAGACACCGTCGCCTGCGACCTCTTGCTACCCACAGGGTCCCGCCGGACGCGCGTGGCTCGCACCCCAGCGGTCGTGGAAATCTTACCCCTACTAGGCGGCTTTCCTACCGGATCAGATTTGCCCTTGGATTAATCTACCGGCAGTCGAGCGACGCTCCGGCGCTCGGTGTACGTGCGGCCCGAATATTCGCCCCCTGGCTGCTTGGAGGAATTGGTGTTGTCAAGCGAAATGCAACTGTCCGCTGAAGGCTCCGAAGTTCGGGCGAGCTGCGCTCGGGTCATGGTGGTGGACGACAGCGTCACCATTCGCCGTACGGCCGAGTCCCTGCTGCGCCGGGAAGGATTTGACGTCGTCACCGCCGAGGATGGGTTCGAGGCGCTCTCCAAGATCGTGGAGACGCGACCGGATATCATTTTTCTCGACATCATGATGCCTAGGCTCGATGGGTATCAGACCTGCGCGGTAATCAAGAACAACCAGGAGTTTGGAAGAACGCCGGTGATCATGCTTTCCAGTAAGGACGGCATCTTCGACCGGGCTCGCGGCGCATTGGTTGGCTCCGAGCACTACGTGACCAAGCCATTCACCCGCGAAGAGCTGCTAGAGGCAATAGAGGACCACCTGCCGCTTGCATCATGAGGGAACGGCCGCAGGTTCAAGGCCGCCCACCCGCGACAACCTTCGGCACCATAGAAGCTTCGGGAAGCACACATGGCGCGCATTCTGATAGTTGATGACTCTCCGACGGAAATATTCGCCTTCAAGCGGATGCTCGAGGACGCAGGCTTCCAGACGGCAGTGGCGTCCACCGGCGAAGAGGGCATCGAGAAAGCCCGGCGCGAGCAGCCAGATCTGATTCTCATGGACGTGGTAATGCCAGGCATGAATGGATTTCAGGCAACGCGCAGACTCTCCAAGGATCCACAAACCGCAGCCATTCCGATCATCATGATCACCACCAAGGATCAGGAAACCGACCGGATCTGGGGACTTCGCCAGGGGGCGCGAGAGTACATGATCAAGCCGGCCAAAGCGGCCGAGCTGGTCGGCAAGATTCAGGGATTGCTGGCGCAATGAGCACTCTGGTAGCACAAACTGATACGGCGTTGAGGGGATTGCATCCGTTCGACCAGCTGTCGGCTTTGGAAAGCCTGCTGCAACGAGTGGTTGCCCCCGGCCGTGCTGGAGTCGGCGCCGTAGCTTTCTCAGGACTCGGTTTTCGGGTGGGCGAGTGGGCATTGGCGGTTTCCATGGAAGCGCTCAACGAAATTCTGCGCCCAGTGGGTGTCACCCGGGTACCAGGTGCCAAACCGTGGTTTCGCGGCGTAATGAACCTCCGCGGCACCGTACTTTCGGTGACGGATCTTGGCGCATTTTTCGGGCGCGCGGGACTGGCCCGGGGCGCTCGTGCGCGAGTGCTGGTTTTTGAGGCAGCCGGGTGGTGTGTCGGATTGGCGGTTGATGAGGTAAGCGGACTGCGCAGCTTCCGGGAGGATGAACGTCGTCCCGATCTGGTGCCGACTGAGACCCTCTTGGACGACTACCGCACTGACGCGTTCGAAGCCGAAGGGGAGCTCTGGCGAGTCCTGGATCCTACTCGGTTATTGAGTGATTCCAGATTTCGTGCCGCTGCGGCTTGAAGCTGGTGCGGTTAGCCGCTGCGTGATAGGAGAACCAAATCAATGAGTGCACCCCAGGAGAACGGTAGCCAACGGTCACAAGGCTCCGTCGCGAAGGCACTGGTCCTGTTCGTGCTGGTGGCCATCGCCATCGCCCTGATCGGCACCGTGTTCATGATCCAGGCGCAACAGAGCTCTCACGATAAGGCGTTTCTGGGCTTGGTGGGTGAGCTACGCCAGGACTCCTTGAGCTTGGTGACCGACGCCATTGAAGCCGGTCGGGGGCAGCCAGAAGCATTTGCGCGCCTGCGGGCAACGCGGGAGCGCATCGAAAGCGCGGTAAACAGCCTAAGTCAGGGCGACGCCCTCTCCGGTGTGGTCGGCGGCGCTGGTGGTGGTCTGGACGTGGCGCTGAATGACCTGGGAGTCAGCTGGCAGCGGACCCGTGACCACGCCGATCGAATCTTGCGCGGCAGTGATGCGGTGGAGTCCGCCAATGATCTGGTGGCTGCCATCGAGGAATCGATACCCGAAATCCAGATTCGCGCCGACGACGTTGCGGTTGCCTTGATTCAGTCCGGGGCCGCGGCCAACGAGGTCTACATCGCCACGCGGCAACTGCTGCTGCTGCAGCGACTAGAGAACAACGTCGCCCGCTTGGTGGGTGGCGGCGTGGAAAGTGCCAGCGCCGCGGATCGGTTCGGCCGGGACGTCGCCTTGTTCGCCCGAGTCCACGACGCCATGCTGAACGGCGAGCCGTCGCTCGGGATCACCAAGGTCGCCGATTCCAGCACCGTCACCGTCCTGAATGAGGTGTCGGCCATCTTTGCCGGTATCGAGGAGGCTGCATCGCAACTTCTCGGCAAATCGCCGGAGCTGTTCCAGGTGGTCGCGGCTGCCCAGGATATCATTCCAGCCTCGCGGGTGCTGCGTTCCTACATAGAGACTCTGGCCCAGCAATACGCAGGCGTTGCCGATCCTCGGGGCGATCTAGCGTATCTGCTTGGAATCCTGGCCGCCATCCTGCTGGCGGGAGTGGCGGTTTGGCAGATCATTGAGGCACGCGCTCGGGCCCGCGAAAGTGAGAGCCGCAAAGTCGAGATCACCGACCAAAACGAGCGCAATCAAGAAGCCATTCTCAAGCTGCTGGATGAAATGGGTGACCTCGCCGATGGCGATCTCACCGTAAGGGCCAGCGTTACCGAAGATCTCACAGGTGCCATAGCCGACTCGGTCAATTACGCCGTTGAGGCACTAAGGGAGCTGGTGGTGACCATTCATCGCACTTCCGAGCAGGTAGCCTCTGCTTCGCTGGAAACGCGCCAGATCGCGGAGCAGTTGAAGGGCGCAACAACTACGCAGACCGAGCAGATCACGTCGGCCGCCACCTACATCGACGCCATGACCAAGTCGATGAACGAGATGTCCGCCAACGCCGCGGCCTCGGCGGACGTGGCAACAAATTCGGTGCAGATCGCCAACCAGGGTGGCGATAGGGTGCGCCGCACCATCCAGGGCATGGATGTTATCCGCGAGCACATTCAGGAGACTGCCAAGCGCATCAAGCGCCTGGGCGAGAGTTCGCAGGAAATCGGCGACATCGTGGGCTTAATCAACGACATCGCCGAGCAGACCAATATCTTGGCGCTCAATGCCGCCATCCAGGCAGCGGCGGCCGGCGAAGCGGGTCGTGGCTTCGCGGTGGTGGCAGACGAGGTGCAGCGGCTCGCCGAGCGTGCCGCCAACTCCACCAAGCGGATCGAGCAGCTGGTCAAGACCATCCAGGCCGATACCAGCGAGGCAGTGCTGTCGATGGAGAAGAGCACGGCGGAGGTGGTCAATGGCGCCGAGCTCGCTGAGCGTGCCGGTGAATCTCTGGAGGAGATCGAGGGTGTGTCCAATCGTCTCGCCGAGCTCATCAACAACATTTCCCGCGCCGCCCGCGACCAGGCGGATGTGGCGTCATCGGTTGCGCACACCATGACCTCGATCAATGGGCTCACTGGTCAGACCTCGGACAGCACCGCCCGCACGGCGGCCGCCGTGGGCGAGCTGGCCAAGATGGCCGAGGACCTCAGGCGCTCGGTCGCTGGATTCAAGCTGCCAGCGGGGGCGCTGTAATGAACCAAGCCTGGCAACTCGGCGCCGCCGTCTCGACGCTTCGCAGCGGGGCGCCTGGCTTTCCGCCGCTCCCGTAAGCGAGGCACCGCGATGACCGCTATGCCAGCCGGACCCTGGACCCTCAGCTACTTGAGAGCGGAGCTCACCGCCAGCGTGGTGCGCATCCAGCGCGCCACCGAAATCTACGCCAACGACGCGATGGATGGCGCCGAGCTGAGCGTCGCCTGCGAAATCATGCTGCAAGTGGGCGGGGCACTGGAGCTGGCTGGAGAGCGACCCGCGGCCCGTTTCGTCGATGAGATTCGAGGGGTTGCCGTAGCCCTACGTGACGGATCGGCGCCAAATGCGGATGCGGCGCGGTCGGCATTGCTACAGGGCGTCCTCACCCTCAAGCCTTACCTCGAGACCCTTTACCGCTCGAGTCGGGGTGCGCCGATCATGGACGTAAGCGCCGTGACCGCGGCGCTGCGTGAAGCCCGTGGTCTTGGTGCTGGGCTCCGTCCGCGCTCGGATGGAGCTGTTGCCGGCCTGTCACCCACCGACCGCGTCTTGGTGCACGGCCTGCGCCCGGGTTTCCAGAAGGCACTGGCGCTGGCGCTGCGGGGTCGCAACCTGCCCCAGCAATTCGCCCGGGTTGGTGAAGTTCTCGAGCGTTTGCGCGACATGGCCGCGACGCCCCATGTCTACGACGGCTGGTGGTGGTCATTGCGGCTGGTCCGGGCCCTGCAGGAAGGTCTGCTAGATCCGGAGCTGCCAAATCTCAAGCTACTCGGCGCCATCGACCGGCAGATCAAGCAATTGATCGACGTCGGTGAAGAGGGTTTTCGGGCGGAATGGACCGAGCAGCTCAAGGCTGCCATCGAAGCGCAACTCTCCGCTGCTCCAGACGCCAGCAAGTTGCTCGAGGACCGGGACGACTATCAGCCCCCGGCAGTTGGCCAGGTGGGTGCAGCGCTGCCGCTGCCGGACCTGGAGACCCTCAGGCAGATCGCCGATAACCTCAGGGAAGACCTGGCGCTGGCGCAGGATGCCGTGGATCGGGTCGCTCGTGGTCAGCCCGAGGCCGGGGCGTCGCAGGACCTGCTGCAGCGCCTGCGCGCCGGTGCCGGCGTATTGGCCATGTTGAACCTGGGTCCCATCGCCACTCTGCTCAATCACGTGCGCGAGTCCTTGGGTAGCCTCGAGGCCCTAGAGGGGGCGCAGCTAGACCGACTGGCCACCGATCTGCTGATTCTCGAGGATAGCCTTCACAGCCTCATCGAGGTGGGACCGCATGCGGCGGCTGCCATAACGGCTACCGGTGCGCATCGCGAGCACCAGGCGCGAGCAGCGACCGCCCGCCAGGCGCTGCGCGAAATTGGCGAGATCACCGAGCAAGTCACCAAGCTCGCTGCGGCCAAGGGCAAGGTTACCTGGAGCGTCCTTGCGCAGCCGCTGCTGCGCGTTGGCAACGTACTCACGGTGTTGGGTTGGCCACGTGCGGCCACCCTGACCCAGACCCTGGCCGCTGTGGTGGAACGGGAGGACTTCGGCAAGAGCTGCGCAAGCGATCCGGTGCTGCTCGACGCCCTGGCCGAAGCGATCCTAGCCGTCGAGTACGCGGTGCTCGAGGCCGATGGTGGCGCGACCCCGGGTGCCCCTCGTCTGGCTCATGGCGAGCGTTCTCTGACCAAGATCAAGGAGCGTCTCGAGAATCCACCCGCACCGGAGGCGGTAGCTGCGCCGGCGGAGCCACGGTTGACCTCCGCGCTCGACGGGCCCGTTGAATTCTCCCTGGAGGAGCCGCTGACGAGCTGCCAGGTTGCTAGTGAGCCTGATCTGACGCCCATCGAGCTGGAGGGGATTGACTGGGGCAGCGACAGCACCCCCGACCATCAAGATGCTGACGACGACTCCGACCCCGGAGGCCAGTCGGCTGCCGACGTCCAAAGTGTCTCAGATCTGCCAATCGCGGATGCGACATCGCCCGAGCGCTCACAAATCGACGTCGTTGACAACCCCATCGACCTGTTGTCCTCCGGCGCGGAGGATCAACAGACATCGGTGGCCGGCGCCGATTCCCAGGTGATGCTGGACGATTCGAGTGCCAGGCTCGACGACGACGGAGCCTTGGATCTTGCCGCTCCTTGGTTCGATCCCGAGGAGACCACTGCCGCGGTGCCGCAGTGCGCGGTCGAAAGCGACTCGGAGCTGGTGGAAGGCTTTGAGGCGCTGCACGATTCGGCGGCGCCAGAGAGCTGGTCCGACGATGGCGTGGAGCAGAGCGCTGCCGCCCTCGAATTCGACTCACAATGTGTTGACGCCGCCCTCGAAGGTCACGATGTCGAGCCCTCGCGCGGGTCGCCAGCACCGGCCAAGTCGGAGATGGAACCGGCGCCCGATGGCCAGGCCGAAACTCTCGATTCGACTCAGGCCGAGCCCCAAGCTGCGGCCCCGGCCTGGCTCGGCAACGAGTTCTTGGAAGTATTCCTGGAGGAGGCGCAGAGCGTGTTGGCCGAGCTGGCCGAGCGCATTCCTGCCTGGCGCGCTGCCCCCGATGATGCTGAGCATCTGCGCGAGGTTCGGCGCGCCTATCACACCCTCAAGGGCAGCGGCCGGATGGTGGGCGCAGAAAGGGCGGGCGAGCTTGGGTGGTTGGTCGAGAATCTGCTGAATCGGGTGCTGGACGGTGCACTGGCTCCGTCGCACCGGTTAGTGGTGGCCGTGGCGGAAGCGACTTCCGCCTTCACCGCGCTAGTGGACCATATGGACCGAGGCGACGAGGACGTCGATCTCTCGGTGGCCGCCGCACTGCTCGAGGCGGTGAGCGATGACGCCTCCGCTGTCGGCATCGACCAAGCGGCGGCGGCTGGCTCAGTGGAGAGTCTTGCCGAGGAGCCCGCCCCCGACTCCGGCCTGCAGGTCGAATCCGATGACTTCGACGCCCCGGACCCCGTAACCAATACCGAGGAGGAGCGCCAGGCCCGACCAGAGACGGCGTCGGATAGCCGAGTCGGTGAAGGTGCCGATGCCGAGTCCCACCGAGTCTGCGCAAGCGAGGAATCGGAGCTCGCAGCCGAACTGGTTTCCCCCGACGATGCGAAGCTGAAGGCCGCCGACGACTCGGTCGCAGACGCCGATCAGACGGTCGAGGCGCCCGCTCCATCGGCCGGGCGGCCCCCGTCGGCTGCCGGCCCGCTCGGGCTCGAGGCGGCAGCACAAGAGGGTGACCGGGAAACGAGAGTCGAGCCTTGCTCGGTGACGGCCAAGGAGGCGCTTAGGCCCCAAGGGATCGAGCATTCTGCTGAGCATTACGAGTCTTGGTCCGAAACCGAATCGGCTTCGCTCAGTAGCTACATTGATGTTGGATCGACAGCGGCCGTGGATCCCGACTTGGACGCGGAGCTCGCCGAAGTCTTCGTGCAGGAAGCCCACGACATCCTCGATGCCAGCGATCTCATCGTGGCGCAGCTGACCCGGCAGCCGGACAACCGCCCCCTGCTGAACGACCTGCGGCGCGAGATGCACACCCTCAAGGGCAGCTCGCGGATGGCCGGCTTTCTGGTCATTGGAGATCTCGCGCACGCTTTGGAGTCACTTCTTGATGACATCGCCCGTGGCGCCCTCGAATTCAGTCCCACCGTGTCCGAGGCGTTGCAACGTGCACTCGATCGGCTCAACGGCATGGTGGAAGTTGCCAACGGCCTGGTGCAGCCAGAACCGGCCTCGGAGCTGATCGAGCTGCTCAAGGATCATGAATCGCTGGCACGACAGGGCTTGCCGGTGCCGGATTCAGAGCCGACGCAGACGCCGAAGCCGGAAGCCTCCCCAGAGACGGATGCCGGTGCCGCCTTGCCGGTTCGGGAACCTGCACCGCCGCGCCCGGTAACCGAGGCCGCTGTCACCACGGCCGACGGCTCGGACATGGTCCGCATGAGCGCCGCGCTATTGGAACGGATTGCCAATCAAATCGGCGAGGGCAGCATCAACCGGGCTCGCATCGAAGAAGGCGTCAACGGCCTGCGCTATCAGCTCGGGGAGATGGATCAGACCCTGGGTCGGCTGCGGGAGAAGCTGCGTCGTCTGGAGATCGAGACCGAAACCCAGATCCTGTTCCGCTTCGAGCGCAGCAACGAACGCCATCGCGAAGAGTTCGATCCGCTCGAGCTCGACCGTTTCTCCGAGTTGCAGCAGCTTTCCCGTTCGCTCATGGAGGTGGTCAACGATCTCTCCAGCATTCAGGGTGCGCTCGAGGAGCAAGCGCAGCAGATGGATAGTCTGTTGCATCAACAGGAGAAGATTGACCGTGACCTGCAGGAGGATCTAACCAGGACACGGATGGTCAAATTCGACAGCCTGATTCCGCGTATGCGTCGGGTGGTGCGGCTGGCCGCCGAAGAATTGGCGAAGAAAGCTGAGCTGGCGGTGGAACCTGGCGCCGAGGTCGAGCGCGGTTTGCTCGAGCATTTGGCAGGCCCGCTCGAGCACGTGTTGCGAAATGCCGTTTCCCACGGCGTCGAGGCGCCAGAGCTGCGCCGGGAGCAGGGCAAGCCCGAGGTCGGTCAGGTCAGCTTGTCGGTGCGGCGCGAGGGCTCCGAGCTGGTGCTCACCGTTGCCGATGACGGCGCTGGCATCGACTTCCATGCGGTCAAGCGCAAGGCGGTGGATCTCGGCATGATCGAGGCCGACGCGCAGCCCGAACGTGAGACGCTGATCGCCTGCATGATGCAGCCGGGATTCTCGACCGCGGCCAAGGTCACGCAGGTGGCCGGCCGCGGTGTCGGCATGGACGCGATCCATGACGCAGTCCGAAGCCTCGGCGGCAGCCTGAGCATCGACAGCGAAGACAATACCGGTACCCGGCTGACCATGCGGCTGCCGTTCTCGCTGTCGGTGGTGCGAGCATTGGTGGTGCGGGCAGGCCAGGACCGTTACGCAATCCCGCTGGCGGGAATCGACGGTGTCGTGCGCATCGAGACGGAAGTCATGCGTGGCTATCTGGATGACAGGGGCGGTGAGCTGATCTGGAGCGATCGCCGCTACGAGCTGCGCAGCCTCGGCGGTCTGCTGGGCGGTGTCGGGGTCAACCTTGACGACCTGGAGCGGCCAAAACCCGCGGTCCTGGTTCGCAGCGACCGTGCTGCTATTGCGCTGCAGGTGGACGCTGTGCTCGGCAGCAGCGAGATTATAGTCAAGCCGGTCGGGGCCCAGGTCAACTCGGTGCCGGGTATTTCCGGTGCGACCATCACCGGTGACGGTAGCGTGGTGCTGGTGCTGGAGCCGGCGGCGCTGGTGAGGAGTCTCACCGGCCGCGGCCCCGGCGCCGAGGTCGAGCGCATGCGTGAGGCGCTGGGTGGTCCGGAGCAGGCGCAACTTCAGATCATGGTGATAGACGATTCGATCACTATGCGCAATGTGACCTCGCGTCTGCTGCAACGCCACGGCGCTCGGGTGATGCTGGCGAAAGACGGGCTCGATGCGGCAGGGCAACTGGAAGACACCCTGCCCGATGCCCTGGTGCTCGATATTGAGATGCCCAGGATGGATGGCTTCGAGCTCGCCGCCCACATCCGCAATCAAGAGCACCTGTGGCACCTGCCAATTGTGATGGTCACGTCACGTAGCGGCGACAAGCACAGGCAGCGGGCGATGAACCTCGGAGTGAACGCCTATCTGGGCAAGCCCTACCGGGAAGAGGAGCTGCTGACCGCTTTGCGCGAAGTCTTGGGCGTGCGCGGCACCCGTCTGCGATAGCGCACGGTACAGGGGGATCTAGACCGATGAGCTCACTCAGCAAGCTGCTTCGCTGCCTGCTGGTGCCATTGCAGCGCTCGCAGATACTGGTCCCCAGCACCTGCGTGGCCGAAGTGGTGCCGTATTCCGCACCGATGACGGTGGCCGAGGCGCCCCCGTGGATGCTGGGCACTCTGGAGTGGCGTTGCGAAAGGATTTCGGCCATCGATCTCGACGGTGTCCTAGACGGTCAGGTCGGCGAGCGTGCCACCAAGAGCCGGTGGGCTATCATGCGCAGCGTCAACGGCGAGGCGGGAACCGATCACTATGCTGTCCTCACCCGGGGCCTGCCGCGCCTGGTAACCCTCGAGCGCCGGATGGTGGTGCCGGAAAGCGTGGGCGAGCTGCCGCTCGCCGCGCTCTCCCAGGTGCGAATCGGCGGGCAGCTCGCGTACCTGCCGGCGCTGCAGTACATCGAATCTGCGATCGCCCGCTTTCCCACCACTGCAGTCGCCTGCTGAACTCCACGCGGACTGCTAGACTCTCCGTTCCCGCCTAGCTGCCAAGCCGCGGCGGCGTACGAGCGACCGCCCAGACCTTGACCGCCGCGGCACCGGCGGCGAGCGCCGCCAGGGTCGCTGATTCAACTGTTGCCCCCGTGGTGACCACATCGTCCAACAGCGCCACGCGGCGCCCAGCCAACGTATTCGCCGAGCCGATGAAGACGCCGGTCATCAGGCGGCGCCGGGCTCGTGCTCCGACGGTTGATTGGGGCGGCGTCTCGCGTACCCGTTGCAGCGCCCTCGGTGCCAAACGGAGCCCGAGCTGGCGTGCCACGACTCGGCCGATCTCGGTGGCCTGATTGAAGCCTCGCTGCGCCAGCCGGTGCCGGTGTAGCGGAATCGGCACCAGCAGCTCGTCGTTGGCATCCGCCCGGATGGCCTCTGCGAGGAGCTTGCCGAGAAGCGGCGCCACGGCGAGACGGCTGCCGAACTTCAGTTGTAGCAGCAGAGCGTCCAAGGGAGGGGCGTAGAGCAAAGGTACGCGGGCACACCAATAGGGCGGCGGGTGCTGCAGGCAGCGCCCGCACAACCCGGCCGCGGGCAAGGGCAGGGCGCACCGAATGCAGCTAGCCCCAGGTCTCGGCAGATCGGCCTGGCAGCCCTCGCAAATTGCTAGCCCCCGGTGGCCTTGGTCTCCGCACAGCAGGCAACGCTGGGGAAACAGTAGGTCGGTGAAGATCCTTCGGCTTCGGTCAAGCACCGGCGTTCCTTGCCGTTGACAGAGGGCGGGTACCGGCCGCTACAGTTAACGGTCCAGAGCATGCCGCGTCACGTTGAGGGGCCGCACGTGCAGCAGCACCACACCAGCACGGACCGTACCAGTGAGCGCTCGGTGTCGGCGGCTTCGTCCCGACGAGCGGCCGCTACCATGGATTGGGGTAACCTGGTAGCCATCTTGATTCCCATGCCGTTCCTGATTCTCTGGTTTGGCGGCTCCATGCTGGTGTACGCCATGAATCGGCACCACCCCAATCCACGTGTGGGACGTTGCATTCAACAAGCGGCCTATCGCTTCTACGGGGTCACCGGCTTCTTCGTCGTCGTCGCCGCCTTCTTCCCCGGGGGATCCGAGCGCTGGTGGATGCCGTACCTGGTCTCCTGGGGGTTGGCACTGCTGGTGCTGGTGCCTTGGACGGTGATCGCGCTGGTTCGTATCTATCGGGAGCCTTGGGAAAGCGTCATCATCGAAACCGACGATTGACTGGTTTTTCCAGCGACTCACGAAGGCTCCTCAATGGTTGAGCCAATCAAGGGGCGGCCAGGGACCCCGCAGCGATCGATTCGACGCGCCTTCCAGCAGGCTGCGGCGGGATACGACGAAGTTGCGGTGCTGCCGCGAGAGGTTGGCGATCGACTGCTCGAGCGCTTGGACCTGATTCGTATCGCTCCTCGGGTGGTATGTGATCTAGGCGCTGGGACTGGCGTCGCCACGCGCGAGCTCAAGACGCGCTATAAGAGCGCCCTGGTCGTCGCCGTGGATTCGGCACCGGCAATGTTGAAGCTCGCGCGCAAGCGGGCGCCATGGTTGCGGCGCTGGCGCAGCGTGTGCGCCGATGCGGAACAACTGCCCTTCGCCGATGGCAGCTGCGATCTGGTCTTCTCCAACTTGGTGCTGGAGTGGGTAACCGATCTCGATCGCTGTGTGGGCGAGCTGCGTCGGGTCCTGAGCCCGGGGGGCTGCCTACTGTTCTCCACCCTAGGTCCTGACACGCTGCGCGAGCTACGGCAGGCGTGGGCACAGGTCGACCAGCATTGCCATGTCAACGACTTCCTCGATATGCACGACATTGGAGACGCGCTGATGCGTGCCAGGCTCGCCGACCCGGTCATGGATGTAGAGCGCTTCACGCTGACTTACCGGGCGCTCGCGGACCTGATGTGTGAGCTGAATGCCCAGGGTTCGTCGGTAGCGAGGGGCCGCGCGCCTGGGCTTACCGGTAGTGGGAGGCTGGCGGCGGCGACCAGGGCCTATGAAACCTCTCGCCGAGAGGGGCGCTTGCCAGCGACCTTCGAAGTAGTCTATGGCCATGCCTGGGGGGTGGGTCCGCCTGACCCACGCTTGGCGCAGCCAGCGGGTCGGCAGTACGCTGCGATTGGCGTCGAGCGCTTGCGTGACAACCTTCGGGGACGGCGCTCATCATGATCGGGGTGGCCAATACCGCGATTTCAGTTTAGCCCCGGGTTCGCCCCCGATTCGGGCCGCGCCCCGCCACGGGGCTGTGACACACTGCATCATGTGGAGTTTGCATGGCGCTCGGGGCTATTGCAGAATCCCGCAGGCGGCGGCTCCCTCGTGATTGGTGCCTCGTCGGCCGCGCCCACGATGACTGGATTCGGTGGTGCGGGTTCCCATGGTTGATATGCGGCAGTGGCCGGAGAGTGGCGTCTCCAGATTCGTGCTGACGCCGAACCGATCGCTTTCATGGCGTGGGACACTCTGGCTTTTTTTGAGCTTGGTGGTGCTGTCCACCACAATCGGTATTGGCTTTGCGGCTCGTGGTCTTTGGCTGGTGCTACCCTTCGCCGGCTTGGAAATGGTCGCGCTGGGGGTGGGCCTATATGTGGTGGCCAGAAACAGCTATCGCCGCGAAGTGATTCACGTGGCACACCATGACATCCGGATCGAGCGCGGATGGACCCGGCCGGTGCAGGTTTCGACGCTGCCGCGACAATGGTCGCGGGTGGAGTTGGTTCGACCGACCCGGCGCGAGGCCGGTCGTTTGACGATACGCTCCCACGGCCGGGCAGAAGAGGTCGGGGATTTCTTGAACGAGCACGAACGCGAAGGGCTCGCCAGTGATCTGGCGCGGGCCCTCGCCCCTTGAGCAGTTCTCGGGCATTGGCTCACATCCAGGCTAGGAGTTTGGAGGCATGCGACTAAACCGTTGGCGATCGCCGGGCAGCATGTTGCTCGGTGGCGCGCTGCTGTTGACAAGTGCCGCGGCCAGCGCAGAGCTGGGGCTAAACATGCCCGAAGGCGTGACGCCACTGAGCCGCGAGGTCTACGGCCTGCACATGCTCATTCTCTGGATCTGCGTGTTGATCGGCATCGTGGTGTTCGGGGCGATGTTCTACTCGATGTACCACCACCGGAAGTCCCGGGGCTCGGTGCCTGCCCAGTTCCACGAAAGCACCACCGTCGAAGTCGTCTGGACCATCGTGCCCATGTTGATCCTGATCGGCATGGCCATCCCGGCGACTCGAGTGCTGGTGGCCATGGAGGACACTTCCGACGCCGATATCACCATCAAGGTCACCGGCTATCAATGGAAGTGGCAGTACGACTATCTAGAAGACGGCATCAGCTTCTTCAGCACGATGTCGACGCCACGAGAGCAGATTGCGGGAGTAGAGGAGAAGGGAGAGCACTACCTGCTGGAAGTGGACAATCCGCTGGTGGTGCCCGTCGGCAAGAAGGTGCGTTTTCTCACCACGGCAGCGGACGTGATCCACTCCTGGTGGGTACCGGCACTGGGATTCAAGCGTGACGCTATTCCAGGGTTCATCAACGAGAGCTGGGGGCGCATAGATGAGCCGGGTACCTACCGCGGGCAGTGCACTGAGCTTTGTGGCAAGGACCACGGTTTCATGCCCATCGTCGTGGTTGCCAAGCCTGAGGCGGAATACCAGCAATGGGTCAGTGAGCAGAAAGCGGAGCAGAGTGCAGGGCTGGACCAGGTGACGGTGCCCGCAGGAGCTTCGGCGGCCGCTGCAGCCGCCCCGACCGCGGTAGCCCAGACGCAAATAACGGCAGCGGCGTCCGCCGACCTACCTGCCATATCCGCAAGCCCCGGCAACTGACCTAGGCGCTGGCGAGCACGCCTGAGAGGAGCATTGGCATGAGTAGCGAGGCCATCGGCCACGACGTTCACCACCACGACGAGCCTGCGAAGGGCCTGATGCGCTGGGTGACCACCACCAACCACAAGGACATCGGCACGCTTTACCTGCTGTTTTCGCTGCTCATGTTTTTCGTGGGCGGTGCCATGGCACTGATTATCCGAGCCGAGTTGTTTCAGCCCGGACTGCAGTTGGTGGATCCGCACTTTTTCAACCAGATGACCACCATGCACGCGCTGATCATGATTTTCGGCGCGGTGATGCCGGCATTCGTTGGCCTGGCCAACTGGCTCATCCCAATGATGGTAGGGGCGCCAGACATGGCGCTGCCGAGGCTCAACAACTGGAGCTTCTGGATCCTGCCCTTTGCCTTTGCAATGCTCCTTTCCACCTTATTCATGGACGGTGGTGCGCCGGCCGCGGGTTGGACCATCTACCCACCGCTGTCGTTACAGACCGGTGATGCGTTCCCGTACCTGATTTTCTCGATTCACTTCTTGGGCATCTCGTCGGTCATGGGCGCGATCAATGTGATCGCCACGATTCTGAACATGCGCGCCCCAGGCATGTCCATGATGAAAATGCCCTTGTTCGTTTGGACCTGGCTGATCACCGCCTATCTTTTGATCGCGGTGATGCCGGTGCTCGCGGGTGCGGTCACTATGTTGCTGACCGACAAATATTTCGGCACCTCTTTCTTCCTCGCCGCCGGTGGCGGTGACCCGGTCATGTTCCAGCATATCTTTTGGTTCTTCGGGCACCCGGAGGTTTACATCCTCATCCTGCCGGCATTCGGCATCGTCTCCCAGATCAGTCCGACTTTCGCGCGCAAGCCGCTGTTCGGCTACAGCTCGATGGTCTACGCCACGGCCTCCATTGCATTCCTGTCCTTTATCGTGTGGGCCCACCACATGTTTACCGTGGGCATGCCGCTGGCGGGGGAGCTGTTCTTCATGTACGCGACCTCGCTGATCGCAGTGCCCACCGGCGTCAAGGTGTTCAACTGGGTGTCCACCATGTGGAAGGGCTCGATGACCTTCGAGACCCCGATGCTGTTTGCCATCGCATTCGTGGTGTTGTTCACGATCGGCGGCTTTTCGGGGTTGATGCTCGCCATCGCACCAGCGGATTTCCAATATCACGACACCTATTTCGTAGTGGCGCACTTCCACTACGTGCTGGTGCCCGGCGCCGTGTTCGCGATCATGGCAGCGGTCTACTATTGGCTGCCCAAATGGACCGGCCACATGGTGGACGAGCGCCTGGGCAAGCTGCATTTTTGGCTGTCGGTGATTGGCGTCAACGTCTTGTTCTTCCCGCAGCACTTTCTTGGGCTCGCCGGGATGCCTAGGCGTATCCCCGACTACCCATTGCAATTTACCGAGTTCAACATGCTCTCATCCCTCGGGGCCTTTCTTTTCGGCTTCTCCCAGCTGATCTTCCTGTACACGGTAATCAAGACCATTCGTGGCGGCGAGAAAGCCACTGATCAGGTGTGGGAAGGCGCCGAGGGATTGGAGTGGACGCTGCCGTCGCCGCCGCCGTATCACACCTTCCAGAGCGCTCCGGAGGTCAAGTGACGCGCGGACGCGGCGCGACCTTTGGCCCTGATGAGCAGCAGATGTCGACCGACTCGGAACGAGAGCTGTCCAGGCGCCGGCAAGCGGCTCGCAAGACTGCCTTGGGGCTTGCGTTGGTGGTACTGGTGATCTACGTCGGTTTCTATCTCCTCGAGGCGTACCGGTGAGCGTCGCCACCCAGAACCGCGGTCACGGCCGCGTCATCGCTCGGCTATTGCTTGGCGCTGCGCTCATGTCTGGCTTTGGGTTCGCGATGGTTCCGCTGTACAGCGTCGTGTGCCAGCTAACCGGCCTCAATGGTCGGGTTTCGACCAGTGCGGCGGAACCGGCTCCCGATCAGGCCACGGCAGAGGCGCGGGTGGTATCCGTCGAGTTCGTCGCCAACTTGCGTGCTGGCATGCCATGGGAGTTCCGGCCGGCGGTGGTGAAGATGCAAGTGCAGCCCGGCAAGAGCTATCAGACCAGCTTCACTGCGCACAATCTGAATAGCACCGGCAAGGTCGCCCAGGCTGTTCCCAGCGTTGCGCCGGGGCGGGCCGCGCGGCATCTGCTGAAGACCGAATGCTTCTGCTTCACCCGGCAGGAATTCCAGCCTGGGGAGCAGCGTGAGATGCCACTGGTATTCATGGTCGACCGGGACCTACCGAAGGACGTGTCGACCCTGACCTTGTCGTACACTTTTTACGAGCTCGATGAGCCGCTGGCACAACAGCAAAGCGGCAACCGCGATCAGGCCTCTATTGGAGGGGGAGCATGACCAGCAGCCATGCCCATGGCGCCTACTACGTACCTCACGGAAGCCATTGGCCGATACTGGGGTCCATCGGCCTGTTCCTTGCCCTGGTAGGGGCTGCCAAGGCCTTGAATGGAAGTGGCAGCGGCAGTGTCGTCATGTTCGTTGGCCTCGCCATCGTCGTCGTCATGATGTTTGGATGGTTCGGCGCGGTGGTGCGGGAGAACTTGTCCGGGATCTACAACGACCAGGTCGACCGCAGCTTCCGCTGGGGCATGGCCTGGTTCATCTTCTCCGAGGTGATGTTCTTCGCTGCCTTTTTCGGCGCCCTCTTCTACACCCGCAACATGTCGATACCCTGGCTCGCCGGCGAGGCCAATAACGCCATGACCAAC
This sequence comes from uncultured Candidatus Competibacteraceae bacterium, assembly GCA_964563515.1. Taxonomy (GTDB): domain Bacteria; phylum Pseudomonadota; class Gammaproteobacteria; order Competibacterales; family JAHEDQ01; genus CAZLYT01. Next base: position 1,161 of record CAZLYT010000707.1, on the reverse strand, counting down.
AGCCTGTTGTGGCAGGGCTTCGAAAGCGTATGGCCGACCAACGGCCCCGGGGACGTGGGCGGGCATTTCGAGGTCATGGGCGCGTGGGGATTACCGGCCATCAACACCTTGATCCTGCTCACCAGCGGCGGGACCATCACCTGGGCCCATTGGGGGCTAAAGGAGGGCAACAAACGGCAGCTCGTGCTCGGCCTGGCTGCCACCGTCGCCCTGGGCGTGGTCTTTTTGTTCGTGCAGGCTTACGAGTACAGCCACGCCTTCTCCGAGTTGAACCTGACGTTGCATTCTGGCATCTATGGTTCGACTTTCTTCATGCTCACCGGATTTCACGGCCTCCACGTCACCATCGGCGCGATCATGTTGAGCGTGATGCTAGTGCGCGCGTGGAAGGACCACTTCACGCCGGAAAATCACTTCGGTTTCGAGGGTGCAGCCTGGTATTGGCATTTCGTGGACGTGGTGTGGCTTGGCTTGTTCATTTTCGTCTACTGGCTCTGAGACTGCCCGGGCACCACTACAGTTGGTGGCGGGGGAATGATGCCGTGGGGCTTCAAGTGGCCCGTGAAGTAGCCCACCACCAATAGCGCGAATAGCACCAGCGACAGGACGACGCGCACCGTGAGCGCGGCAACGGGGCGCTTCCCCCGGCCACGATCCCGCACGATGAAGATCATGCTGGCTGCAAGACTACCCAGTATGACCAGGAGCAGCAGCAGGATGAGTAATTTCAAACTACAGGTTCCTTCAGCGGGCCAAAGCCACCGAGTATAGCTTGCCGAGTGTCCGCTCCACGCCCAGGATGTCGTGGGTTTTTCGCCCGCCACCTTGGGCAGTCGTTGTAACCCTGATTGCCGTCGGCCTGTTGGTCGCCCTGGGCAATTGGCAGCTCGATCGCGCGGCGGAGAAGCGAATGCTGCAGGGCCAGCGCAGGGCCTGGACCGAAGCCGCGCCGCTCAATATCAACGAGCTCGACGGCGGCACAGCGGACGCACGGTTTCGGCCGGTGGTGGCGGAAGGCCGGTACCTGACAGATCGCCAGGTGCTGGTGGACAACCAGATCCACCAGGGCGCGGCTGGCTATCGGGCGCTGACCCCATTCGTGGTGTCTGACTGGCCTTGGCTGCTGTTGGTCGATCGTGGCTGGACCGCGGCTCCGGCAGT
>CAZLYT010000706.1:0-3149 GCA_964563515.1 uncultured Candidatus Competibacteraceae bacterium | reverse complement strand
CGTGTTTAAAGAAAAGGCCCGGGTCCGCAAAGCCCCGCCGGTGGCGGAATACAAAGAGTTTTTTATAGGTAAAAAGACCGACGAATACCTAGCGCGGAGCCAAAAAAACCATAAAGTGCAAGAAAACGAGGGCGGCATTCTCGAACAGGACAAGAAGATTGCGGATCTCATCGTCTCCCATCGGAAGGCGTGCATTGTGGTCGTGAACAAATGGGATTTGGTCGAACTGACCGTCCGCCAGGCCCGCGAAGAGGAAATCGCCCGACGCAAGGCACCCACCCGCCGGAAAGGAGCGGAACAGATGAGCACGCTGGGAGAGTTTGGGGCGTGGGTGCAGGAACGCCTGTTCTTCCTCGATTATGCGCCGGTCATCTTCACGTCCGCTCTCTCCGGCTTCCATCTGGATCGCCTGCTCGAAGCAATGCGGTATGTGGCCGCTCAATTGCGCCAATCCATTCCCACCGCCATTCTCAACCGCACCCTTCAGCAGGCCATCGAGCAACGACAACCGGTCACCAAAAAGGGGCATCGCTTGAAATTCTTTTACGCGACCCAGGTGCGAAAAGCACCGCCGACCTTCCTCCTGTTTGTTAATCGCACCGATCTCTTTCCGGAGGCCTACAACAAATACCTGGGAGGCGCTTTGCGCCGCGCGTTTGGTTACGAGGGATGCCCTCTCATTCTCGTGCCCAAGGATCGCCCGAAGACCATCGTGCCCAGGCGAAGCCCCTCCGCCTCCGGCCCCGGCCCGAGTCGCAAGCCACGGCGTGGACGTTCCCAAGGCGGCCAGCAAGGCCGCTCGCAGGGCCGGTCGCAGACCCGCCGACAAAAGTGAACGCTTTCGCGGACATCCGCTCCTCTTCACGTGAGAGTTGTTCCGTTCCCGCCGAATTAACCAATCAGGACGGTTTCACGGCTCGAGCCAGAATCATTATCCCCGGGCCCGCGCTGCCATTCGCTTCGTGTCTCTCGAGTTCTCGAACGAATCCAATGCTATCGACGAACCCTTTGCCCCAGTATCGAGCCGCAATTCTTTCCTCAAAATTTATTCGCGCAAACTCGCTTCGCAAAATCGGCACGGCTTCCCTGATCTTGAAACCCGCACTCTGCAAAGTGTCCTGAATGCTCTCCAAACTGAAATATCGGCAGACCGAGTGATCTTTCCTGTGCTTCGCGATCAAGGCGGCATCTCGGATATTGCCCAGACTATCCACCGTGATGTGAACCTCGCCGCCCGGCTTTAGGATTCTCCGGACCTCATGCAGCACTTCATCCAGGTTCGGCACGTGCTCCAACACGCAAACGCTCACCACCTTGTCGATGGAATCAGCATGTAAATCGGCTTTTTCAAGAGTGGACAAAATAAAGGTCACCTTCTTTTTCACACAACTGTATTTCAGCAGGTCCAACCCGGATTGCACCTGCCGGTCGTCCACTTCTATGCCGATTACGCTTTTAACCTTCCGAGCAATAATTTGAGCCTGCGTCCCTTTCCCACAACCGAGGTCGAGCACCACATCATTGGGATGGAAACGAATCTTTTCTACCAGCTTGCGAAATTCATAAATCTTAAATGGATTTCCCAGCGCCCAGACCGAGGGATACAGGTGCAAAAAATAGCATGCGTTCACTAGGACTCGCTTGATTTCCCCTTTCATATTTCCCTTTCATGTCCTGATTTTTCCCCAAGCTAATTCCCGCCCCCCCTCGGTATGGGAGTAGTGATGATACAGGGATCTCCTCTCGTAACTGCCCTCGGCCATACCCATTCTGAGAGAGGAAAGCGGAGCGATTCGGGAAATCCAATTCTGACCGCGACGACGACGACGGTGGGCCGGAACTCTATTAGGGACCTCGTCCTGGTGTCAACGTTATAGCCATGAAGTTCGATAAACCGCGCGTAAGTCCGGGGCTTCAGTGCATCCTTGCGCCCCGCCACGGCCAGCCGCCCCTCCGACGGTGAATAAGTCCCCTTTCGACCCCATATCGCAGCTTGAACAGCCCCGCGCTGGCTGGGAATAACCATCGGAACAACCATCGAGTAACTTTTCCGAGAAAAGCCTTGTCACCACTACATATGGTGTTACGGTGCGCGAGTCGCCGCTACTAAATGGGTCTTAAGCGAACTCTTCAGCCCAGACGATCCCGAGGCGGGAGAGAGAATTCGACGGTCCGGACGCGTTATTTCCGCAGCCAGTTGGTAGTGTGTTCTTAGAGTTTCCTGGATAGCGCTTTGTAGCCTCACCGAAATCGAAAGGTCCGCCATGATTGATGCCCGTCATGAAGTTTTGTCGTCCTCGAAAGAGAAGTCGCGCCGCCGTGGCGCCCGTTCCGCCGCCAAGGTCCGTCCTTCGCAGAATTTCGGACGTAAACGGGTGCCCATGGAACGAGTGTTCAGCAGTGCCAAGGTCAAGCCGTTCGACCAGGTTGAATGGGAGCGTCGGACGGCGGAAATCGCCGATGACAACGGCCAGGTCATTTTCCGCCAGGAAGATGTGGAAGTCCCCAAGTCATGGTCGCTGCTCGCGACCAAAGTCGTTGTCTCCAAATATTTTTACGGCGAACAAAACACTCCGGAACGAGAGACCTCAGTCCGGCAGTTGATCCATCGAGTGACCCGGACGATTGCCAACTGGGGGGTGGCGGATGGCTACTTTAGCCGGGCGGATGGCGAGATTTTCTACGAGGAACTGACCTGGCTTTGCCTGAACCAGTACGGCGCTTTCAATTCGCCCGTCTGGTTTAACGTCGGCCTTTATCACGAATACGGAATCGGCAAGGATTCGGACAAAGGGAACTGGTTCTACGAGCGGGACAAGGGTTTCGCGGAACGGGCGGCGACCCAATACGAGTATCCCCAGTGCAGTGCCTGCTTCATCCAATCGGTCGATGACAACATGGAATCGATCATGCGCCTGGCCTACAGCGAGGCGATGCTCTTCAAATTCGGCAGCGGGACGGGCACGGATCTTTCCCCGATTCGGTCCAGCCGGGAAAAACTGAGCGGCGGCGGGCGTCCCAGTGGCCCGCTCTCCTTTCTGAAGGTTTATGATCAGGTCGCCAATGTGGTGAAATCGGGAGGCAAAACCCGTCGCGCCGCCAAGATGAACACGCTCCGGGATTGGCACGGCGATATCGAGGAGTTCATC
>CAZLYT010000705.1:0-1810 GCA_964563515.1 uncultured Candidatus Competibacteraceae bacterium | reverse complement strand
CCGCCGATACGTTGCTCGCAGCCCAGGTGTTCGGCACCGAGACGCGGGAGCGTATCGCCGTGGTTGCCGAGCTCGGTGGAGCGAGCGACTCGCGCCTGTTGAGGGATGCCGGGGTGCGTCTTGCCAGGCTTCGGGGCTGGTTTTCCTATTTGAGTCGCCATTGGTCGCAACCCGGTGAGCCGCTGCTGGTGTTGCGGGTGCAGCCGGCGGCGGTGGAGGGGTCCGCTGGTCGCGCCTTTCTGGAAGGCCTCAGCGTGCTGCTGCGCGATGGCATCGCCATTGGGGCCATTCGTTGCGAGGCTCTTTCGGTTTTGGTGCAGGACCTGCCAACGGTACGGCTAGACGCCCTCGATACTGTCGCGGCGGAATCGGCTTCGCAATCACCGACGCGGGTGACCGTGGCGCGGCGCCCACGGGTCGTGGGCGCTCGGGAAATTGCCGACGCCGTGAGCCACATCGTGGTGCATCAGCATCGCCTCGCCCTCGGCCGAGGGCAGGAGCCGGGCTCGGTGATCGAGGGCCCCTTGGCGGCCGCGGAGGTACACGCTCGGGTCCGGCGCTTCGGTGATCCGGATGTGCGGGCTCAGGCCCTGGTGCTGGATGTCATTGCGCTTCTGGGCGTGTTGGTGCAGGCCGATCCGAGTCGATTTGCCGGTGTGCTGACATTGCGTCCCTGGCACTTGCTCGACCTGATGGCCGACGCCGAGCCGGCGGGCCTCGCCGGACTGACCGCAGTCGGTACGGGTGAGCTTCTGGCGCGGCTCGACCAGGTGATTCGGGCAGCGGCGAGCCCGCTCCCGTCGCTGCTCAAAGAGCCCTTGCACAGCACCGGAGAGGCCCTGCGGCAGGTGGTCTTCCGCGCCAGCGACGACCCGGCGCAACCGGAAGGCGGCTGGCTGGCGTGGCGGCGTCGCAAGGGCGTGGTGGGGAGCCTGTCCCAGGCGCTTTGTGCCAGCGTCTGGGAGCTGCTGCGACGCTGCGACGGCCTGGTAGTCGGCTACGCTTACGACCAGAGCAATCGCCTGGATAGCGAAGCGGTACGAGCGGACATGTCCGCGTTCGAGCGCGACTTCTGCTGGCGACTCGAGCTGTTGTTGGGCCGCATTCAGGCGCCCGAGTACCGCCAGATCAGTATCGAGGCGCTGGAGGTTTTGGCGGCGATTGCGGCGTCCAATCCGGGATTGCGGCTGGCTGGCGATTTGAACCTCGACGTTTTGATCGATGACGCCGTGCGCTTGTCCTGGATGGCCCGCGGGGAAGAGTCGGCGAGGGAGCAAGCGGCCAGTGCGGATGCATGGTTGGCATTCGAGTCCAGCCCGCCCCACGAGGTGGCGAACAGCCTCATGGAGGCGTTGCAGCGGGCTGTGGCCGACGACACCCGGGCCGCGCCGTGGAGGCGGCCTGAGCGGGCGGCGTAGCAAGCGGAGGTTGACCGAACCAGGAGGGCCGCATGTCCGAGGACTATCGATGGTGGCAGCGGGGTATCGTCTATCAGATCTACCCACGCTCGTTCATGGATGCCAACGGCGATGGCGTCGGTGATCTGGCCGGCATCGTGCACAAGCTGGACTACCTGAGGTGGCTGGGCGTCGACGCGGTCTGGTTGGCGCCCATCTACCCCTCGCCGATGGCGGATTTCGGCTACGACGTGTCCGACTTCGAGGCCGTGGACCCGATGTTCGGTACGCTGGAGGACTTCGATGCTTTGATCGCCGCCGCTCACGCCCGTGGTCTCAAGGTGATCCTGGACTACATTCCCAATCACAGCTCGCACCGCCATCCCTGGTTCGAGGAGGCGCGTGCGTCTCGC
>CAZLYT010000704.1:0-2696 GCA_964563515.1 uncultured Candidatus Competibacteraceae bacterium | reverse complement strand
TCCATGGACAGCGAGTCGCTGAAGTCAATACAAGCACCACTGAAAGCCCGCTATAGGGAGCAACCACAGGCCGCCCACATCACCCTGCGCGCCAGCGGCAGCCTGGGGGAGGGGGTGAGCTGTAAAGTGGAGACCGGCAAGGCTCTGGCGGTGGCCGGACTGCACCCCGCCACCGGCGGCAGTGGCGACCTGGCCTGCTCCGGCGACATGCTGCTGGAAGCGCTGGTGGCTTGCGCCGGCGTTACCATGAACGCCGTTGCCACCGCCATCGGTGTGCCGCTTCGGGACGGCACGGTGATGGCGGAAGGGGACCTGGATTTCCGTGGCACCCTGGGGGTTGCCAAGGAAGCACCAGTCGGATTCACCGCCATCCGCCTGCGCTTCGATTTGGATACCGACGCGGATGCGGAGCAGCTTCGCAACCTGCTTCGCCTCACCGAGCGCTATTGCGTCGTCTACCAGACGCTCCAGGGCGGCGTTCCGATCACTGTGGAGATCGCCTCCTCCAGTCAGGGCGGACCGGCGCCTTCGTAGGAGCGTGTTGAGCAGTCGGAGCTAGCGCTGCAATAGCGCCAGCACCTCCACGTGGTAGGTCTGGGGGAAGAAGTCGAATGGGACCAGGCGCTTGACCTGAAATCCACCCTCTGCAAGCCGTCGCAGGTCACGCCCCAGAGTGCCAGCGCTACAAGACAGATAGGCGATCCGTCGGCAGCGCAGCTCAGCATTGAGCCATAGTGCCACGTCCGGCTCGAGGCCCGTGCGAGGCGGGTTGAGGAAAGCCACCATAGCGCCAGCGCCCGGGCGGTCCACCCAGGTCTGCAGCTGGGGCAGGCGCTGTGCGCAGCCGCCCCGCAGCACGGTGGCAGCCGGCGCGTTGTCCGCCGCACAGGACACCGCTTCGCCATCCAGCTCCACGCCGATAGTGGGCGCACCCAGGGAGACCCAGCGTTGCAGGCTGGTACCTCGCCCGCAATACAGATCCACGACGCTGCGGTCCGGCCCTGGGGCCAGGTGGGAGGCGGCCAGCTCCATTGCCTGCAGGTAAAGGGCAGGAAGCAGCTGCTGAAACGCGGCGGGACCGTGGATCAGCCCCAAGGCGTCACGAGATCGCGGCTGCCCCCACAACAGTCGCCAGCCTCGCTTTGCGAACAGTCGGCGCCCCGCCGACGGGCTGCAGTTGAGCCACAGACCCTGCACGCCCGCGCCGGCCAGGGCACCCTTCAGCTCGACATCCAGCCAACCGGTCTCGGGCTCGGCTGCTGTCTTGATCACCAGCGTAACCTGCCCGCCCGCCTGGACGTAGTAAGCCAGCGGGAACCCTTTCGCCGCGGGCATACGCGGCGCCAGTAAGCGTGCGCTGCGGGTCACCCGAGGGCTGTGTACCGGGCAGTCGAGGATCGGGACGATGGCCTCGCCTCGGCGCAGCCCAAGCCGCCAGCCACTCTCCCAACTGGCGTGTAGACAAACGCGATCACGGTATCGCCAGCGCCGAAGCTCGGGCGCTGCGACAGTGGCATTCAACTGCCCCTTCCAATCGTTGAGGGCCTGCTCCAGCCATCGATCCTTGCGTTCGAGGCTCTCCACTGCGCTCAATGTTCGGTGTGCGCAGCCTTGGCAGGCGGGGTTACAGCCGGTTGCCAGCGGTAGCGAGTTGTTGTGCATTGCAGTAGGCGCTTGAGCGTCGGTGGCATGGGTGATGATCGTTAGGACCGAATTCGGCCCAGAGTTTGCTGAAGGTCATGCGCGTGTAGGCCGACAAGTGCCGGATAAAAAACACGAACGGGCGGTCTGAATTGACTTGGATTGCCCATAACAATCAATTTGCCCTGGCCATGAGTATGAACCTACGAGACCTGCGTTATCTCATCGCGGTTGCCGACAAACGCCACTTCGGCCGCGCCGCGGAAGTCTGCCACGTGAGTCAACCCACCCTAAGTGGACAAATCAAGAAACTGGAGGACTACCTGGGGGTCACTATTTTCGAGCGAACCAGCCGCTCGGTTGCAGTGACGCCCATTGGCGAGGAGATCCTGCGCCACGCCCGATTGGCGGTGGAGCAGGCGGACCTGATTTCCGCCGTAGCTCAGGCACACCGCGACCCATTGGCGGGGCCGCTCCGTCTGGGCGTCATCCCCACCCTTGGCCCTTACTTGATGCCCCTGGTGCTGGGAGCCTTGCGCAAAGGCTTTCCCGACTTGCGGCTGGTGCTGTCGGAGGAAATGACCGATTCGCTGAATGCTCGCTTGCGACGGCATGAGCTCGATGCAGCATTGCTGGCAACTGCGCCGGATGATTCGGATTTCGATGCCATCCGACTTTTCGACGAGCCGTTTTGGCTAGCGTGCCCGCGGGAACATGCGCTGGTCCGGGTGGAGGAAATCACCTACGACGACCTCGCGTCTGCCGACATGCTGTTGCTGGCGGACGGCCACTGCCTGCGTGACCAGGCCTTGGAGGTCTGCAGAAGGGCGGATGCTGGGGAGAGCCTCGGCGTCGGTGACCTGCGGGCGGCCAGCCTGGAAACCCTGCTGCAACTGGTGGGCAGCGGTTTCGGCTGCACCTTGGTGCCAGCCCTGGCCTTGCGCGGCCCTTGGATGACCGACGCCGGCGTGCTGGTGAGGCCGCTCAGTCTGCCCGGCGCCAGCCGTCGCGTATCGCTGGTGTTTCGGCGCAGCTTCCCGCGCCGCGAGGCGTTG
>CAZLYT010000703.1:0-17187 GCA_964563515.1 uncultured Candidatus Competibacteraceae bacterium | reverse complement strand
CCTGCGGGGACATCGGCGCTGATGGTGGAGCCAGCGCCGATGGTCGCCCCGGCGCCTACTTCGACCGGTGCCACCAGGGCCGTGTTAGAGCCGATGAAAGCGTGCTCGCCGATCACGGTGCGATGTTTGCGGGCACCGTCGTAATTACAGGTAATCGTACCCGCACCCACGTTGGCGTGGGCGCCCACACTGGCGTCCCCCACGTAGCTGAGATGGTTCACCTTGGCGCCTTCGCCAATGGTTGCCTCCTTGACCTCGACGAAATTGCCCACTTTGGCACCCACGGCCAGCTCGGCGCCAGGGCGCAGCCTAGCGTAGGGACCCACCTGGCAGCGCGCAGCCACCCGGGCACGCTCCACCATGGAAAATGGGTGAATCTCGCTGTCCTCGCCAAGTTGGCAGTCCCGTAGCACGCAGTTGGGCCCGACACGAACGCCATCGCCCAGCACCACCTTGCCCTCCAGTACCACGTTGACGTCGATCACGCAGTCCCGTCCGGCTACCACCTCCCCGCGCACCTCGACCCGCGACGGATCGACCAGCGTGACACCCGAGCGCATCAGCGCCTCGGTGGCGCGGGCGCGGTAGGCCGCTTCCAGCTCGGCCAGCTGGATTCGATCGTTGGCTCCCAAGACTTCCATGGGGTCCGCCACCGCCGCCGCGTGTACCGGCAGACCGTCGGCGACGGCCATACCGATGACGTCGGTGAGGTAGTACTCGCCCTGGGCATTGTGGTTGTCCAGCCGCCTTACGTACTCCCGCAGGGTGGCCGCAGGCGCACTGAGGATGCCGGTATTGCACTCACGAACCCGTACCTGGTCCGGATCCGCGTCGCGCGCTTCGACCACTCGTGCCACGGCGCCGTTAGCATCGCGAATCACGCGCCCGTAGCCGCCAGGATCGTCCAGATGCACGCTGAGAATCGAGATAGCCGCGGGATCGCCTCCCAGCAATCCCTCCAAGGTCCCGGGACGGACCAGGGGCACGTCGCCATAGAGCACCAACACTCGGTCTCCGTCTGGCACCGAAGGCATTGCCTGGGCCAGCGCGTGACCGGTGCCGAGGCGCTCGGCCTGAAGCACCCAGTGCAGGTCGTCGCTATCGAATTTACCACGCACCGCGTCGCCGCCGTGGCCATAGACCACGCACAGAATCCTGGGCTTCAAGGCCCGGGCCGCGCTCAGGACATGACCGAGCATGGGTCGCCCGGCGACCGGCTGCATGACCTTGGGCAACCGGGACACCATCCGTTTGCCTTCGCCGGCTGCCAGAATCACGATCGAGAGTGGAGTCGACATGTCACAATCCGTGCGCCATTGAAGGCCCGGCGGTCGGTGGTGGAAAGGATCTATGCGGGCACTCCCGTGGAGGCGTTAACGAGTGTTCGCGCTGGCGCCACCGTGGATACCGAAAATTGCACCTCGATGCCTGATGAGGGGCTCGACCAGGTGATGGAGAAGGGTCGATCGCCGTTGCCGTGTGCCTGCTGGATGGATGCCGTCCTGCCCTTACCCGGTCCCCCTAGCTGCGGCGGCCGCGCAAATGCCGCAGGGTACGCAGCTGCGCCACCGCTTCCGCCAACTCCGCCTGCGCTCTGGCGTAGTCGATATCGGTTTTGCGGTCTGACAACGCCTGCTCGGCTCTCTCCTTGGCGGCCAGCGCGGCAGCCTCGTCGATGTCCTTGGCTCGCAAGGCGGTGTCCGCCAACACCGTGACCACGTGCGGCTGAACCTCGATCATACCGCCGGAGACGTAGACGTACTGTTCCTCTCCTTCGGGAGTCTTGAACCGCACCTCACCGGGCCGGAGCCTGGCGAGCATCTGGCTGTGCCGTGGTGCGATGCCCACGTCACCATACTCCGCTGGTGCGATCACCAGCTCGGCGGGACCAGAGAAGATCTCGCGCTCGGCACTCACCACATCGAGGTGTATGGTCATAGCCATGTCTTGGAATCCTGCTGCTGCCTGAGGCCAGATTGGTCCCTTCGCGGAAGCGATCGGGACGATACGTGGTCAGCGCGCTCGATCACAAGCGCTCCGCCTTCTCCACCGCCTCCTCGATGCCGCCAACCATGTAGAAGGCCTGCTCGGGTAGATGGTCATACTCGCCGCTGACGATGCCTTTGAAGCTGGCGATGGAGTCCTTCAATGAGACGTATTTGCCAGGGCTGCCGGTAAACACTTCGGCCACGAAGAAGGGCTGGGAGAGGAAACGCTGGATCTTGCGAGCCCGCGACACGGCCAGCTTGTCCTCTTCCGACAGCTCATCCATACCCAGAATCGCGATGATGTCCTTCAACTCTTTATAGCGCTGCAGCGTGCCTTGGACCGCCCGCGCCGTATCGTAGTGCTCCTGCCCCACCACCAGCGGGTCGAGCTGGCGGCTGGTGGAATCCAGCGGATCCACCGCGGGATAGATGCCAAGCTCGGCGATCTGCCGCGACAGCACCAAGGTGGCGTCCAGATGAGCGAAGGTGGTCGCGGGCGACGGGTCGGTGAGGTCGTCAGCCGGCACGTAAACCGCTTGGAAGGATGTGATGGAGCCGGTTCTGGTAGAGGTGATGCGCTCCTGTAGGACACCCATTTCGGATGCCAGCGTCGGCTGATAGCCCACCGCCGAGGGCATGCGGCCCAACAACGCCGATACTTCCGTACCCGCCAGCGTGTAGCGGTAGATGTTGTCGATGAACATCAATACATCACGGCCTTCGTCGCGGAAGAACTCGGCCATGGTCAAGCCGGTGAGCCCTACCCGCAGGCGGTTGCCCGGCGGCTCGTTCATCTGGCCATAGACCAGCGCCACCTTGTCCAGCACGTTCGAGTCTTTCATCTCGTGATAGAAGTCGTTGCCCTCACGAGTGCGCTCGCCAACACCGGCGAACACCGAGTAGCCGCTGTGCTCGATGGCAATGTTGCGGATCAGCTCCATCAGGGTCACGGTCTTGCCGACACCGGCACCACCGAACAAGCCGACCTTGCCGCCCTTGGAGATGGGCATGATGAGGTCGATGACCTTGATGCCAGTCTCGAGAATCTCTAGCGCCGGCGCCTGATCGGCGTATTCCGGCGCTTTGCGGTGAATGGGCATGGTGGTCTCAGTTTCCACCGCGCCCATCTCGTCCACCGGCTCGCCCAGAACGTCCATGATGCGGCCCAGGGTGGCCTTGCCCACCGGCACCTGAATGGCGGCGCCGGTGTTGCTCACCTCCAGCCCCCGCCGCGTCCCATCGGTGGAGCCCATGGCAATGGTTCGTACCACGCCGTCGCCGAGCTGCTGCTGGACTTCCAGCGTGAGCCCCACCTCATCGACCTTGAGGGCATCGTAGACGTTGGGCACGTGTCCACGAGGGAACTCCACGTCCACCACGGCGCCGATGATCTGCGAAATCTTTCCAGCGTTCATTTCTCGGGTTACCCCTTCAAGCTCTTGCGCTTAGGGTCAGACGGCGGCCGCCCCACCCACGATTTCAGCCAATTCCTGAGTGATCGCCGCCTGACGAGCCTTGTTATAGGCGAGCTGCAGATCATCGATGAGCTCGCCAGCATTGTCCGTGGCAGCCTTCATCGCCACCATTCGCGCCGCCATCTCACAGGCAATGTTTTCCACCACGCCCTGATACACCAGCGACTCGATATAGCGACTCAGTAGGGCCTCCACGATTTCCTTCGAGTCGGGCTCGTAGATGTAGTCCCAGTGATGCCTTATGTGCTCGTCGTCATAGCCCGTGATCGGGATCAACTGGTCGATCCTGGGCTGCTGGGTCATGGTGTTGACGAAGGAATTGGAGGCCAAAAACAGGCGATCAATCTTGCCTTCATCATAAGCGTCGAGCATGACCTTGACGGTGCCGATCAGCTCTTCGATGCGAGGTCTGTCACCCAGGTGGATCGTCTGCGCCTGGATAGTGCCCCCTACGCGCTTGAAGAAGCCGAGGGCCTTGTTGCCGATGACGCAGAGATCGATCTCGACGTTCTTGGAGCTCCAGTCCCGCAGCTCACGGACGACTTTGCGAAACAGGTTGCTGTTCAAGCCACCGCACAGGCCACGATCGGTGGAGACGATGATGTAACCGACCCGTCGCGCCTCGCGCTCTTCTGCCAAGTACGGATGGTGGTACTCAGGATGCGCTTGGGCCAGGTGCGCGATGACGTTGCGGATCTTGTTGGAGTATGGACGCGAGGCGGCCATCCGGTCCTGGGCCTTGCGCATCTTGCTCGCGGCCACCATCTCCATGGCACGAGTGATCTTCTGAGTGTTCTGCACACTCCTGATTTTGGTCCGGATTTCTTTGGCGCCAGCCATGCGGCCCCCGCTTAGTAGACGTGGTTGGCCTTGAAATCATCGAGCGCCGACTTGAACGCGCCCGCGATTTCGCCGTCATAGTCGCCGGTCTCGTCGACGCGGGACATGAGCTCATTGTGCTGCTGGTCCATGTAACCCAGCATGGCCGCCTCAAAATCCTGAACCTTGCCAAGCTCCACGTCGTCCAGGAAGCCCTCGTTCACGGCATACAGCGAGACCGCCATCTGCGAGACGCGCATGGGCGAGTACTGCTTCTGCTTCATGAGCTCGGTCACCCGCTGGCCCCGCTCCAACTGCTTGCGAGTCGTCTCGTCCAGGTCGGAGGCGAACTGCGCGAAGGCGGCGAGCTCGCGGTATTGAGCCAGCGCCAAGCGTACGCCACCGCCGAGCTTCTTGATGATCTTGGTCTGCGCCGCGCCGCCCACACGAGATACCGACAACCCGGCGTTGATGGCCGGCCTGATACCGGCATTGAAAAGGTCGCTCTCCAAGAAGATCTGGCCGTCGGTAATGGAGATGACGTTGGTGGGAACGAAGGCCGAGACGTCGCCAGCCTGGGTTTCGATGATCGGCAGCGCCGTCAGCGAGCCGGTCTTGCCGGTGACCTTGCCCTCGGTGAACTTCTCCACATAGTGCGCGTTGACCCGGGCGGCGCGCTCGAGCAAACGTGAGTGGAGGTAGAACACGTCTCCGGGATAGGCCTCGCGGCCGGGTGGGCGGCGCAGCAGCAGCGACACCTGGCGGTAGGCCCAAGCCTGTTTGGTCAGGTCGTCGTAAATGATCAGGGCGTCCTCGCCGCGATCGCGGAAATACTCGCCCATGGCGCAACCGGAGTAGGGCGCGATGTACTGCATGGGCGCCGGGTCGGCGGCCGCCGCCGCCACCACGATGGTGTGCTCCATGGCGCCGTGCTCCTCGAGCTTGCGCACCACGCCGGCGATCGAGGAGTTCTTCTGGCCCACCGCCACGTAGATACACTTAACGCCGGTGCCCTTCTGATTGATGATCGCGTCAACCGCCACCGCGGTCTTGCCGGTCTGGCGGTCACCGATGATCAGCTCACGCTGGCCGCGGCCGATGGGCACCATGGCATCGATGGCCTTGAGCCCGGTCTGCACCGGCTGATCCACCGACTTGCGGCTGATCACGCCCGGCGCCACCTTCTCGATCGGTGAGCTGAGATCGCTCTTGATCGCGCCCTTGCCATCGATGGGGCGTCCCAAGGAATCCACCACGCGCCCCAGCAGACCCTCGCCCACTGGAACCTCGAGGATGCGCCCGGTGCAGCGCACCTTGTCGCCCTCGGAGAGATGCTGATACTCACCCAGTACCACCGCGCCGACCGAGTCTCGCTCCAGGTTCAGCGCCATGCCGAACACGTCGCCGGGAAACTCGATCATCTCGCCGTACATCACGCCTTCGAGGCCGTGGATGCGCACGATGCCATCCGTGAGGCTGACGATGGTGCCTTCGGTGCGCGCCTCGGCCTCGATCTGGAACTTTTCGATCCGTTGCCGGATGAGCTCACTGATCTCGGAAGGATTGAGTTGCTGCTGCATGATCCTGTATTCCTCTTGGGCCTGTATTCCTCTTGGGCCTAGCTTCCGCTTGGAAGCCCCAGATCAGGGCGCCTCAAACACCCAGTGCCCTGGCGAGCTGCCTGAGCCTGCCTTGCGCCGACCCGTCGATGACCAGGTCACCGGCGCGAATGATGGCACCGCCCATCAGGTTCTCGTCGAGCTGAACTTTCAGCGTGACCTCCCGGCCGAGACGCTGCTTGAGAGCCGCGGCCAACTGCTGCTGCTGGTCCTCGGTGAGCTCTCGCGCCGATATCACCTCGGCCTCGATGATCTTCTCGGCCTCGGCTCGAAGCTCCTCGTAAGCCGCCGACACCTCGGGTACCAGCGCCAACCGGTCGTTGTGGACCAACAGGGCGACGAAGTTACGGACGGCTTCGTCGACACCTTCGCCGGCGAGGTCCAGCAGCGACGACACCTTGTCCTCGACCGGCACATCCGGGCGGTCGATGAAAGCTCGCATGCTCGGGTCCTGAATCAGCTGGGCCAGGCGCCCCAGGACATTACTCCAAGCTGGCAAAGATGAGCTCGAGTGCGCGTACTCGAATGCGGCCCGCGCATAGGGCCGTGCCAAGGTCATGGTCTCGGCCATTGGGAACTGCCTCAGACCTGCTCTGCAAGTTCGTCGATCAAGTCATTGTGCGACTTGGCGTCGACCTCGCGTTTGATGATTTTGGCTGCGCCGGCAAGCGCCAGCTCACCCACCTTTCGCCTGAGCTCCTCGCGGGCCTGGACGGTCTCCTGCTCGATCTCCGCTTGGGCGACGGCGAGCTGGCGAGCCCCCTCTTCCTTGGCTTGGCGCTTGGCCTCCTCGATAATCTCCGAGGAGCGCTTCTGCGCCTGGGAGATCACCTCGGACGCGCGCTGCTTGGCCTCGCGCATGGTTTCAGCGGCACGCTCCTTGGCGAGCTCTTGCTCGTGAGCGCCCCGCTCAGCCGCCGCAAGCCCCTCGGCAATGCGCTTCTGCCGATCCTGCATAGCCTGCATGATCGGTGGCCAGACCTTCTTCATGGTGAAGTACACCAGCAGGCTGAAGGTAATCATCTGGCCGAGCAACGTCACGTTGATGTTCACGCGCGTAGCCCTCCAACTGGTTTCCGCATCGGTGTCAACCCCATCTATCCGGTCTGCTGGCTCAGGCCGCACCTGCCGCGAACGGGTTAGCGAAGGTGAAGAACAAGGCCAGGCCGACACCGATCATGGTCACGGCGTCGAGTAGACCCGCAACGATGAACATCTTGACCTGAAGCATCGGAACCATCTCGGGCTGACGGGCAGCGCCTTCCAAGAATCTGCCACCGAGGAGACCAAACCCGATAGCGGTGCCAAGGGCCCCCATACCCAGAATGAGTCCCACGGCGACGGCGGTCAAACCTTGAATGAGTTCCATTAGTTGCCTCCTGACGGCAATTTAGCTTGCTGATGAAACTACGAACCCCTCAGCCCGGAGGAGCCCGTTCCGGAGCCGAGTTCAGTGATCTTCGTGCGCCATACTCAAATAGACGATGGTAAGCACCATGAAGATAAATGCTTGCAGGGTGATGATCAGTAGATGGAACACCGCCCAGGGCCAACCGAGGAGGAATTGCAGCCACCACGGCAGCAACGCAATCAGCAGAAAGATGAGCTCACCGGCGTAGAGGTTGCCAAACAGACGCAGCGCGAGCGAAATAGGCTTCGCCAGCATCTCCACACCCATGAGAATCAAGTTCACCGGGACTAGAAGCGCTTGGGCGAAGGGATTGGAAGTCTGAAACGGTTGAAACAGGAATTCCTTGGCGAAACCGCCGGCACCTTTGACCTTGATGCTGTAGAAGATGATCAGCAAGAACACCGAAATGGACAGCGCAAAAGTGCCGTTCAAATCGGTCGAGGGGACTACCCGAAGATAGTGCAGGCCCACCCAGCCCGCCACCATCGGCAGCAGGTCAACCGGAACCAGATCCATCAAGTTCCAAAGGAATACCCAGCAAAATATTGTCAGCGCCAACGGCGCGATTAGCTTGTTACGGCCGTGGAACGTGTCTTTGACCTGTTGATCCACGAATTCGACCATGATCTCAGCAAAGTTCTGCAACGGCCCCGGCACTTCCGCAGTGGCTCGCTGTGCCGCTTTACGAAAGATCAAATAGAAGATCACCCCAAGCGCTGCAGAAATGGCCAGGGTGTCCCAGTGCACGGTAAAGAAACCGCGGCCACTGTGGAGATTGGTCAGATGGTGAACGATGTACTCGGTGGGACTTGCGCTCATCAGTGCCTCAACGGGGCTCAGTCAGCGAAAAAGGCAACACGATCCAGTACGCCAGGAGCGAGACCATGTAAGTGAGGAATAAGGGGAGGAACGCTACGTCGACCCACTTGATGACTGCGAAGAAAAGCACCGCAGTCAACGCGATCTTTTGCACCTCCCCGGCGTAGAAAGCGCGCACCACTTTCTTCAGCGGTGCATCGGGGCGCGCGGCAAAGACGCGTAGCGCAAATGTGGCGGTCGTTAGCGCGCTAATGAGTCCCCCGATCCCCGCTGAAATGGCAGCTCGTCGGTCACTTAGGAGGTAGGTTAGCAGACCTCCCACCAGAGCCACTCCGAGCTGGATCGCTACGATCCTCAGCGCTGTTCGCAATCCGGTGCCCATGCTCGAAGCAGAGCGTTGCAGATGACCCGCCGGACTCCGAGGACGGACAAGTTGTTATAGGCCGCCGCAACAGCGGCCGAAGTATAGGAGATGGGTCTGACCCGGTCAATCAACTGCGGCTCCCGTCATGATCCCGCAAATGCAATAGTAATTACTTGATTTTGCTGATAATGCCGTCGAGCTCATCGACGCTCGTGTAATGGATGACCAAGCGCCCTCGACCAGATGTGGCGTGATTGAGCACGACGCGAGCGCCGAGTCGATCCGACAGATCATCCTGCAAGCGCCGCACATCCGGATCCAACCGCGGAGGCTTGTGCGGGACCTGGCCCGCCAGGTAACGCTTGACCAGATTCTCTGTTTCGCGCACCGACAACTGGCGCCTTATCACCTCGTTCGCGCAACGCTCCTGGGTGTCGCGGGCAAGCGCCAGCAACGCCCGCGCATGCCCCATCTCCAGCCGGCGCTCGCGCAAGAAAGTCTGTACCGTCGGCGCGAGCTCCAATAACCGTAGCAGATTGGTGACTGCGGATCGCGATCGACCGACGGCGATGGCCGCCTCTTGATGGGACAGGCCGAACTCGTCCACCAGGCGCCTCAGCGCCATGGCCTCCTCCAGCGGGTTGAGGTCCTCGCGCTGGATGTTCTCCACCAGCGCAGTGGCCATTGCGGCCTGGTCCGGAATGCGCCGAATGATGACGGGGACGACCTCCAATCCGGCGATCTGGGCAGCGCGCCAGCGCCGCTCACCTGCGACGATTTCGAGTCGCTCCCCCTCCAGCGGGCGAACCAAGATGGGCTGCACCATCCCTTGCACCCGAATGGAGTCTGCCAGCTCCTGCAGCGATTCCAGGCGCATGTCGGTGCGTGGCTGATAGCGCCCCCGTTCCAGCAGTTCCGTAGGCACTCGCGCCAGCTCGTCATCCGGGGAGTTGTCGTCAGTCTCAGCGCCGAGCCCCAGCAGGGTGTCCAGGCCACGGCCCAGCCCGCCACGACGGTTGCTCATGGTCGACTCCTTGGCAGGGCGATCACGCAGCGGTACCTTCGTGGGCTTCACGGGTCAGAACCTCCCGCGCCAGCGCCTGGTAGGCGATCCCGCCGCGGGAGGCAGCGTCGTACAAGTTGATGGGGAGGCCGTAGCTGGGCGCTTCGGCGAGGCGG
Organism: uncultured Candidatus Competibacteraceae bacterium; assembly: GCA_964563515.1. Classification (GTDB taxonomy): domain Bacteria; phylum Pseudomonadota; class Gammaproteobacteria; order Competibacterales; family JAHEDQ01; genus CAZLYT01. Next base: position 7,513 of record CAZLYT010000703.1, on the reverse strand, counting down.
ACATTACGCGGAACAACCGTGTCGTAGACACGTCCGCCAAAGTGCTTGGTGAGCTGCGCCGAGACTTCATTGGCCAGTCGATTGCGGGAATCAAACATGGTTCTCAGCATGCCTTCGATCCGCAGCCGTGGATTCAAGGTCCGTCGGATGCGTTCGATGGTGTCGAGCAGCGCCGAGAGCCCCTCCAGCGCATAGTATTCGCACTGAATGGGAATGATGACCCGATCCGCCGCCACCAGCGCATTGACCGTGAGCATGTTGAGCGATGGCGGACAGTCGACGAAGACGTGGTCATAGTTGGCGCTGACTGAAGCCAGCGCCTCTCGAAGCCGGGTCCGCCCCCCCTCCACCTCGATGAGCTCCACCTCGGCCGCGGTGAGTCGGGCGTTGGCTGGCAGCACCCGAACTCTGCCGTCGGCACCGAAGACTGCGAACTCGGCTACCGTGCCGCGGTGCGCGAGCACGTCGTAGGTTCCGGCGCTGACCTGGTACTTGTCGACACCGCATCCCATGGTCGCATTGCCTTGGGGATCCATATCCACCAGCAGCACCCGACGCCCCTCCACTGCCAGCGCCGCGGCCAAGTTCACCGAGGTGGTGGTCTTGCCCACACCACCCTTCTGATTCGCTACGGCGATGATTCGACCCATTAGCTCACCGTCGCTGGTTGCTCACGCGCCAGCGCAAACCCTTGTTCGAAATCCAGCGCGACATCTTGTAGCGAGGGCGGCGAGACTCGGCCCGGTTCGAGGGTGATCACGCAGTTCAGTCCTGGGAGCCTGGCCGCGTTCGCGCCACCGTCAACAGCATACGCTGCGGCCCCAACCCCGGCACCCGCAGCTGTCGCGACCCTTGCAAGCGATAGCCCGGAGGCAGTTCGATGTCCTCGCCGGCGTAGCCGGGGCCCTTCATGGCCAACAGGCGGCCCGAAGTCCCAACCAGCCGCCCGGCATTGTCCACGAAATCCCGCAGCGAGGAAAATGCGCGCGACAACACCGTGTCGAATCCGGCGCTCGGACGATAGTCCTGGACTCGTGCATGCACGACTTCAACTTGCACGAGCGCTAGCACACGCCGCACTTCGCGCAGGAAACGCACGCGTTTGGCGCTGCTATCGAGGAGCACGAAGCTCAGGTCGGGGCGGAGCACAGCCAGCGGAACGCCAGGAAGACCTGCACCGGAACCGACATCGAGGATGCGTGGGCCACGCAGATAGGGCTCGATGGACACGCTGTCGAGCAGATGCCGAACCACCATATCCCGCCGCCGCCGGATGGCGGTCAGATTGTAGGCTCGGTTCCACCGCTCCAGGAGGTCGAGAAAGCGCTGTAGGCGGTCAATCTCGGCAGCGTGGGCGGTGCGACCGCAGGCCGCTGCGATGCCCGCAGCCAGCTCGGTATCGGCTGTCACTGTCGATTGCGAACTCAGCCCGAATGTTTCACCAGCTCGGCTAATGAACCAGCGCTCGCCGTATCCGCCGAGTCCAAACTATCGCCTCGTCCTGCAGCAGCAGGACGCTCTGAAACTGATTGCGCATATCCATGGCCGCTTTCTCCGCCGAGTCGCTCACCAAGTCCAGAGTGCTGGCCAAGGCTTGTGAAGCAGACACGGGCTGCACACCGACGGTCACTGCGCCGGCGCGGCGCGCTGATAGCCAGCAATGCTCCAGGGTGCTTCGTAGCAGGCTGGTGTAGCCAAGCACCGTTAGCAGGCTCATTCGTGACGCGAACTGGCACAAGCTGGCCCGCGGTAACCCAACCCAGCAATCTTTCCTGTGCCATGACGGAGCACTCCGTCGCTGGCGTATGTTGCGCTGCAACATACGGAATCGAACCGGAAATAGCAAACCGGAGCCGCCGCAGGCGCCGGGGGAGACGCCACGGCGGGGATGGCCTACACCACCATGAGCTCCACGAACTCGTTCACGGGCGTCCACTCCAGGGCGGCCTGATCGGCGCACAGCGTATCCAACGCCAGACACTGCTTGGAGGACAACCGGGAGGCAATGTTGCGCTGGAACTTGGAGACCAGCACCGGGATGCCCTCCTGGCGACGTCGACGGTGGCCAATTGGATAGTCCACCGACACACAGTCGGTGGCGCTGCCGTCGTTGAAGTACACCTGCACCGAGTTGCCGATGGCACGCTTGCTCGGTTCCAGATACTCGGTGGTGAATCGGGGATTCTCCCGCACTTCCATCTTCTCGCGCAGGGCGTCGATGCGAGGGTCGGCTGCCACGGTGTCCTCGTAGTCCTCGGCCGTCAGGGTGCCCTTGATGAGCGGTACCGCAACCATGTACTGGATGCAGTGGTCGCGATCGGCTGGATTGTCCAGTGGCCCGGTCTTATCGATGATCCGAATGCCGGATTCCTGAGTCTCGATGATGATACGGTCGATGTCATCGAGTCGGTCCTTGACCTCGGGATGCAGCACAACGGCGGCCTCGACTGCGGTCTGGGCGTGGAACTCGGCCGGGAAGGAGATCTTGAACAGCACGTTTTCCATGACGTAGGTGCCGTAGCCCTGGGAGAACTGCAAGGACTCGCCCTTGAACAGCACGTCCTGGAATCCCCAGACCGGCGCAGTGATCGCCGAGGGGTAGCCCATCTCGCCGGTAGCGGCGATCAACGCCAGCCGAACACCGCGACTGGTGGCGTCGCCGGCGGCCCAGCTCTTGCGCGAGCCGGTATTGGGGGCATGGCGGTAGGTGCGCAGCGCCGAGCCGTCGATCCAGGCATGGGAGACCAGGTTCAGCAGCTCGTCGCGGCTCAGTCCGAGCAGACTTCCGGCCACGGCGCTGGTCGCTATGCGCACCAGCATCACGTGATCCAGCCCAACCCGGTTGAAGCCATTCTCCAGCGCGATGACCCCCTGAATCTCGTGGGCCTTGATCATGCCCTGCAGCACCACGCTCATCGGCAAGGGCGCCTTGCCCTGGGCCAGATTGCGCCGGCTCAAGTAGTCGGCGAGGGCCAGAATCCCGCCCAAGTTGTCGGAGGGGTGACCCCACTCCGCCGCCAGCCAGGTATCATTGAAGTCGAGCCAGCGAATCATGGCGCCGATGTTGAAGGCCGCCATCACTGGCTCCAGTTCATGGCTGGTTCCCGGCACCCGGGCACCGCCCACCATGCCGGCGCCAGGAACGGTGGGCCCCATCAGCTTGGTGCAAGCCGGATAGCTCAAAGCCAGCATGCCGCAGCCCAGGGTGTCCATGAGGCAATAACGGGCCGTCGCCATGGCCTCGGGGCTGCTGCTCACGTCGTAGTCGCACACATAGTCGACGATCTCTTTGATGACCTGGTCGAAAGGCGGTCGCTTGGCCGCTCGAATGGCATGGACTGACATGGCTTCCTCGATGACTTGGTAGTGGATGAAGGTTGATATCGGGAGAGCGGTTCGAATCAGTCGCGCTGATCCAGCGGCACCAGCTCGCGATCCTCGGGACCGACATAGTTCGCGCTGGGGCGAATGATCTTGCCGTCCGTGCGTTGCTCGATTACGTGAGCCGACCAGCCGGCCGTGCGCGAGATCACGAACAAGGGCGTGAACATTGGCGTCGGAACGCCCATCAAGTGGTAGGAAACGGCGGAGAACCAGTCCAGATTCGGAAACATCTGCTTGGCATCCCACATCACCCCCACCAAACGGTCGGCGATCTCGAACATCTTGTGGTTGCCGGAATCCTCGGCCAGCGCCAAGGCGACGCGGCGTATCACCGCGTTGCGTGGGTCGGAGACTGTATAGACTGGGTGTCCAAAGCCGATGATCACTTCCTTGCGGGCCACTCGCTCACGAATATCCGCCTCCGCCTGCTCAGGATTGTCGTAGCGCTGCTGGGTGTCGAAGGCGACCTCATTGGCACCCCCGTGCTTGGGGCCGCGCAATGCCCCGATGGCGCCGGCGGTGCAGGAGTAGATGTCGGAGCCGGTTCCGGCGATCACGCGCGCGGTGAAGGTGGAGGCGTTGAACTCGTGTTCGGCGTAGAGAATGAGCGAGGTGTGCATCGCCCGCACCCACAGGTCGCTGGCGGGCTGGCCATGCAACAGGTGCAGAAAGTGACCGCCGACGGAGTCGTCATCGGTCTCCACCTCGATGCGACGGCCATTGTGGCTGTAGTGGTACCAGTACAGCAGCATCGAGGGAAAACTCGCCATCAGCCGCTCGGCGATATCCCGGGCACCGGCAACGTTGTGGTCGTCTTTCTCCGGCAGGATGGTGCCGAGTGTCGAGCAGCCGGTGCGCAGCACGTCCATGGGGTGTGCCGAGGCAGGGATCTGCTCCAAAACGGCTTTGAGCGGCGTCGGCAGGCCGCGCAGCGCACGTAGCTTGGAGCGGTAGGCGTCGAGTGCGGCGCGGCCAGGCAGGTTGCCGTGGATCAGCAGGTAGGCGACTTCCTCGAAGTCGCACTGCTCAGCGAGACTGGCGATTTCGTAGCCACGGTAATGCAAGTCGTTGCCGGTGCGACCCACGGTGCAGATTGCGGTGTTGCCGGCAACGGTGCCTGACAGCGCGACCGACTTCTTGCCTTTGGGAGCGGTGGCAGCTTCCGACATCACTGGTTCTCCTTGGCAAAGAGCTGGTCTAGCTTCTGTTCGTAGTCGTGGTAGCCCAGGTAGCGATAGAGATCCGCCCGGGTCTGCATCAGATCGAGCACCCCTTGCTGCGTGCCGTCACGGCGCAGCGCTTGGTATACCTGCAGAGCGGCGGCACTCATGGCGCGGAACGCCGACAGCGGATAAAGCACCAGCCGCACTCCATTGGCGCCGAGTTCGTCGGTGGAATAAAGGGGCGTGGCCCCAAATTCGGTGATATTTGCCAACACCGGCACCTTGACCGCATCGGCGAAGCGGCGATACATGGCGAGGTCGGTCATGGCCTCCGGAAAGATCATGTCGGCGCCGGCCTCCACACAAGCGCAGGCCCGCTCGATGGCGGCCTCAAGGCCTTCGATGGCGAGGGCGTCGGTGCGGGCCATGATGACGAACTTATCGTCGCTGCGGGCGTCGACGGCGGCTTTGATCCGGTCCGCCATCTCGGCCTGGGAGACGATGGCTTTGCCCGGCCGATGGCCGCAGCGTTTCTGTTGCACCTGGTCTTCGATGTGTACGGCTGCGGCCCCGGCCCTGATCATGGCGCGGACGGTGCGGGCGATGTTGAAGGCGCCACCCCATCCGGTGTCGATGTCCACCAGCACTGGGAGCTCGGTGACATCGGTCACCCGGCGCAGGTCAGTGAGCACGTCCTCCATGGTCGTGATTCCCAGATCGGGGATGCCGCAGGAGCTTGCGGCCACCCCACCTCCGGAGATATAGAGGGCTCGGAAACCGCTGGCTTCGGCCAGGCGGGCGGCATAGGCATTGATGGCACCCACCACTTGCAGCGGACGCTCCTGCTCCAGAGCGTCGCGAAAGCGCGCGCCAGCTGAACGTAGCTCGCTCATCTCGTTCCACCTTCTAGCTCGGGTTCGGGACGTAGGTGCTTGCGGCACTCGCAAACACGCAGACCTCGCAACCATCGCCCCGGCCACGCATGCGGCCGGAGCGGCCGCGGGGTCAGTCGGTCACGGCACTACGCACCGCTTCCAAGGACGCTGGATCATCCAGCGTCGTGAGGTCGCCGGGATCACGGCCCTCCGCCAGCGCCTGAATGCTGCGTCGAAGCAGCTTGCCGGATCGGGTCTTGGGCAGGGCCGACACGAAGTGGACCGTTTTGGGCCGGGCGACAGGTCCCAGCGACTTCACCACCGCCGCCATGATCTCCTTTTCGAGCGCCACCGCCTTGTCGGCGGAGTCGGCGCGGGTCGGATCCTTGAGCACAGTGAAAGCCACCGCCTGCTGCCCCTTGAGCTCGTCGTGGACGCCCACCACCGCCACTTCGGCCACCGCCGCATGGCCGGAGACGGCCTCCTCGATCTCGCGGGTGCCGAGACGGTGACCGGCCACGTTGATCACGTCGTCGGTGCGACCCAAGATGAAGAAGTACCCATCCACGTCTCGCACTGCCCAGTCCGAGCTGGTGTAGAGGAGCTCCTTGAAGTCGGAGTAGTAGCTCTTCAGGAAGCGCTGATCGTCGCCCCAAACCGTGGTCAGGCAGCCCGGGGGCAGGGGCGGCGCCACCACCAGCACCCCCTTCTCCTCGGGTCCGGCCTCGTGACCGGTGGCCTCATTGATCACCCGGATGTCGAAGCCGTAGCTCGGAAAGCCCGGCGACCCAAAACGGTTCGGCTTCAGGTCTACCCCTGGCAAGTAGGTGAGCATTGCCCAGCCGGTTTCGGTCTGCCAGTAATGGTCGATCACCGGGACTCCCAAGGCGTCGGAGATCCACCTGGAAGTGGGCTCGTCAAGCGGTTCGCCCGCGAGGAAGAGATAGCGCAATGAGCTCAGATCATGGGCTTTGAGGAACTTCGGGTCCTGCTTCTTCAGTACCCGGATCGCCGTGGGGGAGCTGAACATGGTGGTGACCTCGTGCTCCTGCACGATCTTCCACCAGATGCCGGGATCCGGCCGGGTCGGAAGACCCTCGTAGACGATGGTGGTCATCCCGTTCAGCAGCGGCCCGTAGACAATGTAGGAGTGACCCACGACCCAGCCGATATCGGAGGTGGTGAACATGGCCTCGCCAGGATTGGCGTTGTAAATGTGGCGCATGGACGCCGCCAGGGCGACCGCGTAACCACCGACGTCGCGTTGCACGCCTTTGGGTGTGCCGGTGGTTCCCGAGGTGTACAGCACATAGCTCGGTTGATTGGATTCGAGCCAAGCGCATGGCACTTCCTGATCCAGGTGCTCGGCCCGCAGATCGGCATAGATCACGTCACGCTCGGAGCTGACGGGCATAGCCGGATCCAAGCCACGATTCACGATCAGCACCTTCTGCGGAGGCGAGCTCGCCAGCTGACACGCTTCGTCGACCAAGTGCTTATAAGGCACCGGCTTACCGTTGCGCATGCCGGCGTCGGCACTGATCAGGATCTTGGGTTTGGCGTCGTCGATGCGAACGGCAAGGTTGTGAGAGGCAAAGCCTCCGAACACCACCGAGTGAACCACTCCAAGTCGGGCGCAGGCGAGCATGGCGAAGGTCGCTTCGGCAATCATCGGCAAGTAGATCACGGCACGGTCACCCTGGCTGAGCCCGAGCGAGCGCAACACCGCTGCGAAACGGTTTACCTCCTGATGCAACTCGCGAAAGCTGTAGCTGCGGGTCTCGTTGGTCTCGGTGGAGATGGAGACCAGTGCCGGCTGATCGGGTCGCTCCGCCAGGTGTCGGTCCACCGCGTTGTAGCAGAGATTGGTCTCGCCGCCGACGAACCAGCTCCGGAACGGAGGATTGGAGTAATCCAGGATCTGCTGCGGCGGCTTGTGCCAGTGGATCAGCTCGGCCTGCTTGGCCCAGAAGTCCTCGGGCTGCTCGATTGACCAGCGATGGAATGCTTCGTAGTCCACGATAGGGCTCCTCCTCAATGCCGCTCGCGCTCACCTCACCGTCGGCCGAAAGGGCGGCGCACCGGGCGCGA
>CAZLYT010000702.1:0-7445 GCA_964563515.1 uncultured Candidatus Competibacteraceae bacterium | reverse complement strand
CGCCCCCTCCAGCGTGCTTTTGGTCGAGGATGACGCCGCCGATGCCAGACTCGTACTGGGGGCGCTGAAGGGCGCGGACCTCTACCGCGTCGAGTGGGCGACGCGACTCTCGATGGCGCTCGAGCGACTTCACAGGGGTGGAGTCGACCTGGTCTTGCTGGACCTCACCCTGCCCGATGGCCAAGGCCTCGAGGCCTTCGATCGAGTGTTCCAGGCCGTGCCCGAAGCATCGATCCTGGTCCTCAGCGCGGCGGGCGAGGAAACCCTCGCGCGCCAGGCCGTGCGGCGCGGCGCCCTTGATTTCATCATCAAGAGCCACGTCGACGCCCATTGGTTGCCGCGGGCGCTACGTTACGCCGTCGAGCGCAAGGCGGCCGAGGACGCGCTGCGGCTGAGCGAGGCGCGATTTCGGGCGTTGACGGAAGAGGCCATGTTCGAGGAACAGGAGCGGGCCCAGGTCACCCTCGACTCCATTGGTGACGCTGTGCTCTGCACCGACCTGTCGGCCAACGTGACCTACCTGAATCGGGTGGCAGAGGCGATGACCGGCTGGAGCCGTGAGGAAGCATTGGGCCGACCGCTTTCAGAGGTCTTGGACATCATCGACGGCACGACGCGCCGAGTGGCTGTGAATCCGGCGCGGCGCACCATGGCGCAGGACCGAACCGTAACGTTGGCCACGGATTGTGTGCTGATCCGCCGCGACGGGTTCGAGATCGCGATCGAGGACTCCGCCGCTCCCATTCACAATCGACACGGCCGGGTGGCTGGCGCGGTGATCGTGTTTCGCGACGTCAGCGAATCCCGCTCGAGAAGGTCGAAGATGGCCCATCTGGCCCAGCACGACTCTCTCACCGGCCTGCCCAATCGGGTGCTGCTGAGAGAGCGGCTGTCTCAGGCGGTCAGGTTGGCCCAACGGCACCGCAAGCCCATCGCGCTGCTATTCCTGGACTTGGACGATTTCAAGACCGTCAACGACTCACTGGGGCACGCGATCGGTGACCGACTACTGAAATCGGTCGCCGGCCGCTTGGCGACCTGCGTGCGCGCCACCGACACCATCAGCCGCCTTGGGGGCGACGAGTTTGTGATCCTCTTGGCCGAGCTCGAGCAGCCGCGGGATGCAGTCCAGGTCGCCGAGAAATTGCTCGCTGCGTTCGCCCTGCCGCACTTCATCGCCGGACATGGGCTCAACGTCACCTTGAGCATCGGCATCAGCATCTACCCGGGTGACGGCAGCACCATCGATACCCTGATGCAGAATGCCGACACCGCGATGTATTCGGCCAAGTCGGGCGGGCGCAACCAACACCAGTCCTTCAGGGCCGACATGAAAACCAGTGCGGTTCCTAGGCTGCAGTTGGAAAGCAGTCTGCAACTCCCGTGATCCAACGTTCACGCGTGATCCGCAGTTGACACATTGAGGTTCCACTCGAGGTCGACCGAGATGTAGAGCTTGTCCTTGGTTGGCGTATTCGACGGACTACCGTCCTTCGCCCGCTGGCCGATTTCAGACCCGTTGCAGTACCTTCTGCGGCTGCGCGATGAGCGCAGTGCGCAGTCCCGTCTGGACGATATTCTAGGCAGCGAGACCCGTAACACTGTTGCCAAGCATGAGCTGATTGAGATCATCCGCACCACGAAAGATCGCGTGCGACTGTGCGACGCTCTCCTGACGGACGCGAAACGCACGTTGAATAGGGTCAAGGTGGCTGAACTCGACCGCATGACCCGCCGCAAGCCCGCAGCCAGGGGCCGCACGACCAATGCCTTCAACACACTCGCGGGCGAGCAGCTGCAATAGTTTCACCCCCTTGCAAGCGGCTCTGCCTCGATCACACCACGATCGCAACGTCGATATCCCCATCCTTGCGGGTGACGTGAACACCCACATCCCTGAGGTGGCGTCGGAGCTCCAGGTCAACCATTCCAGACCCGACCGGGAGGTTGGTAATCTGTACGCGTTGCAGAAACTCCGGGAGTTGCGGGTACTGGAACCGAAGCTGTGGTTTCTCCCGAGAGAATTCCAGTCCGATACAGGACTGCAAAAGGTGGAACACCGCCCCGCTGGCCCAGGCCTGCGGGGAGCAGGCAACTGGATAGAGCGTGGGACCCTGAGCGGGCACGCGGTCGAAACCACAGAAAAGCTCGGGGAGGCGATGCAGGTCGAGCATGATGCTCGCGTCGAACATCCCAGTCATGATCTTCAGGACCTGATGCTTGAATCCATAACGCGACAGGCCGCTAGCGATCAGCGCGTTGTCGTGAGGCCAAATCGACCCATTGTGGTAGGACATGGGGTTGTAGTGTGCTTCGCCATGATTCACCGTGCGCACCCCCCAACCGCTGAACGCGGCATCGGAGAACAGGCTTTCCGCCAGTTGTCCCGCGCGCCGCTTTCTGGCAATCCCGGTGAACAGCGCATGGCCGGCATTCGATGTGCGCACCCGGCACGGTCGCTTACTGCCATCCAGCGCCAACGCATAGCTGCCGATCTCCTCGCACCAAAAGGCCTCATCGAATCGGTGCTTGAGCACGGTCGCCTGCTGGCGCCAAACCTCGGATTTCGCCCGAGTGCCAAACAGGGTCGCCAGTTTGGCGGCAGCGTTTTTGGCCGCGAAGACGTAGCCCTGGACCTCGCACAGGGCAATCGGGCCTTCCGCCGGTCTGCCATCCTGGTGAAACACCGAATGTCTGGAGTCCTTCCACCCTTGCTGCACCAGGCCATCCGAGCTCTGCCGCGCGTATTCCACAAAGCCGTCGCCGTCGCAGTCGCCGTATTGGTCGATCCACTGCAGGGCGCGTTCGATGTTGGGCCAAAGTGAGTCCAAAAACTCATGATCCGCCGTGCGCTGGAAATATTGTTCCGCGAGGATGACGAATAAAGGGGTGGCGTCGACGCTTCCAAAGTAACGCAAGAACGGGATCTCGCCCAGGACCGCCATCTCGCCCTTGCGAGTCTCGTGCAATATCTTGCCGGGCTCCGCATCCTGTTCTGCGTTGGTGTGCTCGGCCTGATTAGCGGCAAGAAAGGCAAGGACGCCCCGTGCCAGCTCGGGGTATAGCCAGAGATATTGCAGAGCTGTAATGATCCCGTCGCGACCGAATGGCGTGCTGAACCAAGGTACCCCAGCGTACGGGTATGCCCCTTGTGCAGTTTCAGTGGTCAGCATCTGCAGATCCGCGGCCGAGCGGCTCAACCACGCATTGAACTGCTCATTGGAGGTCACTACGTTGCCGGCAGCAATGCGCTGTGCTGAAAAGCGTGTCGCGCACTCCTCGGAGGCTTGCTCGAAGCCCAGCGTGTTTGGTGTGCCGCGCTCGAACTGGCATGCGACCGTGCAGTAAAGGTCCGCCTCACCGTTGGGCGGCAGCTCAAAGGCAAAGCGCGCCCGGTCCCTGTCCAGCTGCTGCGTCGAGGACGCAAATTCGACGTGGGTGCGCCGGCGCTCCCCGTCCAAACCTTCATAGCCAAGGATGACTTTGCCGTGTTCATATTCCACTGGAAGGTCGACACCTCGACGGGAACGGTGTTTGCCGCGCACTTCGAAAATATCCGCGTAATCCGCTTTGAACCTCAGCTCAATGGTGATCACGACGGGGTTCTCGCCGTAGTTCCCAAGCCGGATGCGTTCGTAATGAGCACCCTCCAGCAGTAGGATGGTGCGAGCGATATGCACGGTGCCTTGGTCAATCGCGAGCTCGTCGTCCGAATACAGGTCCGGCGTGGTCAGGTCGACAGAGAGCTGGCTATTGTCCTGACTGACCGTCGAATTGAGTAGTATGGGGCGGCGATCATTGACGGTCAGCACGTATTGGGAAAGGTAGCGGGTGCCCTCGTGATAAAGCCCCTGCTCGCCAAGGCCGAAGTGCTGAATGTCACCGAAGCGGTCATACAGGGCGAAGGTCTCCCCCTGTTTGAGCACCCGCGTACTACCCGCGGTGTGCGGGGACGTCGCGAGCACGTACCATCGGTCGTCGACTTGAATGACGTCTTCGGCCATGATTCAAACCGCCCGCAAGGTCATGTCGTCACGATCGATCACGGCCTGATAGGCCGCCACGTAGTCCAGGGCCATGCGGTCGGCCGTGAAGCGCCGCTCGAACTCGCGCCGGCACGCCCGCCGATCGATCGCATCGATGCGATCGACTGCGAGGACGGCCTGCTCGACGCTGTCGACCACGAAACCTGTCACCCCGTCCCGCATGAGCTCGGGAACCGAACCGCAGCGGAAGGCAATCACGGGTGTGCCGCACGCCATCGCCTCGATCATGACCAGCCCGAATGGTTCGGGCCAGTCGATCGGAACCAGCAGGGCGCGGGCATCGCCAAGGAATTGCTCTTTTTCTCTGTCGCCAATTTCGCCGATGAACTCGATGTTTGGCTGCGCGAGCAGGGCTTTGATCTCGGCGTTGAAATATGCCTCGTCGACCTTGTCCACTTTGGCGGCGATCTTGAGCGGCAGACCGGTACGCCGCGCGATTTCGATAGCCCTGTCGGGTCGCTTTTCCGGCGAGATGCGCCCCAGGAAGGCCAGGTAACCGCCGCTCCGGGGATGGAATCGGTACAGATCCTCCGGGAGACCGTGGTACACCGTCGCCCGCCAGTTAGCCATTGTAAGAGGGTTACGTTGGGCATTCGAGACCGAAATCAGCGGCACACGATTGAACTGGCGGTAAAGCATTGGCAGGTCGGGTAGATCCAGACGCCCGTGCAAGGTGGTGACGTTGGGTATTCCGAGCAGGCGGACAATCGGAAAGTGCAGGTAATCCGTATGAAAATGCAAGATATCGAATTCGGGGGCCCACTTCGCGACGCGATCCATCAATACGAAGTGGGCGGGGAGCGGATCTCGGCACGACTGGTCCAGCCTTAACGCTCGGTCGACGATGGGGACAAGTTTGGCGCTGGTGATGGAATCGCCGCTCGCAAACAAGGTGACCGCATGACCTTGCTTCACCAGTGCTTCGGTCAGATAAGCAACGACTCTCTCGGTACCGCCATAGGCGTGGGGTGGCACACTCTCGTAGAGGGGGGAGATCTGCGCAATTTTCATGGCCGCGTTTCCTGCTCTCGCTTTACCCAGCTAGCCTGGATATCCGACCAGGGCGGCCCACGCCTATAGCGGAACATACTGATATTTAACATATTCGTTGTGACTCCTTCGCAAGATGCAGTGGTACGAAGTGTACCCCGCCGTAGGCTTACCCCGGTTCTGAGGGTTCGACAGAAGGTCTTGGCGATCCTCACTTGCTGCTGTGGGGCACTGCAGGCTGCGCCGGCTTTCTTGGGGCGTCTGTACGTTGTGGCACATACTGGGATTCAGTGCCGATCCACCCAAGTTGAGTGGTCCAATATCAGCATGGTTTCAACGCCATGCACTTATGTGGCTTCGCCGTGCCTTGCGGAGTTTGACGGGCCTGCGCGGTGCATGAAGGTGCGTCGTACGATCAGTTCCCTGGCCTGCTGTAACAGGGCCACCCATGGCCAACCAACAGCGCCGGCGGCAAAGGTTTGAGTACTGTATGGGCATAGGACCGACTGATTCGCCGGTCTTGGGCGAGGAGACAGTCGTCGAGGGCGGGCAATCAGTGCTTGGTGCCGTGGGCGGTGGTGTCTGGGGCCGGGACCAGCCTTGCGGTGAGCTCTATCGTCACTTCGTCGCCCACCCATTGGGTGTCCGACCATTCGCCCTGGCCAATGCCGTAGTCGAGCCGGGCCAGGGTCAGACTGGTTGCTAGACTTGCCTGGGAGCCATCGGCGTCCGGCTTGAGGGTGACCGGGACGGTGATTTCGCGGCTGACGTCGCGGAGTTGCAGGGTGCCGGTCACCTGGTAGCGATCCTCGCCCACGGGACGTACAGCGTCGCCTCGGAATATGGCCTTCGGCCACCGCTCCGCATCGAAGAAATCACGGCCGTACAGGGCCTCATCCAGCTCCGGAAGCTCGGTCTCGACTGATGCCATTTGCACAGTCGCTTCGATATGCGAGGCCGTGCCATTGGCGGCATCGGCGCAGACGACGCCAGAATAGTCGTTGAAACGGCCCTGCAATGTGCCGCCGGCTTGGCCGGCGATAAAGATCAGCTGGCTTTGTTCCGGCACCACCTGCCAGCAGCCGGCGAATGCGTTGGGCGCGAATAGCCAAGCCAATGTGACCAGGCAAGCACAGCGATGATTCATCGGGAATGATCCCCATGCGTAGGATGGCTCAAGGGCAGCATCCGACTCAGAACGTCATCCTTGTTCACGAAGTGATGCCAGAGCGCGGCACTCGCGTGGAGCACGATGTTGGCGAGCAATATCCACGACAACACGATATGCGTGGAGACCAATGTCTTGGCCAATTCCTTGTCTGGCGCCGTCAGATTCGGCAGCTGAAACCAGCCGAATACGCTGACGGTGAGATTCGCCGCCGAAGACGAGGCCCAGCCCACCAGCGGCATGGTCAGAAGTAGCACGTAGAATAGCCCGTGTGAGAGCCGCGCCGCGTATTGCTGCCAGCTCGGCATCGTCGCCGGCAGCGTAGGCGGGGGGGAATACAAGCGCCAGCCGAGCCTCAGCACGATCAGTCCCAGGATGAGAAAACCGAACGACTTGTGCCACGCCAGCACGCCGAGTTTGGGGGGGCTGAAGGGAAGGTTGTGTGCCGTGATCCCGAGCGCAAATTGGATGGCCACCAGCGCCACCACGACCCAATGCAGAAGCTGTGAAACCATCCCGTAACGGCGCTCGGTGTTGCGTAAGAGCACTGGGGATCTCCCGGAGCCTGACATTCGCGGTTCCCGCTACCAGCTGTGAATAGGACCAACAAGCATGATGTTTCTCACCTCAAGACTTCGGCGTCCGGCGAGCCTTGGTGGCCATGTGCTGGCGTTTCTACCGCTAGTGGCCCTGCTCGGTCTCGGTGGCTGCCAGCAGGTGCCTCAGCGCGAGATCGTCGCGCCGGAGCCACTAGCAGCTCCAGGGCCTGAAGTCACAGCCGGCGCCACCCCCTATCGCGTGAGCCCGGAGCTCTCCGATGTCCGGATTCTGGCCTATCGCGGCGGCCCGTTGGCGAAGTTTGGACACAGCCACGTGATCAGCGCCGGCACCGTCTACGGCGAGGTCTACCTGCATGAAGATTTCCATCGCTCGCGCTTCAAGCTCACCTTGCCGGTGAAGGATTTTGAGGCGGACCCGCCTGCCATGCTCCGGGACGAGGGTGAGGAATTCGCCTCGGAACGCTCTGCCGAAGCCATCGCGGGCACCACCAAGAACTTGCTGGGAGCGGAGATACTGGATGCCGAGCAGTACCCGGAGGTCCGTATCGAGTCGGTGAAGCTGCTCGGGCCGGAGTGGGGGCCCGATATCACCCTCGCCATCGAGCTGCGCGGTGTGACTCGGCAACAGACCGTACCGGTGGCGATCGAGCGGTGTGATGACGAGCTGATTGCGACCGGCGT
>CAZLYT010000701.1:0-2216 GCA_964563515.1 uncultured Candidatus Competibacteraceae bacterium | reverse complement strand
CGGCTGCGGCGGCGATCTCGCCGCAGGCGCGGGCTGTCAGATGGCCGGTTCGAACGGACTGCTCGACGTCGTTCTGCAGAAAGGGGGCTTCGCAAACCAGGGTGTGGGCACCGTGCGCCAAGCTCTGCAGAGCGTGCCGGTTGGCGGGGGTGTCCGCCAGGTCAGTGGCATAGGCGAGTTTGGCGCCGGGCCTCAGCAGCAGTAGCTGTTCGGCGAGCTCGCCGGCACTACGTACGGCGCCACCCGGCAGTTGGATGGGCACGTCCCGTTGACCCGCTGCCACCTGCTGCTTCAGCTCTCCGAGCCAGGGGCCAGTGGGTAGGCTCAGCTCCAACAGGCGCTCTTTGCGCACGTGCAGCGCGGTGGCCTCTTGGTAGGCGAAAGCCAGCACCGGGATGCCGTGATCCAGGGTCACCGCGCGCACCCGGAATTCGAGCTCGGAAAGCAGCACTCCATCCGCCACCGGGACGCTCTCGAGCGGTGCCGGCGCGGGTGCTCCCGCCTGCACCCGAAAGCGCTGCAGCACACAACCGTGGAGCTCAGAGACGTCGAAGCGCGGGCCGCGGACTCCGACCCGGTCCCACTCGATGGCGTCCACGTTGCCCTGGACATGGGCCGCCAGTCCCGGCGGCCCATATAGTCTGCACACCGGCAGCTCACCGATGCGAAAGCGCAGCAGCCAGGGTATGCCCGCCACGTGATCGAAGTGGGCGTGAGAGATGAAGGCGGCGCTGACCTGGTGCGCCAGCCGCGCCGGCAGGCGGGAGGCGTCACCCAGGTCGAACAGCAGGCTGCGCCGGCGATGCACCAGACGCAGATAGAGCAGCGCGTCTCCGAACAAGCCATTGACAAGCGTCGCGGATACCCCGCCGACACGAAAGCTCAGAGGTTCCTCCGCCGCGGCATGGGAGGGTAAGACACTGGTTTCCACCACGGTGCTGGCCGAGGGCGACGACACCCCCGCCGGCGACGCCGAGCGCAGCAGTCCGTCGCAGCCTCGAAGGGCATCGCGCACCAGCAAAGTTGGGACTGAATTCGGCACTTTGGGGATCCTGACCCGAAGCTGCCCGCCCTCCAGGGCGACCACCTCCCCCAGGGCCTGGCTCGCGCCTGGGCCCATGAGCGCGATCTGCCGGCCCCGCCAGGCGCCCGGACTAGCCAGCGGCGGCGGCGTGCCCGTAACAGGGAAGTCGCCGAGCTCGAGGCGGCACTCCTCGGCGCCTCGCAGGTGGATGTCCCACAGACGGGTGCGGGTCCGCTCCCGCTCGGGCTTGCTGGGCCGGTGGGCGCCTGGCGCCGACCGCAGCTGATATACCGGCAATCCGGCGGAGCGCAGCTCCGCGACGAGCGGTGGTGGCCGGGCGCCACGGACCAAGACCAACACCGCCTCCACGCCAGTGGCCTCGATCAATGCCAACAACAGCTCGGCACCGGCTGCGCCACGCGCCACGCCCGGGCTATCCACCAGCAGGTGGTCGGCCTGGGCAAGCGTAGCCAGCCCCCGGGCTGCCGCTACCAGGGGCAGTCGAAAGCGCGCGGCGTCGAGGGTGCAGAGCGCTCGCCAGGCCAAGGCTTCCCAGCCGCCATCCCGCCAGCGACCCAGGGTGACCGCTCCAGGCACCCCGAATGCCGGCGAGCCCGGATCCGCGCTGAGGCAGCAGATGGTCTGTTGGCTGTCCGCCAATAAGATTGCGAGAGCCTCCGCCAAGGTGGACTTGCCCGATCCCGGCTCACCGAACAGCAGCACGCGCCGATGCCGGCGCACCACTCTATCGACCACAGCACCCGGCACCGGATCCGGTGTGGCGCCACCCAGATCACCCAGGCAGTGCCAGCCCATGTCGCCTCAGCCAGTGGTGGGCGGCCACCAGCCGGCGAGCCGATCGAGCTCGTCGACCACGGTCGCATGCTCGCGGGCAAAGCTCTCACCCCGTGAGCGCATCGCCGGGGCCAGCACCCGCGGTAGATTCAGCGCCTGGCCGCGCTTTACGGCCACTGCGTAGCGGCTTTGGTAGTCGTTTGGCACCCGCAGGCTCCAGTTCTCCGCGCTCACGGTGCCGGGCCGGTTGTAGTCCTCGGCCAGGCCGAGCAGATCGCTGAAGAACACCGCCACATGGCGGGCGCGACTGGCGAAGATGTCTGCCACCTTGGCATGCAGCAGCTTGGCCGGGTCGGCCGCGAGCTCCCGGGCCATGGCCTCGGTGTCGCCTTCTGGC
>CAZLYT010000700.1:0-3427 GCA_964563515.1 uncultured Candidatus Competibacteraceae bacterium | reverse complement strand
GACCAGGCCAAGGTCCTGGAGAGTCTCGGACGGCGCCGGCAGCGGGTGGACGACGACGCCATTGGGGATGTGGTCCACCGCCAGTTCGAAACGCTGCTGGAGCTCCTCGGCTATGGCCCGGGATACGGCAATGCGGCCATTGGCGAAGCGCATTCCCACGGACTCTCCAAGCCGCAGCAGCCCCTTGGCGAACCACCCCCACTTGTCGCGCTGATAGTCGGCGCCGTGGTGGGTGAGCACCACCTTGAGCCGGCACAGGCGCGCCAGCGGGGCAAACAGGCCCGGGCCGATGGCGTGGATGTGCAGGATATCGGGACGTCTCGCCGCCGCCACGAGAACGGCGAGGAAGGTGTGCAGGAACGCTTCGACGCCTTGCACTCGAGGGGCCCAGACGCGCTGAAACCGAACGCCGTTCCAGGAGCTGAGATCGGCGGGAGTGAACGGGCTGCGCACAACCACCTCCACCTGGCAGCCGAGCTCTGTCAAACGGGGATAGAGCTGCTGGCAGTGGGTTTCGATCCCACCTTGGACGTTGGGAAATCCGCGTAGGCCGGCCACCATGACTCGAATGGAGCGGGCAGCGCTCTCTGATTGGGCGGGCGGGGAGATCATTGCAGGGGTCACCAAGTACCGAGCGAGAATGCAGTCGGTTTGCGCAGTGGTCAGTTCCCGCAGGCAAGGGGCAGGCCAGTGCCTCTGTGCATGCGCCGCCTCGCCAGGCGCCTCTCGCGCCGTTGCCTGTATCGCCCGGCACGATGCAACCACGCTGGACGTTGCGTGGGACTTGCGCTCGAATCATCGACGCCTGTCAGTGGGCCGCCCAGCGTCGTCTCCCTCGGGTCGGAGCAAGAGACTGCCGGCCACCAGTAGCCAATACGCCAGTCGTCCCAATACCAAGAGCAGGATGATGGCCACCACCCAACCGAGAATGTGGGAGGGCCGGAAGTCGTTGCCGGTGGCCGCATAGCCGCTGTTGTCAGCCGCGGACGATCGGCGATTGGCCGGCAGTAAGGCGCGGTCGATGTGGGTGCCCCGCTCCACCGCCTCGGCGAATCGCGACACCGAATCCGGATCCCTGTAGAGATTCCAGGCCTGCCCCAGCACCTGCACAGCGCCCCACACACCTACCAGCAGTAGCAGCAGCCCTGCCAGGCGTGCCAGCGCCGTGCCGATGCGGTCGATCAGACTCCAGATTCCGGGCTTGTCGACGCGGGTGTCTCCGGCTGGAGACTCGCCGTAGAGCTTCAAGGTTGAAGGCCTCCCATTGCGATCACCGACCCTGGCACCGGGATCCCAATCGGCACCGATGCTCGAGATCAGTGGTGATTGTGGTGAACCTCCGGGGCAGACATCAAGGCCAACAGTCTCGGCCCCGCCTCCACTTTCCAGGGATGGCCGTCAGCGATAGGGCGCCCCGTTGGCTGGGATATCACCGGGTGACGGCTCTGGACTCCCGAATCTGTTCGTAGGCCGCGCGAATCTCCTGGGTACGCTCGGTGGCGAGTCGGCTCATTTCCTCGGGCAGCCCTTTCGCCACCAGCTTGTCCGGGTGGTGCTGGCTCATCAGACGACGATAGGCGCGCTTGACCTCCGCATCGCCAGCCTGTCGATCAACTCCGAGAATCTGGTAGGCCTGGTCAAGGGTGCGCTGCGATTGCCGCGGTGGTTGCGCGCCAGTCTGCCGCTGATAGGCCCCGCCGCGGGCTGCCGTTGCCAACGCGACCAGCTGATCGAGGGCGAACACCGGGTATCCCAGCTTGGCACAGATGTGCTCCAGCAAGTGGCGTTCGCCGGTTGAAAGGGCGCCATCCGCCAGTGCCATGCTGACCTGGATCTCGATGAACATCTGCAGCAGGCTCAGGCGCCGACCGCAGACTTGGCGCAGCTGCGCGAGGCTCGCGTCCAGGTCGAACTCCGAGCGCTTGCCTTCCTGGAACAGGCGAATGGCCACCTCGCGTTGGTCAGGATCCAAACGCATGTGCGCCATGATGGCGCGGGCCGCGGCGATCTCCTGTTCCGAGACGCGTCCGTCCACCTTCGCCAGGTGGCCCATGACCGCGAAGCTGGCGGTGAAGAAGGCAGTCTGGACTTGCTCGGTGTCGCCACCGCTTAGGACCTCGAATCCCTTGAGACCGCGGTCGAAGGAGTGTCCCAGGGCGGCCCCGAGGACAGCCCCAAGGGGGCCCCCCAGCACGAATCCGAAGGCGCCGCCCAGTAGCTTTCCCCACCAACTCATGACTGCTTACCCGTGATCCCGTGCCGTCACCTTGCGAGCATTTGCCTCAGAGCCGCGGCATCGAGCTGTGCAACGCATCGATGCAGCCCCTCGCCAGGGCCCGACAGCGTTCCGGCGACCAACCGCGCTCTGGATCGGGCGTCACCGCACTGTCCTTGAATGGTTGCTCGAGCGTCATGGCCAGGCAGCCATAGCGTTCGGCCAGATAGTTGGTGCACATGGTGAGGTTGGCCTGACCCGGCGGATTGCGGGGATAGCCGTGCGCGGTCTGGAAATCGGGGCAGAGCTCGGCCAGACGGGAGCGGAAATCCTCCAACAGACCGAGCTGTCCGTTGGTGAGGGCGGGGATGCCTTCGAAGCCGGCAATGAAGTTGTAGGGCAGCGCCTCGTCGCCATGCACATCGAGGCCAAAGCGTACCCCAATCTGCTCCATCCGTTCTCGCACCAGGTACACCTCCGGGCTGCGCTCCATGGAAGGCGTCTGCCATTCCCGGTTCAGGTTCGCCCCCACGGCGTTGGTACGCAGGTGTCCGCGGCGGCTGCCATCCGGGTTCATGTTGGGCACCACGTAGAAGCACGCCCGTTCGAGCAGGCTGCGCGACACCGGGTCGTAGGGATCGGTGAGACGGTCCAGAAAGCCTTCCATCCACCACTCGGCCATGGTTTCACCGGGGTGCTGGCGCCCGATCACCCAGCAGGGCAGGCGCTCCCGGGTCGGATCGCCCAGGATCAGCAGATCGAGATCCTGGCCGTCCAGGGTGTGGCCGAGCACCTCGACTTTGACGCCGGGCCGTAGCGCGACCCGGGCCACCAGATCGGCATGGCGCTCCATGGAGTAGGGAGCGAAGTAGGCGAAGTAGACTGAATCGGCCGCCGGCCGGTGACAAATTGTGAGCACCTCGCCGTCGAAGTCGGTGGCAACCCGGAACCAGCTCTGCCGATCGTAGGAGGCCACCGCCCGGTAGTTTCGGAACCCTTCCGGGTAGGTGACCTCACCTGCGTTCACGAGCTTCACCACGCAGTCCAGCCCGCCCACGCCCGTGACCCGAAAGTAGAACCACTGCATGAACTCCGAGAGGTGATCGCGGCGAATCTGCAGCTTCAGGTCGTCGGGGCGGGCACAGTCCACCACCTCGGCGTTGCCGCCGTCGAAGGCAGCGCTGACATGGACGGGCATGGAGAGGGCTCCTG
>CAZLYT010000699.1:0-2347 GCA_964563515.1 uncultured Candidatus Competibacteraceae bacterium | reverse complement strand
CGCTGCTGAGCGCCATCGGGGCCGATGTGCTGGAAGAGCCGGTACCGGAGCGCCTGCTGCAGATCGTCCGGTCGCCCTCCCGGAATCAGGATTCGCAACCTTCTTCGTCGCCGCCGAGCGTCGCGCCCGCGCGTGGTCGGTTCAGTCGATTCAGTAATTTGGCACTGGCCGCTTCTCTGGTCGGCATGTTCCTGGCCGGAGGATGGTCCGGCTGGGCCGGCTATCAGTACCTCAACCCCTGGCCCAGCCTCGATGAGATGGCGCTGTCGGACGCCGCGCGCGCCTACCAGCTCTATGGGGCGGACTCGAGCTTTCCCGCAGAATTCGGCCCCGACCGGGTGGCGGACCTGTCTGCCTGGATCAGTCGCAACTTCAATCGGGCCATCGACCCGCCGGACATCAGTGGGCTGGGATTCCAGTTCGTTGGGGGCCGGATCTTCCCCGGGATCGGGGGCAAGTCCTGCATGTACCTGTTTCAGAATGACAATGGCCAGAAGGTGGCACTGGTGTTCTGGGGCCGCCGCGAAACCGCAACTGGGGGCGGAACCCTCAGTAGGGCGCTGGACGGATTGCAGAGCCGTTCCTGGGCAGTCGGTGATCTGGGCTACGCGCTGGTCGGTGATGGGGAACTTAGCGGTATCGACGACATGGTGCAGGCCATCCAAGCCTTCTACCAGAACCTGGTGACCCCGGAGAGTCCGCCGCCTGTTGAGGTCCCCGCCCCAGCCGACTCCACCAAGCCACAGCCCACCTCCATCGAGCCCGAGCTCGGCCCGATGTCACAAGCCCGAGTGCTCGTGTCCTCGGCGGCATGAGGCCGCCCACGGCGCTCGAACAAGCCCTTTCGATCAGGGAACCACGCTGCTCCGGTGAGTTTGGCTGAGGGCGTGCGATGGGCACGCGGACTACCGGAGATACCATATGAATTGGGATCAGATCGAAGGAAATTGGAAGCAGTTCACCGGCCGCGCCAAGGCTACCTGGGGCGAGCTGACCGACGACGACTTGGACCGGATCGAAGGTCGCCAGGAGGAGCTCGTGGGGCGCTTGCAGGAACGCTACGGCCTGTCCCGCGAGCGGGCAGAAGCGCAAGTGCGCGACTGGGTCAACCAACTCTGATACACGGCGCCATGGGTCGCGACTGGAGTTCAGCTGGCCGCATCGGGAGGCTTGGCACGGCCATGCTGAGGCGCAGTGCGAGCGCGGCACGCGACAGATTCCAGAGCGGGGCCGCAGTGCTACCTAAAGGGTCGCACCGGCACTGACCCTGCGTCCACGGCGACTTCGCATTTCTCCACCGATGCACCGAGTGCCACCGGGGTGGCGGGATAGGTCCACCCCGGAAGGCATCTGCGTGGGTGCTTGCAATCGACCCCCGGCACCGGTTCAACTCTTGAGATCCTGCACGCGCATGCGGATAAGTGCTGTAGGCTCATATCGCCTAAGCTTATGGGCGGCTTTGATCACACTGGGAGTAGCATCAAATGAACGACAGCACTAAACAGGCAAAAGCGTATGACGATCTGGAGAAGGAAGTCGCCAAGCTGCGCGACGACATGGGTGCGTTGGCGAACTTGCTGAAGGAGTTGGTGGGCGAAGAGGGCAAGGCAGCAGTCGATGCGCTTCGCGAACGCGCCGATCGAGCCGCGGCCAGCGCCCGCCACGCCGCAGGCCGCGCCGAGGCCACGGCGCGGGAGGGTTACGACGCGCTGCAGGAGGGGGTCGAGCGCAACCCCTGGACCGCGATCCTGATTGCCCTCGGTTTGGGCTTTATCGTCGGTGCCATGAGCCGACGTTGATCGGCCCGGAGATCCCTAGCCGACGAGGTAGCCAGTGGAACGCCTGACTGGCCTGCTGCGGGGGGTGGCGACCACCGGCTTGGCGTTGGCTCGCACCGAGCATCTGCGTCGACGCATTCGCGACACAGCGCGCCGCACTCTGCGAACGGCGGCGCTGATGTTGGGCGGCGCGGCACTGTTGGCGCTGGGGCTGGCTTTCTTGCTGGCTGCTACCTACCTGCAGTTGAGCGACTGGATAGGTCCTAAAGGTGCTGCTGCTGTGCTCGCCGTGACCATGATCGCAGCCGGCGCCGGGTGCTGGGCCGTGGCGACGGCCAGCAGTGCCAAACCGCCTCCCGAGCAACCTCGATCCGGGGAAACCTGGGCGCTCGATAACCATCTCGGCGACCTCGGCCAGACGGTGACTGCCCTGCGCCATGATGTGGTGCGAATCGTGGCCGACAAGCCCGAGCTGGTGGTCCTGGGTGCGTTTCTGGTCGGACTCATCAGCGGGCGTCGCAAGCGCGGCCGCGACTGAGCCCTCGCGACTCGCCGCCCGGACGTGATCC
>CAZLYT010000698.1:0-4847 GCA_964563515.1 uncultured Candidatus Competibacteraceae bacterium | reverse complement strand
TCAGAACCAGTTCACTCGAACCCTGGCCATCGAGTGCGGGCGACGTGCCAAGAACATGATCGTTATCGCGCTGCATCCCGGAACCACAGACACACCACTCTGCAAGCCATTCCAGGCCAACGTATCGGCGGAGCAGCTATTCAGCGCCGACCAAGCGGCGCGCTATCTGTGCGCAACCATCGCCGGTTTGAGCCCGGAGGATAGCGGCCAATTCCGTGACTTCGAGGGTGTGCCAATTCCTTGGTGACCCAGCATGCCCGATGATGAACGAACTTCGAGCCCGGGGCGCGAAATCCTCCCCTCCCCCGGGTCGCTGAACCGTGCCTAGCCCCAGGCAACCAACAACCGCGACGACGCGCACCCGATTATCACGTTTCTCCCTCCGGCCGTTTCTGCCTCCGGCAGCTTCCTGCCAGGCATCGTCACTCCACAACAAACAACCCTGAAACGAGCGCACGGTCTCGACTCTGAGCTGCCATCAGCAGGCCGGGAGGAAAGGTCCGCGTCGGGGGATTACCTTGGCCATGGGCGGACCATCAGCTCGGGAAGCTGAAGCACCCCCTTGTGGGCAGCCGAGCCTGCTCGGGAGGGGGTGGCCTGTTCGACTGAAAAATGCCACCCGATGAACACCACCCACAGCTGTGAGGCCAGCGGCGCGGCTTCGGTGACGGCCGGCCTGACGGTCAGCGTAGGGCGGCGTTGGGCAGCAGCCGGCTACAACGATACAATCGGTTTGGGCATTGGAGAATGGAACGCGATGAACCTCAGCATTGAGTCGCAGCAAGAGGAAGATGGACGATGGCTCGCCGAAGTGCCGGAGCTGCCGGGTGTGCTGGCGTACGGTGCCAGTCGGGACGAGGCGTTGGCGCGGACGCAGATGCTAGCGTTTCGCGTATTGGCCGACCGGCTGGAACATGGTGAGCGATCGGCCGAATCCATCTCTATTTCCATAGCCGCATGAGCCCCTGGCCTTCGACGAAGGCCAAGCGCGTCCTAGCTGCGTTGCTCCGTATCGGCTGGCGGATCAAGCGGGAATCCGGCTCACACAAGACTCTCGAGCGCGATGGCTGGCTGGATGTGGTGTTTGCATTCCACGATCGTGAGGAGATTGGCCCTAAGATGCTGGCTCGCCTCGCCAAGCATACCGGACTGACACCCTCCGATTTGTGTTGAGGCCCGGCAAATCTTCGAGCGTCTCGACCGCGCATCCGGCGTCTTGAACCACATCGAAGGTGCCCGTGCGCTGGGTATATTGGGAGACCCGGTGATCACCGACCACGTCAGGCCCGCCAATTCGATCAAGCCCCTGTGATCAGCGGGGTGTTGGCGGCAGGGGAACGGCGTGTTGGCCGTCGGTTTCAACACCTATGGCGCGCGGCCCGGCAACCACCACTCGCTAATCGCCCACAAAACTCCCTGATCCTGCCACCGTCAGCATCGGAATCCTGTCCATCCTCAAGCAAGTGCTCATCAAAGACTGCAAAGACAGATCCAGGGGTTATAGCAACGGCCTGACAGGGGATGTTTCGCTGTATGAGCCGGGAGTTTCGCAAGAGGCTCAGCAGAATGCTCCGCTGCGCCCGATGGAGTAGCCGGCGAAGCGGAGCCGAAACCTTATCTCGCGGCCTTAACGGTCGCGTAGCTCGAGATCAAGTTGCGATAGTCCGGGATGTGGCTCGAGAACAGGGCCCCCAGTCCTTCGACGTCGTTACGCCAGTCGCGATGCAGCTCGCAGGCGACTCCAAACCAGCTCACCAACTGCGCGCCGCTGCGGCCATGCGGTTCCAGGCAGCGTGACGGGTGACCTCGTTGAAGGTGCCCGACGCATCAGTGACGACAAATACCTCATAACCCTCCTCGAGAGCCGACAGCGCCGGAAAGGCGACGCACACCTCGGTGACTACACCGGCGATGATCAGCTGCTTGCGTCCGGTCGCCTTGACCGCCTGGACGAAGTCCTCGTTATCCCACGCGTTGATCTGGCCGGGGCGCGGAATGAAGGGCGCATCGGGAAAGGCCTCCTTCAGCTCTTGCACCAGTGGACCGTTCGGCCCGTCCTCGAAGCTGGTGGTCAGGATGGTCGGCAGCCTGAAGTACTTGGCGAGATCGGCTAAGGCCAGCACGTTGTTTTTGATTCGGTCTGGTTCGAAATCGCGCACCAGCGAAAGCAAGCCGGCCTGGTGATCGACCAGCAGCACTGCAGCCTGGTCTTTGTCGAGACGGTTGCAGGACTTGCTCATACCTTCCTCCTGCCATACGCGCTTGCTTTGGAAATACCGCGCTTCTGCATCGATCGCTGACCACCGGGCCGCGATCTAGCCCACGGTCAGGACTTGGCGGTGCAACAGCGTTTTCGCGCACCCCCTACCTAGGCGGACAGCTGGCCGAAGCGCCCGCTCTGGAAATCGACCATCGCCTGACGAATCTCCGCCTCGCTGTTCATCAAGAAGGGGCCGTAGCCCACCACCGGCTCGTCGATGGGCTCGCCGCTCAGCAGCAGCACCGTCGCCTCGCCATTGGCTTCGATGCTGAGCTCCTCGCCGGCCCGGTCGAGCAGCACCAGCTGCGCCGCCCGCGCAATTGCGCTGTCGTTGACCTGCACGACGCCGTGCAGCACCACCAGGGCGGCGGTGTGCCCTTCCGGTAGGCGCAGAGTGCTCGCTCGCCCTGCAACCAGGCGCAGGTCCCACACCTGCATCGGAGTAAAGGTGCGCGCCGGTCCGCGGTGGCCCTCGTATGCGCCCGCAATGACCCGGAGCGTGCCGGCTTCCTCGGGCAAGCTCGCCACCGGGATGTCGGCGGCAAGCAGCGTCTGGTAGCCCGGTTCCACCATCTTGTCCTTGGCCGCCAGGTTGACCCATAGCTGCACCATCTCCAGGGTGCCACCGCGGCGAGTGAAGGCCTCAGAGTGGAACTCCTCGTGGAGGATTCCGGAGGCCGCGGTCATCCATTGCACATCGCCCTGGCCAATGCGGCCGCCGCTGCCGGTGGAGTCCCGGTGCTCCAGCTCACCCTGATAGACGATGGTGACGGTCTCGAATCCGCGATGCGGGTGCTGGCCGACGCCGCGCCGGCGGCTCGCCGGCGCAAACTCCGCTGGTCCGGCGTAGTCCAGCATCAGGAACGGACTCACGTGCTGGCCCAGCGTCTGGTACGAGAACAGCGTCCGCACCGGGAAGCCGTCACCCACCCAATGCTGCTTCGGGCTGCTATAAACACCCAGAATCTTCTTCATGTCCTGCTCCTCTGGACGGCCAATCGGGCTCGCCCTCGTCGCCGAACACGGTACTTCCGAGGCGGTGCCGCCGGTAGTCGGCGAGCGCTATCCTCAGCGTTCCATCAGATGAACGATGAACGGGGCTCGTGCGCGACCTCAACGACCTCTACTACTACGCCCAGGTGGTGGACCACGGCGGCTTTGCACCCGCCGGACGTGCCCTCGGCGTGCCGAAATCCAAGCTCAGCCGCCGCATCGCCCTCCTGGAGGAGAGTCTCGGCGTGCGCCTCATCCAGCGCTCGACGCGGCGCTTCTCGGTCACCGAGATCGGCCAGGAATACTACCGCCACTGTTTGGCCATGTTGGTCGAGGCCGAAGCGGCGCAGGAAGCCATCGATCGTAGCCGTTCGGAGCCGTGCGGTGTCGTCACTCTGAGTTGCCCGGTGGCCCTGCTGCACGCCAGGGTGAGCTCGATGCTGGCGACCTTCATGGCAGCGAATTCGCGCGTCGAGATTCACCTGCATGCCACCAACCGCCGGGTGGATGTGGTGCAAGAGGGGGTCGACGTCGCCATTCGAGTGCGCTTTCCGCCCCTCGAAGACAGCGAACTGGTGCTGAAGGTGCTGGGCAAGCGACGCCAGTCGTTGGTCGCGAGCCCCGCGCTGTTGGCGAGTCTCGGCACTCCACGAGTGCCCGCCGATCTGAGCGCCTTTCCGAGCCTGGATCTCGGCCCAACGCGCCGCCAGCACATCTGGCAACTGTATGGGCCGGATGAGGCGGCGGCATCGATTCACCATCGCCCGCGGCTGGTGACCGACGACATGATGACCCTCCGACTGGCCGCGCAGGCCGGTGTAGGCGTCGTGCAGCTGCCCACCATGATCGTCGGCGACGCCCTGGCGCAGGGATCCCTGGTCGAGCTACTGCCGAGCTGGAGACCCCGGTGCGGGATCGTCCATGCGGTGTTTCCGTCGCGACGCGGTTTGCTGCCATCGGTACGGGCACTGCTCGACCATCTGGCAGCCGAATTCGAGGCGCTGGCAGAGCACGAGGCGTGACTGCCTCGGATTGGCTGCAGCAAGTGGTGTGGTTCGCATCGGCCGGCGACGCGCGAGCCACACCCACTCCCAGCGCAACTATGCGGATCACTCCTTCCACCGCCCCACAGGCACCCTGGGCGTCTCCCCCGGGTTAGCTGCGCGACAGCGCACCACCAAACGGTGGCGTGGGACCTCTGATGTGACACCGAAGGTGCCGTCTGCGTCGAAGCAAGGGGGTGTCGGTGTAGGCGCCGCACTTCTCGAGTGAGGGCATTCGGCTTTCGAAGCCACTCTGAGGTTGAGGGCCGGGTTAACGCCGTGCTACCGAAGATCCCCTGCCGGCCCATACCCGCGACGATAACCGTCCGGCCTCGGAAAGCTGTTCCTCTACGACTCCCAAGGCCAGCGCCCATCGAGAGCTCGCGTTCGCTCGTTCTGGTCGAGGTCCCGTAGCCACCCACCGTTCCAGCCAGCACAGCCAGTGACAACCAACCCGAGCGCGGCACCACCCAACTGGCCGTCGCTGGTGTCGGGGCGCTCTAGCCCCTACGCCAGTTGAAGCCCCTTATCCTTCGGCCAGGATCAACCAG
>CAZLYT010000697.1:0-2307 GCA_964563515.1 uncultured Candidatus Competibacteraceae bacterium | reverse complement strand
GGACCCCGACCGCGGACGCGCCCGCTACTGCAGCACGCGGGCCTGCCCCGGGCCGAGATCCGATGCCGCATCCTGCGAGAGGAGCTTGGCTTCGACATGTTGCGGCTTGCTCGGCAGGAGCATCATGACCTCTCTGACCGCTTCGTCTTCGGTCGGCACGTTGACCTCCCACTGCTGCGTCAGCTCAGCCTCGTCATCGCTCCAGCTTGCGGTCACCAGCCACAGGGCCATAGCGTCTCTCTCTCGCTCTGCGATGGTGATCTAGCGGCAGATGGGGAGGCCGGCATTGCGCCAGGCGGTCATGCCGCCGATCACGTTGCTGACAGCATCGTGGCCTGCGCGCTCGAGGAACGAAGCCGCGATCGAGGCCCGATAGCCGCTGCCGCAGACCACCGCCACCGCCCGGTCCCGCGGGACCTCGCCGATCCGATCCTGCAGCAGGCCGCCGTGGATGTGGTGCGCGCCCTCGATCTGGCCGCCCGCCCACTCCTGCTCGGTGCGCACGTCGAGGACGAAGGGCCGCGCGCCGGTCCGCAGGCGCCGCGCCAGGTCGTGGACCGAGACCGCCTCCAGGCCGGCGAGCTCGTAGCCGCGTCCCTCCCAGCCATCCAGGCTGCCCTCCAGGTAGCCCTCGATCTGGTCGAAGCCGACGCGCAGGAGGCAGCGCGCGATCTCGGTCATCTCCTCCGGATCGTCGACGACGGCCAGGATCGGGCGCTCGTAGGGCAGCACCCAACCGGCCCAGGTGGCAAGGTGCGGGCCAAAGGGGATGTTGATCGAGCCTGGGATGTGGGCCGCGGCGAACGCTTCCTTCGAGCGGACGTCGAGGATCAGGCAATCGGCGCACACCCGCTCGTGCACCTCCTTCGGGCTGAACCCCTTGCGCCCGGGCAGCTCCACGCCGATCACGCGGGGTCCTGTCGAATTGACCTGCTTCATGTGGCGGAAGTAGGGCGGTGCGACTGGCATGCCGCGGAGCAGCGTCGCCACCCAGTCCGCCTCCGGCAGCTCGCGCAGAGCAGGATTGAAGCGTCGCTCGAAGCCGAGGGTCGAGGACTCCCGTGATCCGATCGCCTTGCCGCAGAGCGAGCCCGCGCCGTGGGCCGGAAAGAGCTCAAGAAAATCCGGCAGATCGGTGATCCGCTCGAAGACGCTGCGGTAGAGCTCGTGTGCGAGCCGCTGCTGGGCTTCCGGACCAAGGAGGTCGGGCCGACCGACATCGCCGACGAACATGAAGTCACCGGTGAACAGGACCCAGGGCGTGGCGTCGCTGCGCGTGCTGTCGAACAGTGCCCAGCTGACATGCTCCGGCGTGTGCCCGGGGGTGTGCAGAGCCTTCAAGCGCAGGCTGCCGAAGCTGACCTCGTCTCCGTTGCCGACTACCGCATCGGCGTAAGGTGGCGTCCATTCGGCGCCGCCCAGGCCC
This sequence comes from uncultured Candidatus Competibacteraceae bacterium, assembly GCA_964563515.1. Taxonomy (GTDB): domain Bacteria; phylum Pseudomonadota; class Gammaproteobacteria; order Competibacterales; family JAHEDQ01; genus CAZLYT01. Next base: position 881 of record CAZLYT010000697.1, on the reverse strand, counting down.
GAGCAATGAATGCGCGCCTCGTAGGGCAGCCGCGCCTTCAGCTCGACCGCGCCGCTGACGAAGTCGGCGTGGACGTGCGTCTCAAGGATGTCGGTGATGCGCAGACCCTGCTCGCGCGCCAGGCGCATGTAGGGCTCGACATCGCGCGTGGGGTCGATGACCGCGCAACGGCCGGCGGCTTCGTCGCCGACCATGTAGGCGTAGATGGCAAGGCCGGGAACAAACTCGCGGTGCAGGAACACGGGGTCACCTTCCCTCGGCAATGGATCTTGTCATGCTGCGTTCGGCGGATGCATTTCGCCCATCAAGGTCCAAAAGGCGTCCACCCTCCTGCGTATCCTCTATCCGAGCGTGGCCTGCCGCGCATTGAGCTATGTCAACCAGGGCCCGCTCACCCAGGCCGGGTGTCGCGTTGGGACCTTCCATGGGCGCCCTTGATCGCCCTGACGACCACGAAGGCGGCATCCCCGAATCCGGGGCGCGACGGCTCCACCTCGACCGTCTCCGCAAGAGGCTTGGTCAGGGTCTGGCGCCAGGTCCGCTCACCGAAGCCGGTCTCAAAGAGCAGCCGGTCGACCTCATCCGCGGAGAAGAACACCGCATCGCGGTAGAACACGCTCTCGTGCCGGTGAGCCTGGTAATGGCGGCCCAGGCGGCTGGTCCGATCGATGAAGCCGATGACGATTGCTCCCTCCGGCTTCAGGACGCGGCAAGCCTCCGCGAGCATCACCCGCGCATCATCCACGAAGCAGATCGTGGTGACGATCAGCGCATGATCGAACACGTCGTGGCGGAAGGGTAACGCTTCGGCGACCGCACAGACGACGCTGATCCCGCGCTGGCGGGCGTGCTCCAGCATTCGAAGCGAAGGATCGATGCCG
>CAZLYT010000696.1:0-5803 GCA_964563515.1 uncultured Candidatus Competibacteraceae bacterium | reverse complement strand
TGCTGCAACAGCACGGTGAAGCCCTGGCGCCGACGCCAGACGCGGAGCGCGTGCTCACTGCGCAAGGGCGCAATGATATCGAGCATATGGCCATAGTGCTGCAAGCTGGCGCAGTGCGGGTACAGCAGGTGCTGCATAGCGGCAAGCAGCGGGCGCAGCAGACGGCCGAGGTCATGGCGCATCGCATCGGTTCACCGAACGCCCTTGCGGCTGTGGCGGGACTGGCTCCCGATGATCCGGTCAAGCCCTTTTGTGAGACCTTGGACGGCCTCGACAACGACACGCTGGTAGTGGGCCACCAGCCTTTCATGGGCCGGCTGGCTTCGATACTGGTGACGGGTCGCACCGAACCGCCATTGGTGCGCTTCGTGCCCGGCGCGGTGGTCTGTCTGGAGCGAGATCTCAACGGCGGCTACGCTGTTACCTGGATGCTGCCACCCACGCTGGCTGGACCCTGCGCCGGCGCGCTAGCAGCTTCGCCGCGGTCCGCAAGCTAGGAAAGCCATCAAGCAACCGCCAGTGCCGCCAGAGGCTGCGGCCGCGAGACACCGTAACCTTGAGCATAATCAACGCCCATGGCGGTCAGGGGCGGCAGCAGGTCGGCCGACTCCACCGCCTCGGCCACCGTCAGCTTGCCGGCCACGTGACTCAACTCATTGATCGATCTCACCATCGCCATATCCACCGGCTCGCGCAACATGTCGCGCACGAAAGCGCCATCGATCTTGAGCAGGTCCACCGGCAGTCGCTTCAGGTACGCAAAGGACGACAGGCCGGTGCCAAAATCGTCCAGCGCGAAACGGCAGACCAGAGTCTTGAGCTCGCGAATCAGATCGAGCGCCCGGGCGATACTGGCGATGGCCGCGGTTTCGGTGATTTCGAAGCAAAGCTTGCGCGCCGGCAGGCCGCTGGTGGCAATGGATTCCATGGCGAACCTACGGAATTCGAGGTCGGCGAGTGACGCCCCGGACAGGTTGACCGCGACGAAGCCGAGCGTGTCGACAAATCGCGGCCGCTCCTGCAACCAGGCCAGTGCCCGCTCCAGCACCAGGCGGTCAAGCTGGGTAGCCAGGTTGAAGCGCTCCGCGGCCGGAAAGAAACGGCCGGCGGAGACCGTTTCCCCACTCGGCTCGTTCAGCCGCAACAGTAGCTCCATGCACCGGCTCGAGCTGTCGCGGCCAAGCGCTCGCAGCTCCTGGCAATAGAGCTCGAAACCGCCTTGCTCCAAAGCCTCCTGCAGTCGGGGCACCCAGCGCATCTCACCGGCGCGGCGTTCATGGTCCAGATCGTCGATCCGAAACACCTGCACCCGATTACCGCCCGCCTCCTTGGCGGCGTAGCAGGCTGCATCGGCTTGTGCCAGTACTTGGTCGATCCCACCGCAGTGAGGACCGATGGGCACCAATCCCACGCTGGCGCTGATTCGAAAGCAGGCCCGGTCCCAGGTGAAGCGGTGCGCCACCAGCGCAGCGCACAGATTCTGGGCAAACTTGGTAGCGCGCTCCACGGAGCAGTGCTCCAGCAGGATCCCGAACTCGTCGCCGCCCAGTCGTGCCAGGGTGTCGCGACGGCGCAGGTGTTGCCCTAGCACCTCGGCCAGCTGGCGCAGGAGCTCGTCGCCAGCCACGTGGCCGCAGGTGTCGTTGACCACCTTGAACTGGTCTAGATCGAGGTAGCACAGTGCGTGCTCCGAAGGCTCCATGTCGGAGGTCTGCAGCACCCGGCGCAATCGCCGTTCAAACTCACGACGGTTGACCAGTCCCGTGAGGTCGTCGTGGCTCGCTTGGTGACTGAGCTGCAGCGCCAGCGCATGGGCCTCCGTGGCGTCACGTCCCGTGCCGCGGTAACCTTGGAAACGGCCGCCAGGGTCGAACACCGGCCGCCCGCACACCCGGTGGACCCGGCCGGCGCTGTCCGGCGCCTCCCATACCACTGGAATCTCGTCGCAAGCCTCCCGGGCCAGCGTGGCCGCCTCCAGGGCCAGTCGACGCGCCGAATCGGGGACCCTGGCCCCCAGTGCAAGGGTCAGCGGCTGTCCCATGAGTTGGCAATCGGTGAGCCCCGCGCAAGGAGAGAACCGCGTCGAAAGGTAGCAGATGCGCAGATTTGCATCGGTCTCCCAGAACCAATCGGCGGCCGCTTCGGCGAAGTCTCGAAACCGCGCCTCGCTTTGCCTGAGCGCCATGCGGTGGGTCCGCACCTCGGCCAGCATGCTATTGAAGGTGTTGACCAGACTGCGCATCTCGAGCGGCGCCGTGGGCCCTGGATCCGGCGCCGGCGCCGCGTGTTCCTGGTCCAGCGCGGCTCGCCGCGCCGCCGCCACCACGGCGCCAACGGGACTCGTCAGGCGTCCCGCGAGCCACCATCCCAACAGGGCGGCCAAGATTGCCGCCAACGCCGCGAGCTGTAACGCGCTACCGACCAAGCCCTTGGCGCTGCCCACTAATTCGGATATGGGCTGGGGCACCATGGTCCCCCAGCCGGTGCTGGGAACACGAGCGAAGCCAGTGACCGTCTCCTGGGACTTGGCCGGCGAATAGAAGCGGACCACCCCAGATGCCTGCTGCTTCAGCATGCTGACCGGGGCGAGCTGGGAGATATCGTGCCGCTGCTCCACCCATTGCGAGAACGGGTGGGCTAAAACGTGACCGGTGTGATCGACGATGGTTGCATGGCCGTTCTCGCCGAAGACGAGCTGGGCCTGAGCGGAGCGGATACGATTGGTTTCCAGTACTCCCAGCGCCACCTCGCCCGTGGGAAGGCGCCAGCTCAGATGCACTACCGGGTGACCATCGCTTCCCGTCGCCACTGGGCTGAACGTGACCCGATCGGCCATCGCATTGGCTAGCAGCAGTGTCTGCACCTGGGGCGAAAACTGGGTTTCGGTGGTCGATGAAATATCGGCGCGAACGAGGCCGGTGCCGTCGGCGGCCAGCAGCTCGAGGGCGCGCAGGTTGAAGGCCGCCATCAGCGCCTTGAGGCCCGGGTCCGCACCTTCCGTCGCCAGGTGAACCGCTGCATATTGCAGCACCGCGGCGGCATCCTTGGCATATAGATCGATGCATGCCTATCCGGTTGTTGAACATGACATCGTTCCCAGCCAGTCTCCTGGCCAGACTGGCGCACGTGGCGCCCGCTGAACTGCTGGCTGCTGGAATGCACGAACCTACCTCGGGCTCTACGATGGCAGCTAGACGCAGCCGGGCGGCTGGAACGCGACGATGTTCAGTAAGCGGATAGGCATGGATCGATGCTGGTTGCCAGGGACTGCGCCAGCAGCAAGTGCTTCTCCTCCACGTCTCCCAGCTCACGCTCCATTGCCGGGCGCTCCACCCCGAATGGCAAGATCAGCACCGGGACCGTCGCCACCAATCCAAACAGGAGGAAAAGAACCGCACGCAGGCCTGGGGCCTTGATCACGCCATCTCCCTCGGGAGCCGTTCTTGGCGGATCCCGCTTATTCAGTCAGGCAGCCCGAACTGTCCCGATCAGGGCTCCCCTAGCAGATCCAGGGTGAGGGCGTGAAGTTGGCCATTGCTGGCCAGCACACTCTTGCTGTGCAGGCCCAAGGGGGCACCGGCCAGATCGGTGAAGCGTCCGCCGGCCTCCTCGATCAGAACGGACAGCGCCGCCACGTCGAGGATGTTCACGTCGGACTCGATCACCAGATCGATGCTGCCGGATGCCAGCAAATGGTAGTGGTAGAAATCCCCGTATCCTCGGGTTCGATTGCAGGTGCGCACGAGCTCACCCAACGCCTGCCAGCGCCGGTCGCCCGCGATGGTCTTCAAGTTGCCGAAGGACACCGTGCACGCGTCGAAAGCATCGACGGCGCTGACCCTTAGCGGCGTGCCGTCGAGAAAAGCCCCGGCGCCGCGCTGCGCCCAAGCCGTTTCACCAAAAGCCGGCGCGCTGGACACTCCCAGCACCAGCTCGCCCTCTCGCATGAGCGCGATCTGGGTCGAAAAGAAGGGGTAGCCCCTGACGAAGCTCTTGGTGCCATCAATGGGATCCACCAGCCAAAGATTGCTCTGGTCGTGGCCGTGGAGGCCACTTTCCTCGCCGAAGAATCCATAGTCGGGAAATGCTTCGAGCAAAATCTGGCGAATCGTGGCCTCGGCCTCCTCATCGGCGATCGTGACTGGAGTCCGGTCCGACTTGATGCGCACCTCCACGCCGCTGCGGTAATAGCCAGTGATCAGGGGCGCGGCCGCCCGAGCGGCGCGCAGGGCGGCAGCAAGCTCCGGGCTGGTCGCAGGCGACTCGATGACGGTCACTGAATTCTCCGCGAGCCCTTCCACGGAGGCGCCGTACCGAGCATTGTCGCCGCAGTAAGCCTGACCGTGACTTCGAACAGCGACGATAAGCTGGCAAACGCCCGAATGGTATTTATTCCACTCGAGTCTAACAGCCATCGGTGCCCTCAACTCAAGCAATTTCCGGATCGTCATCGTTCTCGGTGGCGACGCAAGAACCTGTTGATGCCGATAGCAATACAGCTTCCGCCTGGAGGTCTCGTTGAGAATTGTTCCGCTTCGGGGCGATGATTGCAGCCCCGCGACCGGTCCTTGCCGGCGTATACCTGGGACTACACCACTCCTCAAGATGAGTACATGAGCGACCCTCGGTCTCGAGCTGGGAACGGTCGGTGGCCACTACCTGGACAAGGTGGCGATTATCGCTGCCGCGCTTCTCACCGCCCGCTGGGGCGATACGATGAGTGCGATCCTCACCCTCTCCGTCTTGCTGTGGTGGGGTCGACTCGAGAGCCGAATTCCAGGTCACCTTCGTGATCGTGGCTCTCGGTTTGGCCGCAGTGTTGTTCATCAAACGCATGGCGGACTTGACGGAGAGCCGACTGCTGCCGGGCGACGCTGAGCATGGCCGCCATGGAGGTCTGCCGCCGGAGATTCTGATCTATGACATCAATGGCCCTTTGTTCTTCGGAGCCCGCCCAAAAGGCGCTCAAGGTACTGCGCAGCGTGCACAAGAACACGAGAGAGCCGATGATCAATCCGTGCGAGCCGCATTTCGGCGTCTTCAATACCACCCAAGAGGCCACCTGTTGACTCCGCTAGCGAAAGCAATCGACGATGCCGTAATCGTCCGAAACCTGGCCGACCATGGCTGGGTGGTGGTGAGCGGCTTTCTGCAAGAACCCGCCCGGCGGGGTCTGCAGCGGGAGCTCACTGAGCAATGGGAGCAGGGGGATTTCAGGCGCGCCGGCGTGGGCAGGGGCGCCAGCTGGCAGTTGCAGCCGCAGTTGCGCGGCGACCGGGTGCGCTGGATCGACGGCGAGCGCTGCGGTCCTTATCTGACCGGCTACCTGGCGCGCATGGAGCAGCTGCGGCTAAGCATCAACCGCGAGCTGTTGCTGGGGTTGTTCGACTTCGAGGCGCATCTCACGGTGTACCCGCCCGGCGCCCAGTACGTATCCCACGTGGACCAGTTCGCCGAGGCGCCGGGCCGCACCGTCTCGGTGGTTGGCTATCTCAATGCCGCCTGGGAACCTGGGGACGGCGGAGAGCTCCGACTCTATCCGCCCGCGCAGTCCCCACCTGTTGATGTAGCGCCGGTGGGCGGCACTCTGGTGGCCTTCCTGAGCGCGGAACTCCTGCACGAGGTGCTCCCCACCCACCGAGAGCGGCTGAGCATCACCGGGTGGTTCAGCCGCCGAGGCTGAGCGCTCGGTAGGCACAGTCGCGGTGCAAGCTGTCAAGCTGTCGCATCTGGCCGCCGCCGGGCTGGGCGCCCTGCTAGCCACTCACCAGGGTGGGCGTGGACAAGATGGTGATGGCAGGCT
>CAZLYT010000695.1:0-5071 GCA_964563515.1 uncultured Candidatus Competibacteraceae bacterium | reverse complement strand
TGGCGCGGCTCCGGCCCGGTGATGGCAGAGGACCGCCCCGTCGATTAGGGTCCTTCTCAAATCCACGCGTCTTCCCCCCTTCCCATGGCGCGGCGGCGGCATCCGCGCCTGCTTCGATCAGTGCCCGGATGTCTTAACATGTGGGGTGGCGTGCAACTGCCAGCGTTGGCGCTTGGATAGCGAGCCCAAAGTTAGCGCAGTCACTGCACGGCCAAGACAGCCCTGCGTCCGTTGACACCGTCGATACGTAGAGGATGTTCCAACGCAACGATGAGTAACGCCCAGTTGGTAACGAGCCGGTCCAAATGCCCACCGAGAGGGGCGTGGGGCCGCGTTGCGCTGATCTTGATTTTGGCGATTGCTATATCGTCTCAGCTGTGGGCAGGGGCACCCTGTACCGGCTGCGACCGCCATACCCAGGATGCCTGCCATACTTCTTCCAGTGGCGACGACCCCCAGGACGGCGCCGAGTGCGCCTCCACGCCTTGCGTCATATGCCCAGTGTCAGTCGTGCCCGACGCTGGTCGTGACTCCCCGATAGCTGCCGACGCCCGCGTGTGGCACCAGGCAGATGTTCCGATCCGATCCGACGCCCCCCGTTTCAGAATTCTGCGCCCACCCCGGGGCTGATCCGACGCACTAAATATAACGCTACTCCTTAGCGTATCTATTCGGGCAGCTAGCTCCGCTAGCAGGAGACGTCGGGCATGGCCATTAAGGTCGTCCTCATTTCTATCGCTGCGGCATTGGCCGTGGTTTTCCTCATCGCTAATCAGCAAGAGATAACGGCCGCCGGTACGCAGATCGGGGCTCGACTCTGGCAATCGGCCGCACCCACGGTCCAAGCCACGAGCACGGTGGCAGAACGCAAGCCCGTGAAATACCGACACCCCATGAACCCGACGATCTTTTCGCCGGTGCCGGCCAAGGACAATATGGGCATGGACTACATTCCAGTCTACGAGGATAGCGACACGGATGAGAGCGCCATGGTGCGCATTGCCCCCGCCGTGGTCAACAACTTAGGTGTACGGACCGAGAAAGTCATGCGCGGCGAGCTATCGCGGCGCATCGACACGGTGGGCTACATCGGATACGACGAGCGCGTTATCAGCCACGTGCACGTTCGCACTGTCGGTTGGGTGGAGAACTTACGGGCGCAGGCGACGGGTGATCGCGTACGCAAAGGAGAGTTGTTGTTCGAGCTCTATTCCCCAGAACTGGTCAATGCCCAGCGTGAGTATTTGCAAGCGTTAAGACTCGACCAGCCCAACATCCTGCCGGCGTCCAAGGAGCGCTTGCTGGCGCTGGGCATCCCGCCCGTGCACATCAAAAAACTGGACGCGGATCGCAGAGCCCGCCAGCTCGTTCCCGTTTATGCCCCGCAGGATGGGATCGTCGCCCGGCTCGATATCCGCGAGGGTATGTATATCAAGCCGGAAAGCGAGCTTCTGACCCTTGCCAACCCGGCCAGCGTTTGGGTACTGGTCGACGTTTTCGAACGGCAAGCGAGCTGGGTGGCTGTGGGGCAAAAAGCACAGGTGCATCTGCCCTACCTGCCGGGTGAGATCTGGACAGGCGACGTGGAATACATCTACCCGGATTTGGATCCGAAAACCCGTACCCTCAAGGTGCGGCTGCGCTTCGACAACCCTGGCGAACGGCTCAAGATCAATATGTACGCCAATGTGACCATCCACAGCAGTCCGCGGGACAACGCTTTGAGCATCCCAACCGATGCGCTGATCCGCAGCGGTGACACGCAACACGTCATCGTGGCAATAGGCGACGGCCGCTTCCAGCCGGTGGAGGTGCAGCCGGGGATCGAGTCTGGCGATCGCATCGAAATTTTGGCCGGCCTCGAGAATGGTGACACCGTAGTCGTTTCGGGCCAATTCCTGATCGACTCGGAAGCCAACCTCAGGGCCGGCCTGCGGCGTTTGACCGAGCCTACTGCCAGCGAGGTTTGGGGTGAAGGGGTGGTCGGCGAGGTGAATGCGAACGAGCGCACCGCCAGGCTGAGCCACGGGCCTATTGCAGCGCTCGGTTGGCCCGATATGACCATGGATTTCCCGCTCGCGGAGTCAATCGATACGGGCCTGCTCAGAACCGGCGCCAAGGTTCGCTTTGCCTTGGAGCAGAGCCCGGCGGGTTATGTGATTGTCTCTGTTAAACCGGCTGGCGATGAAGCGGGGAGCTTGCGATGATCGCGCATATCATCCGCTGGTCCATCCACAACCGTCTCTTGATCCTGATTCTCAGTGCATTGCTTGCCGGCTGGGGCATCGTCGCTCTGCAGCGCACGCCGCTGGATGCCATTCCAGACCTCTCCGATGTCCAGGTGATCATCAAGACAAGCTTTCCGGGCCAAGCGCCCCAGGTTGTGGAGCAACAGGTCACCTATCCGCTCACAACCGCGATGCTGGCAGTGCCTGGAGCGGTGACGGTGCGCGGCTACTCGTTTTTTGGCGACTCTTACGTCTACGTAATCTTCGAAGACGGCACCGATCTCTACTGGGCACGCTCGCGGGTGCTGGAATACCTGAGCCAGATCGCCGGCCGCCTGCCCCAGGAGGCGCGACCGGCCTTGGGACCGGATGCCACCGGGGTAGGTTGGGTATACCAGTATGCCTTGATCGATCGCAGTGGAGGCCACGACTTGGCGCAGTTGCGCTCGCTGCAGGACTGGTTTTTGAAGTTCGAGCTGCAAACTATCAACGGCGTTGCCGAAGTTGCCACCATCGGCGGCATGGTCAAGCAATATCAGGTCGTGCTGGACCCGTACCGGGCCCGCGCCTACGGCTTAACGCTGATGCAGGTAAAGAACGCTATCCAGCGCGCCAACCAAGAAACCGGCGGCTCGGTGCTCGAGATGGCCGAAGCCGAATACATGGTGCGTTCTACCGGATACCTAAAAAGCCTGGAGGATTTGCGGCGCATCCCCCTGGGTGTCAATACCGATACCGGTACCCCGATTCTGCTTGCCCACATCGCCGAACTTCGCCTGGGCCCGCAGATGCGCCGCGGCATCGCCGAACTGGACGGCGAGGGTGAAGTGGTGGGTGGGGTCATTGTCATGCGCTCGGGTGAGAACGCATTGACCACCATCGCCGACGTCAAAGCCAAGCTGGCGGAACTGAAGGAAGGGCTGCCGCCAGGCGTCGAGATCGTGGAGACCTACGACCGTTCAGATCTAATTCTGCGCGCGGTGACGAACCTGGAGCACAAGCTGGTCGAGGAGTTTATCGTGGTCGCGTTGGTGTGCGTGGTCTTTCTGTTTCACCTGCGCTCAGCACTGGTCATAGTGGTCAGCTTGCCACTCGGGATATTGGCGGCATTTGCGATCATGAATCAGCAGGGAATCAACGCCAACATCATGTCCCTCGGCGGTATCGCAATTGCCATCGGCGCGATGGTCGACGCTGCCATCGTCATGGTGGAAAACGTCCACAAACACCTGGAAAAAGAGCAACTGACGGCGCAAAACCGCTGGCTGGTGATCCAGCGGGCCGCTGTCGAGGTCGGACCGCCGCTGTTCTTCTCCCTATTGATTATCACCCTGAGCTTCGTGCCGATATTTTCCCTGGAAGCCCAGGAAGGCCGGCTGTTCGCGCCATTGGCTTACACCAAGACCTATGCCATGGCCGCCGCCGCGGGTCTGTCCATCACTCTGGTGCCAGTGCTGATGGGCTATTTTATTCGCGGTCGCATCGTCGCCGAAAACAAGAATCCGGTGAACCGCGCCCTGATTGCCGTCTATCGGCCTTTCGTGACGGCGCTAATGCGCTTTCCCAAGATGGTGCTGGTGATCGCGCTGGCCATCGTCGTGACCGGTCTTTGGCCACTGAGCCAGCTGGGCACGGAGTTCATGCCCAGTCTGGACGAGGGGGATCTACTCTATATGCCGACCACATTCCCTGGCGTGTCGGCGGGAAAAGCCGCTGAAATCCTGCAGCAGACTGACAAGCTGATCCGCACGGTGCCAGAAGTCGAGGGTGTTTTCGGCAAGATCGGCCGCGCCGAGACCGCCACCGACCCGGCACCCCTGGATATGGTCGAGACCACAATCCAGCTCAAGCCCAGAGAGTTGTGGCGGCCGGGCTTGACCACGCAGGGGCTGATCCAGGAGCTCGATCGCATCGTGCGGCTGCCGGGGCTTAGCAATGTCTGGGTGATGCCGATCAAGAACCGCATCGATATGTTGGCCACCGGCATCAAGACCCCGGTAGGGGTGAAGATAGCGGGGCCGGACCTGGAGACAATTCAGGCCCTTGGCCAGCGCATCGAGCAAGTGATCGAAAGCATTCCCGGCACGGCGTCCGTCTACTCTGAGCGCACCACCGGCGGGCGTTATGTGAACGTGGATATTGACCGCCAGGCGGCGGCCCGCTATGGGCTCAACGTCATGGATGTGCAGGACGTCGTTAATACCGCCGTAGGCGGGCTGGACGTGTCCGAGACCGTGGAGGGACTGGAGCGCTACCCGATCAACGTGCGCTACCCGCGAGAGGTGCGCGATTCCCTGGAGCGACTGCGGATGCTGCCGTTAACTACACCGACCGGTGCGCAGATTCCACTCGAAGCTGTGACACGTATCGAGGTGGTCGAGGGTCCACCGATGCTGCGCAGCGAGAATGCCCGTCTGAACGGCTGGATTTATGTCGACATCCGGGACCGTGATCTCGGCTCTTATGTGGCAGAGGCACGACAAGCTGTCGCCGACCAAGTGTCCCTGCCTGCAGCCTACTCAATTTCCTGGTCTGGCCAGTATGAGTACTTGGAGCGGGCTACGGAACGGCTGAAGCTGGTGGTGCCGGTGACCCTGGTGATCATTCTGCTCTTGCTCTATCTGAGCTTCGGGCGCATGGGCGAGGCCTTGCTAATCATGGCTACGCTGCCCTTCGCCCTGGTCGGCGGCCTGTGGCTGCTTTGGTGGTTGGGCTATCACCTGTCGGTGGCGGTGGCGGTGGGCTTCATCGCGCTCGCAGGGGTGGCTGCCGAAACCGGGGTAGTGATGCTGGTCTATCTCGATCAGGCCCTGGCCCGCCGGCTCAACGCTGCGCAGGGCGAG
>CAZLYT010000694.1:0-19941 GCA_964563515.1 uncultured Candidatus Competibacteraceae bacterium | reverse complement strand
ACCGCTTGCCCCAGCGGGGTCAGCCTCCGGACGCCGCGCCTGCCTGATCGATCATCTCTCTGGCGTGGTCGAGGGTGCGGTCGGTGAGCGCGACACCGCCCAGCATCCGCGCCAGCTCCTCGACTCGAGCCTGACGATCGAGGAGTGTGATCCGGGTGCGGGCGTGGTCGCTCGAGACCTGCTTCTGGACCTGGAAGTGATGATGAGCCTGGGCGGCCACCTGCGGTAGATGGGTCACGCAGAGCACCTGGGTGTGCTCGCCGAGCTCACGGAGAAGACGCCCAACGACCTCGGCCGTGGCGCCGCCGATTCCCGTGTCCACTTCGTCGAAGACCAGAGTCGGCACCCGTGACTCATCGGCAGCAATTACCTGAATGGCCAAGCTGATTCGGGATAGCTCGCCGCCAGAGGCGACTTTTCCGAGTAGCTGGAGCGGCTGTCCGGGATTGGCGGCGACCATGAAATCTACTTGGTCCAGGCCGTGAGTGGTGGGCTCGGCCCCGGTCAAGTGGGTAATCTCCACATCAAAAGTGCCGCCTTGCATCCCTAAGCCGGGCATGGCGCCGCTGACGCGGGCGGCCAGCTCGGCGGCGGCCCCGCGGCGCAGCTCCGACAGCTGTTCAGCGCGCTCGCGGTAGCTCTGCTCTGCGTCTGCCATCTCCCGTTCCAGGTCGCCGCCGCGCTGCTCCATGGTCTCCAGCTCCGCAAGCTCCGTCTGCAGCTGCTCCAGGGTGGCTGGGAGTGCCTCGGGCGACACCCGATGCTTGCGACCCAGCTCCAGAGCGCGCGCCAGACGTGACTCGACCTCTTGTAGCCGCTCGGGATCGGCCTCCAGTGCGCTGGCGTGACGCCGCAGCTCGTCAACGGCTTCGCGGATCTGGATCAAAGCGCTCTGCAGCAGCTCCGTCGCCGGTGCCAAGCTGGTATCGATGCGAGCCAGAGCGCTGAGCACGCCGACGCAGCGCCCCAGCGTCGAGTCCACGGCGATGTCTTCGGCCTCTTGAAGGCCGTCGAGTACGCTTTGTGCGCCGCAAATCAGCTGCTCCACGTGCGCCAGGCGGGACTGCTCCGACTCCAGGACCGGTAACTCCTCCGGACCCAGGTTGAAGGCTTGTAACTCCTCCACCTGGAACCGCAACAGGTCCAGCCTGGCCGATCGGTCGGCGCTCCGCGCCGCGAGCCGCTCTTGCTCGGATTTCAACCTGCGCCAGCGCTGGTGGGCGCAGGCCAAGTCGTCGAGCTTGGGACCGAGGGCGGCGTAGCTGTCCAAAATCCGCCTCTGCTGGTCGCGTCGCAGCAACGACTGATGTTCGTGCTGGCCGTGGATGTCCACCAGCAGCTCACCGAGCTCCCGCAGTCCCTGCACCGGCAGCGGTGCGCCGTTGACGTAGGCTCGAGAACGGCCCTCTCGGCTCACCACACGCCGCACTACGCAGGTGCCCTCGGCATCGTCCAGGTCGCGCTCCTGCAGCCACGCGGTCACGGCTTCGGCGCCGGAGGCGCCGGCTTCGATCACGAAGGTGGCCGCCACCTCGGCGCGCTCGGCGCCATGACGCACGGACCCGGCGTCTGCGCGCTGCCCCAAGACCAGGCCCAGGGCGTCGACGACTATGGATTTGCCGGCTCCGGTCTCGCCGGTGAGCGCCGTCATACCCGCTGCCAGGTCGAGCTCTGCGTGTTCGACAACAGCGAAGTCGCGGACGAGGATCTGTGCCAGCACCGCTCGCAACTACTTGGGATGAACGCCCCAGCCGAGCTTTGCCCGCAGCACCTCGAAGTAGTCGTGGCCGGCAGGCTGCAGCAGCTGTAGTTTCTTGGGCTTGGAACGTATCAATACGCGGTCGCCGGGCTCCATGGTGAGCACCACCTGCCCGTCGCAGATGACGGGAGTGTGGTCGGAATGCCAGCCGGTGACCAGGATCTCGATCTCGCCACCCGAATCCACTACCACGGGCCTATTGGTCAGCGTATGTGGGCAGATCGGCAGCAGCACCAGCACATCGAGCCCCGGGTGAATGATGGGGCCGCCGCAGGACAAGTTATAGGCGGTGGAACCAGTGGGCGTGGAGATGATGAGGCCGTCGGCTCGATAGGTGTTGATGAAGTCACCGTCCAGGTAGGTCTGCATCTCGATGATGCGGGCCACGTCATGCTTGTGGACCACCACGTCGTTGAGCGCATCCGATTGATCCACGACCTTGCCGTCACGGACGATGCTGGTGGTGAGGAGACAGCGCTGCTCCTCTTGGAATCGGCCGCAAAGAATCTCTTCCAGGCGCTGAGTCATCTCGGCGGGGGAGATGTCAACCAGGAAGCCGAGACGACCTTGGTTGATGCCGAGCAAAGGGATGCCGCTATCCACCAACGAACGGGCGGCGTCCAACAGCGTGCCGTCGCCACCGACTACGATGCAAAGGTCGCATTCCCGACCCAGCGCCACCCGATCGACAAACTCCACGTCGCCGGCGTCGCGCAAAGCGTACTTCGACCCCTCTTCCACCAGCACGCGCAGTCGCCGGCGGCGGAGGAAGGTCAAGAGGTGAACCAGAGTGTCGGTGACCCGCGGATCGTTATGCTTGCCGAGCAGGCCTATGGCGAGAAACTTGTAATCCATTGGGCTACCCGCGGCAGGAGCGGGCAAGTTATCACTTCCGCCCTACAACTGCTATCGTCCCGGCAGGCGACAAGACTCGTGCACTCGCCTTGACACGGAATATAAGGTGTTGATACTGGGATGCTTAGCACTCTTTCATCGGGAGTGCTAGAAGCCACAGAGGGGTTGCTGAATGGCCCATCAAAGCAACGCTGACGGTACCGCGGAACGGTTGGAGTACGACCTTAGCGAGCGCGCCCAATTGCTGCTCAAGGTGCTGGTTGAGCGCTACATCCGTGACGGCTTGCCGGTGGGCTCGCGCTCCCTGACCCGGGAGTCGGGACTAGGCCTCAGCCCCGCCACCGTGCGTAACGTCATGGCCGATCTCGAGGAGCTCGGTCTGCTGCAAGCCCCTCACACGTCCGCTGGACGAGTACCGACCTTGCGTGGCTATCGCGTTTTCGTCGACACCTTGCTCACGGTGAAGGATTTGAGCGAAGGCGAGGAGCAGCGCATCCGCCGGATACTCCGCGCCGAGGACAATCCGCAGCAGGTGGTGCAGGCGGCCTCCAGCATGCTGTCCTCGCTTACCCATCTGGCCGGCATCGTGACCCTGCCACGGCAGGACGCCCTGGTGCTGCGACAGGTGGAGTTTCTGCCCCTGTCGGGGCGCCGAATCCTTGTGATCCTGGTGGTCAATGAGCGCGACGTTCAGAACCGCATCATCAATGTCGACCGGGACTACGGAGAGGCCGAGCTGCGGCGGGTGGCGAACTATCTGAACCAACACTTCGCCGGGCTCGGTCTCGAGGACATCGCCGACCGGCTGGGTCGTCAGGTCCGAGCCGACGAGGCGGAGCTGCGTAGCATGTTCGACGCCGTGGTGGAGCTCTCCGGGCTGGCATTCACGGTGGAACATGACAACGCCGACTACGTGCTGACCGGGGAAACCAACCTGTTCGCCATCGAAGAGCTGGCTGACATACGCAAGCTGCGCGACATGTTCGTGGCCCTGACTCGAAAGCGTGACGTGCTCCACCTGCTGGAGCGATGCCTGGCGGCGGACGGCACCCAGATCTTCATCGGCAATGAGACGGGATTCGACGTTCTCGACGACTGCAGCCTGGTGACCGCGCCCTACACTCGCGATGGTCGCATCGTGGGTGTGCTCGGGGTGATTGGTCCCACCCGGATGCCCTACCAGCGGGTAATTCCCATCGTGGACATGACGGCTCGGTTGATGAGCTCGGCCTTGAATTCCCTCTGACCGCCCCAACGTCCCTGGCTTGAACCGCGCCTGGTGGTCGCGCACGTGGTGCTTGTTCACTTTATTTCTTGGGGCGCGCCCCGGATTCGTGGAGGAAGTTGATGGCAAACCATCAGGACAAGTCAGTGGACCTGAGCGAGCAAGAGTCACCCGAACAGCCGGCAGACCCGGTCACGGCTGTCGAGCAAGAGCAGTCGCCGGCTCCCCACGAAGAGGAAACAGCTACGACGGCCTTGGCCCTTGAGGTGGCGGAGTTGCAGCGACGGTTGACTGAGGCGGAGGCCAAGGCGCAGGAGAACTGGGACCATTTTCTGCGGGCACGCGCGGAGATGGACAATGTGCGCCGGCGCGCCGAGCGGGAGCTCGAGAACGCTCACAAGTTTGCCTTGGAACGCTTTGCCGGAGAGCTGCTAGGCGTCAAAGACAGCCTCGAGATGGGGCTATCCGCGGCCAGTGAACACGCCGCCGATTCCGCCAGGCTCATCGAAGGCACCGAGCTCACCTTGAGGATGCTGAATTCGGCGTTTACCAAGTTCGGGATCTCGGAGCTCAACCCGATAGGCGAGCGTTTCGATCCGGCGCGTCACGAGGCCATGGCGACGCAGCCCTCGGCAGAAGCTGCGCCCAACACGGTGCTGCAGGTAGTGCAGAAAGGCTATCTGATCAACGACCGCCTGCTGCGGCCGGCGATGGTGATCGTCGCCCGAGCCCAGGACGACTGAACCGCTCTCGAAGGGCGGAACAATGCCTGAGCCAGCTCCTCGGCAGCCCTCGATGCATGGTTCGGGAACAACTGAGCCGGAAACCCCTTGAATCCGATCCAGGCGTCCCCACTTTGGGACCAGGATGAAATTCGGCGCGCGGCCCCGAGCGGCAGGTCGGGCACTGAGCCAGGACAACAGTGAGGCATGACATGGCAAAGATAATCGGTATCGATCTGGGCACCACCAACTCCTGTGTGGCAATCATGGAGGGGGGCAAGCCGCGGGTCATCGAAAACAGCGAGGGTGACCGCACCACGCCCTCCATCGTGGCTTTCATGGAGGATGGCGAAGTCCTGGTGGGCCAGCCAGCGAAACGACAGGCGGTTACCAACCCCAAAAACACCCTGTTCGCCATCAAGCGACTGATCGGCCGTCGGTTCCAAGATGCTGAGGTGCAGAAGGACATCAAGATGGTGCCCTATAGCATCGTCAAGGCGGACAACAACGACGCCTGGGTGGAAGTCCGTGGCAAGCGCATGGCGCCGCCAGAGATTGCGGCCCGCGTGCTGATGAAGATGAAAAAGACTGCCGAGGACTACCTGGGCGAGGAAGTGAAGGAGGCGGTGATCACCGTGCCCGCCTACTTCAACGACTCCCAGCGCCAGGCCACCAAGGACGCCGGCAAGATTGCCGGGCTCGAGGTCAAGCGCATCATCAACGAGCCCACCGCGGCGGCGCTCGCCTTCGGCATGGACAAGCAGGGCGGTGACCGCAAGATTGCCGTCTACGACCTGGGCGGCGGCACATTCGACATCTCGATCATCGAGATCGCCGACGTGGAGGGCGAGAAGCAGTTCGAGGTGCTCTCCACCAATG
This sequence comes from uncultured Candidatus Competibacteraceae bacterium, assembly GCA_964563515.1. GTDB lineage: Bacteria > Pseudomonadota > Gammaproteobacteria > Competibacterales > JAHEDQ01 > CAZLYT01. Next base: position 14,501 of record CAZLYT010000694.1, on the reverse strand, counting down.
GCGACACCTTCCTGGGCGGTGAAGACTTCGACAAGCGCGTCATCGACTATCTGGCCGACGAGTTCAAGAAGGATACCGGCATCGACCTGCGCGGTGACCCGCTGGCCATGCAGCGCCTGAAGGAAGGTGCCGAGAAGGCCAAGATCGAGCTTTCCTCGACGCAGCAGACCGAGGTCAATCTGCCCTACATAACCGCCGATGCCAGCGGTCCCAAGCACATGAACATCAAGCTGACCCGGGCCAAGCTCGAGTCGCTGGTGGAAGAGCTCATCGAGCGCACCATGGGGCCCTGCAAGACCGCCCTAAAGGACGCAGAGGTCTCGGTGAAGGACATCGACGACGTGATTCTGGTGGGCGGGCAGACCCGTATGCCCAAGGTGCAGCAGTCTGTAAAGGAGTTCTTCGGGCGCGAGCCCCGTAAGGACGTGAACCCGGACGAGGCCGTCGCCGTGGGCGCAGCCATCCAAGGTGGCGTGCTGGGCGGCCAAGTCAAAGACGTGCTGCTGCTGGACGTGACGCCGCTGTCGCTGGGGATCGAGACCCTGGGCGGTGTCATGACCAAGCTGATCGAGAAGAACACCACCATTCCGACCAAGGCCAACCAGGTGTTCTCCACCGCCGACGACAGCCAGACGGCGGTGACCGTGCACGTGATGCAGGGCGAGCGGGACATGGCCTCCGCCAACAAGTCGCTGGGTCGTTTCGACCTCTCCGACATCCCGCCGGCGCCTCGGGGCGTGCCGCAGATCGAGGTCACATTCGACATCGACGCCAACGGCATCTTGCACGTATCGGCCAAGGACAAGGCCACCGGCAAGGAGCAGTCCATCGTCATCAAGGCATCCAGTGGCTTGAGCGACGCCGAGATCGATCAGATGGTCAAGGACGCCGAGGCCCATAAAGACGAGGACCGTCGCTTTCACGAGCTGGTCGACGCCCGCAACCGCGCCGACAACATGATCCATGCGACCGAGAAGTCCATGAAGGAGCTCGGTGACAAGGTCACCGATAGCGAGCGGGCCGAGGTCGAGACCGCTACAACCGAGCTGCGTGAGGCGCTCAAGGGCGACAATAAGGACACCATCGAGGCCAAGACCCAGGCCCTGGCAGAAGTGTCCGGCAAGCTCGCCACCCGAGTGTACGAGCAGCAGTCGGCGCAGAGCGGGAGCGGCAAAGGCGGAGACGACGGCGCCGGCGGAAGCGGCGGTGCTGGTGCCGGCAAGGAATCCGACGAAGTCGTCGACGCCGAGTTCGAAGAGGTCAAGGATAACAACAACCGGTAATCGGGTTGCGGTCGCCCGGGTGACGGGCGAGCCGATGCGAGCGACGAGTTGGGTCCGACGTCATCGACGCCGGGCCCGCCTGCGTGTTCGATGGCGGCGAGCCCGAATGTGTCAACAGGGCGGCTGTGAGTTCCGCCAGCATCCGGGGTCACTGATGAAGTATTCGGGTCTAGGGAATCGACCTCCGGTGCCATTCGAAGCCGAAGCGCGAGCTTGCCGTCACGACGCTCAGCAGCTCCACGGTTCGACGATTCCTTAGGGGAAGCGCATGGCGAAGAGGGATTACTACGAAATATTAGGGGTGGCGCGAAACGCCAGCGAGGCCGAGCTCAAGAAGGCCTACCGACGACTGGCCATGAAATACCACCCAGATCGCAATCCCGGCGACAGCGCGACCGAGGAGCGCTTCAAGGAGGCCAAGGAGGCCTACGAGGTGCTCACGGATCCGCGCAAGCGCACGGCTTACGATCAGTTCGGCCACGACGGGGTCGATCCTACTGCGGGTTTCGGTGGCGCTCGAAGCAGCTACGGCGCCGGGCCCAGCTTCAGCGACATCTTCGGCGACGTGTTCGGCGACATCTTCGGCTCCCGGGGGGGGCAGAGCTTTCGCGGCGCCGATTTGCGCTACAACCTGGAGCTGAGCCTGGAGGAGGCGGTATTCGGCACCTCGGTGAAGATCCGTGTGCCCACCCTCGAGACCTGCACCAGCTGCAACGGGAACGGGGCACGTAGCGGCACCACGCCCGAAACCTGTCCCACCTGCGGAGGACACGGCCAGGTGCGGCTGCAGCAAGGGCTGTTCTCGATCCAGCAAACTTGTCCGCGCTGCCACGGGCGTGGCGTCTATATGGCCGATCCCTGCCCCGCGTGCCGCGGTGCAGGCAAGGTCGAGAGCACCAAGACGCTATCGGTGAAGGTGCCGGCAGGGGTGGACAACGGCGATCGGATTCGGCTAGCAGGGGAAGGCGAGCCCGGCGACCGGGGCGGACCGGCGGGCGATCTCTATGTACAGATTCGTATCAAGCCGCACCAGATCTTTACCCGCGAGGACAACAATCTCTCCTGCGAGGTACCGATTGGCTTTGCCACTGCAGCGCTCGGTGGTGATCTGGAGGTCCCGACCCTGGACGGCAAGGTGACGCTCAAGATTCCCGCCGAGACCCAGACCGGCAAGCTGTTTCGGATTCGTGGCAAAGGCGTCAAGCCGGTGCGCGGGGGTGCCCAGGGAGATCTGGTGTGCCGGGTGGTCGTCGAGACACCGGTCAATCTGAACCGGGAGCAAAAGGAACTGTTGCAGTCCTTTGCCGACAGCATGGAGAAGGGTGGACACCGGCATTCTCCTAAACATCGCTCCTGGCTCGACGGGGTGAAGCAGTTCTTCGAGGACATGAAACCCTGAGGCGAGGTGATTCATGAGGCTACTCGGGAGCTGTTTGCTGGGTTTCGTTCTGGCGCTTGCTGCAGGCACCGGGGCGGCGGCAGAGGATTCGCTGCGCTTTCCAGGCGACCCCGCCAGTCACCGGCTGGTCTACCAGCTCAATCGCGGCGAGCCGGAATATCAGACGGCGGTCTTCAACTCGGTGCGCGCGGTGTTGCAGAAGTACGGCGATGACGTCGACGTGGCGGTGGTGGTGATCGGGCCGGCGATTCATGTGCTGGCAAAGGAGCCGCGTCAACCAGTACCCGAAGAGCTACGGCAACGGGCCGAAAGCTTCGCTTTTTACGGCGTTGAGTTCTTCGCCTGCGGCAACACCCTGAGCTCCCTGGGCTGGACCGAGGTGGATGTGCGCCCGTTCGCGGAGGTCGCCGAGGTGGGGGCCGCCAAGCTCATGGAGCTGCAGGAGCAGGGCTACGCCTATATCGCCTGGTAGCCGGCCGGCAGCCAAGTGCTCATACAAGCGATCACCAGTAGGGAGCGAAAATGATTCGTATCGCAGTCGCGGGAGTGGGTGGACGCATGGGCCGCGCCATCGTCGAGGCCTGCGGGCAAGCCGAGCACGTCTATGTGAGCGCAGCCACGGCGCGGCCCGGAAGCTCCCTGGTGGGAGCCGATGCCGGCGAGATCTGCGGCATCGGCTGGCTCGGGGTCCCGGTGGTGGATGATCTGGCCGCCGTGGTCGATCAGTTCGATGCCCTGATCGACTTCACCAGTACCGACGCGTCGCTGGCCCACTTGGAGGTATGCCGGGCCGCGGGTCGGCGCGTGGTGATTGGGACCACTGGATTTGACAGCGATGGCCGCCGGCGCATTGCCCGTGCGGCCGAGCAGGTTGGCGTCGTGTTCGCGCCGAACATGAGTGTGGGCGTGAATTTGTGCTTCCGACTGTTGGAGATGGCGGCGCGAGCACTGGGAGATGGCGTCGATATCGAAATCATTGAGGCCCACCACCGGCACAAAGTCGACGCGCCCTCCGGCACCGCGCTGCGGATGGGTCAGATCATCGCTGACACCCTCGGGCGCAACCTGGAGCAGTGTGCCGTCTACGGTCGCCAGGGCCATACCGGTGAGCGCCACCGAGCTACCATCGGCTTCGAGAGCATACGCGCGGGTGACCTGGTCGGGGAGCATACGGTGTTGTTCGCTGATTTGGGTGAGCGCGTAGAGATCACGCATCGGGCGTCGAGCCGGATGACCTTCGCCAACGGCGCTGTCCGCGCCGCGCTCTGGCTGGCGGACCAGCCCCACGGGCTCTACGACATGCAAGACGTGCTGGGTCTGCGTGCGCCCTAGCCCCACGCCGTAGACCCTCTCCGGGTGTTCAAGTAAACTGCCGCCCGACCTTGGGCGCATTGGCCTGCACCCGACCGTCGCGAGGGCGCGTGCGCTTGCTGATGGTGCAGCACTTGGACCTTGGTGGGCCTTCCATGGAGGACGATCGCCGTTCGATGGAAACCTTGTCCGGGGCCGAGAACTCGCGACCGGGCAAAGGCAAACAGGTCCCAATTCCCCAATAAGCGGGAGCGTTCCAACGGGGCGACTCCCGCTTTGCATGTCAGGCGTCTGGCGCTACCGCTTCGGTCTCGCCACCGACGCCAAATGATCGAGGTGAAGTCGGTGAGGAAACCCGCTCTGCTCGCCCTGGAGGACGGCAGCGTCTTCCACGGCCAATCGATCGGCGTAGACGGGCAAACGGTCGGCGAAGTGGTGTTCAACACTGCCATGACCGGTTACCAGGAAATCCTCACCGACCCCTCCTACAGCAGACAGATCGTCACCCTGACCTATCCGCACATCGGCAACGTCGGCACCAATCCTGATGATGCCGAGTCAGCCGCCGTGCAGGCTGCCGGTCTCGTGGTCCGCGATTGTCCGGCACTGGCTAGCAGCTGGCGGAGCCATCAGCCGTTGGATGAGTACCTGGTCGCGCGCGGCGTAGTGGCCATCGCCGATGTGGATACCCGTCGGCTGACCCGCAACTTGCGCGAAAAAGGCGCGCTGGCGGGGTGCATAGCGGCCGGTTCGGCGGCCCAGCCGGAGCCGGCCGTCGCCGCAGCTCGTCAGTTCCCGGGCCTCAAGGGCATGGATCTCGCGAAGGTGGTGAGCACGCCCCACCGCTACGAGTGGTCGGAGGGAGTTTGGTGTCTCGAGGGATGCGCTCAGGAGCAGTCTCCCGGGTCGGCGCGCTTTCACGTGGTGGCCTATGACTACGGCATCAAGCGCAACATCCTGCGCATGTTGGTGGCTAAAGGGTGCCGAGTGACCGTCGTTCCCGCCCAGACGCCCGCAGAGCAGGTGTTGGCGCTGCAACCGGATGGTGTCTTCCTTTCCAATGGCCCTGGCGACCCGGAGCCGTGCGACTATGCAGTGTCGGCTATCCAAGTCATCCTAGCCGCCATGGTGCCAACCTTCGGGATCTGTCTGGGCTACCAGCTCTTGGGTCTGGCCTCTGGTGCCGGCACCGTGAAGATGAAATTCGGTCATCACGGGGCCAACCATCCGGTCCTGGAGATTGCTACCGGGCGCGTGCTGATCAGCAGTCAGAATCATGGGTTCGCGGTCGAGGAGCCAACGCTGCCTCAGAATCTGCGGGCGACGCATCGCTCGCTATTCGACGGCAGTCTGCAGGGAATAGAGCGAACCGACTGCCCTGCCTTCGGCTTCCAGGGCCATCCAGAGGCGAGCCCTGGGCCTCACGACCTGGCGCCTCTGTTCCACCGCTTCGCCCAGCTGATGGCTGGCCGGCAGGATCGGGCTGGAATCGCCACCGAGGCGAAGACCGCTGCCCGCTTCTGAGGCCCGGGAATCCCAGGTCGATCAACGCCGGGAGCGCTCGGGGGCGCAGTAACACGTGCGTACGGACTACCACGGCAATGCCCAAACGAACTGACATCCAGTCCATCCTGATCATCGGCGCCGGCCCTATCGTTATCGGGCAGGCCTGCGAGTTCGACTACTCCGGCGCCCAGGCTTGTAAGGCCCTGCGTGAGGAGGGCTATCGGGTCATCCTGGTGAACTCCAACCCTGCCACCATCATGACCGATCCCGGGATGGCGCACGCGATCTACATCGAACCCATCCATTGGGAGGTGGTGGCGCTGGTGATCGAGCAGGAGCGGCCCGACGCGCTGTTGCCGACTATGGGCGGTCAGACTGCGTTGAATTGCGCCCTGGACTTGGTGCGGGAAGGGGTGCTTGCGCGCTTCGGCGTGGAGATGATCGGCGCCGATCGGGAGGCCATCGACATGGCCGAGGATCGGGACCGCTTTCGCCGCGCCATGCAGCAAATCGGTCTCGCCACGCCCAACGCGGCCATTGCCCACAGCTTGGAAGAGGCGCTGCAGGTTCAAGCGCAGATTGGCTTCCCGACCATCATCCGCCCGTCCTTCACTATGGGCGGGAGCGGAGGTGGCATTGCCTACAATCGGGAAGAGTTCCTAGACATCGTCGAACGCGGGCTGGACCTGTCGCCCACCCACGAGGCGCTGCTGGAAGAGTCGGTTCTGGGATGGAAGGAGTTCGAGATGGAGGTGGTTCGCGACCATCGCGACAACTGCATCATCGTTTGCTCCATCGAGAACCTGGACCCAATGGGCGTCCACACCGGAGACTCCACCACGGTGGCGCCCGCCCAGACGCTCACCGACAAGGAGTACCAGATCATGCGGGACGCCTCGATCGCGGTGCTGCGCAAGATTGGGGTGGACACCGGTGGCTCCAACGTGCAGTTCGCCATCAACCCCAAGGACGGGCGCATGGTGGTGATCGAGATGAACCCTCGTGTGTCCCGCTCCTCGGCACTGGCCTCCAAAGCCACTGGGTTTCCGATCGCCAAGGTCGCTGCCAAGCTCGCCGTGGGCTACACCTTGGATGAGCTGCGCAACGAAATCACCGGCGGGGCGACGCCGGCCTCCTTCGAGCCCACCATCGACTATGTGGTCACCAAGGTGCCCCGGTTCAACTTCGAGAAATTTCCCCAGGCCAACGATCGCCTAACCACCCAAATGAAGTCGGTGGGAGAAGTGATGGCCATCGGCCGGACCTTTCAGGAGTCCTTGCACAAAGCCCTGCGCGGCCTGGAAACCGGCGTCGACGGATTCAACGAGGTGCTGGAGCCCGGCACCGAAAACGCCGAAGCGGTGATCAAGTACGAGCTAGGATTTCCGGGGCCGCACCGACTGTGGTTCATCGCCGAGGCGTTTCGGGCCGGCTACAGCGTCGAGCAATTGCACGACCTGACCCACATCGACCCCTGGTTTTTGGTGCAGATCGAGGTGCTGGTGCAGACTGCGGCGGAGCTGCGTGGCTCGGGCGCGGCAGCCCTCGAAGACCCCCATCTGCTGCGCCGGGTGAAACGTCAGGGCTTCTCGGACCGTCGCCTGGCAACCCTGCTGGGGGTGGAAGAGGGCGTGGTACGCAGCCGGCGCTGGGAGCATTCTATCCAACCGGTGTTCAAGCGCGTGGACTCCTGTGCTGCGGAGTTTGCGACCACTACCGGCTATATGTACTCGAGCTACGAGGAGGAGTGCGAGGCTGCGCCTTCGGATCGTGCCAAGATCATGGTGCTCGGCGGTGGTCCCAACCGGATTGGTCAGGGAATCGAGTTTGACTACTGCTGTGTTCACGCCGCGCTCGCTCTGCGGGAGGACGGTTTCGAGACCATCATGGTCAACTGCAATCCGGAGACGGTATCGACCGACTTCGACACCTCCGACCGCCTCTACTTCGAGCCGTTGACGTTGGAGGACGTACTGGAGATCGTTCGGGTCGAGCAACCCCAAGGCGTGATCGTCCAGTACGGCGGCCAGACGCCGCTGAAGCTCGCCAAGGCGCTGCAAGCCGCCGGGGTGCCTATCATCGGTACCTCGCCAGACGCTATCGATCTGGCCGAAGACCGCGAGCGTTTCCAGCAGATGATCCACCGGCTGGGCCTGATGCAGCCGCCCAATCGCACCGCCCGCACACCGGACGACGCGGTGAGACTGGCCGCTGAGATCGGCTACCCCTTGGTGGTACGGCCGTCCTACGTGCTTGGTGGTCGGGCCATGGAGATCGTGTTCGCGGAGGATGACCTGCGCCGCTACATGAGAGAGGCTGTGCTGGTATCGAATGACTCACCGGTGCTGTTGGACCACTTCCTCGCCAACGCGGTGGAGGTGGACGTAGATGCGATCTGCGACGGCCGCGAGGTCTGGGTGGGCGGCATCATGGAACACATCGAGGAGGCTGGCGTCCACTCCGGAGACTCAGCCTGTTCGCTGCCACCCTACTCGTTGAGTGAGCAGCTGCAGGCGGCGCTGCGCGAGCAGACCCGCAAGCTGGCTCTCGGATTGAACGTGGTTGGCCTGATGAATGTCCAGTTCGCGATTCAGGACGGAACCATCTATGTGCTGGAAGTCAATCCACGGGCGTCGCGAACCGTGCCTTATGTCTCCAAGGCAACGGGCATACCCCTGGCAAAGGTTGCCGCCCGCTGCATGGCAGGCCGAACCCTGGCACAACAAGGGCTCGTGGCTGAGCGGGTGCCACCCTACTACAGCGTTAAAGAAGCGGTATTCCCCTTCGTCAAGTTTCCAGGGGTCGATCCCTTGCTGGGACCGGAGATGAAGTCCACTGGGGAGGTGATGGGGGTCGGCCGCAGCTTCGGCGATGCTTTCGCCAAGGCTCAGCTGGCGGCGGGCAACCAGCTGCCTCGGGCCGGCCGCGCCTTCGTCAGCGTCAAGGACGCTGACAAGAGCGCGAGTCTGGAGATCGCCCGCGACCTGCTGCGGCAGGGCTTCGAGATAGTCGCCACCCGCGGTACAGCCGCATTTCTGAGCGAGCAGGGTGTGGCGTGTCGCACCGTGAACAAGGTGATCGAGGGTCGACCCCACGTGGTGGACCTGATCAAGAACGACGAAATCGATCTGATCGTCAACACGACAGAAGGCAAACAGGCTATTGCCGACTCCTACTCCATTCGCCGCGAAGCATTGATGCACAAGGTAAGCTACTTCACCACGGTAGCGGGCGCTCGTGCCATGGCTTTGGCGTTGCGGCAGCTGGGGTCCGGCGAAGTTTTTCGCCTGCAAGCATTGCATGAGGAACTGAGTGGATGAGTAGGGTCCCAATGACTGCCACCGGAGCCGAGCAGCTCCGCATCGAGGTGAACCAGCTCAAGAGCGAGCAGCGGCCCAAGATTATCCAGGCCATCGCCGAGGCGCGATCACATGGTGATCTGAAGGAGAATGCGGAGTATCACGCCGCCCGTGAGCAACAGAGCTTCATCGAAGGCCGTATCCTGGAGATCGAGTCGAAGCTCTCCCATGCCCAGGTGATAGACGTCACCAAACTACCCAAGAATGGCAAGGTGGTGTTTGGTGTGACGGTGGTGTTGGCCGACGAGGAAAGCGGTGCGCAGCTGCGCTACAAGATCGTCGGCGAGGATGAGGCTGACGCCAAGGCGGGGCGAGTTTCCTATACGTCGCCGATCGCGAGAGCGCTGATCGGCAAAGAGGAAGGCGAGGTGGTTCAGGTGCGGGCTCCGGGCGGAACCAGCCACTACGAGGTGGTCGAAGTGATTTACCAATAGGGAAGTTGCTCGGGGACAATACCGTGCAATCGCGGCTGGCCGGCACAAAAAAAGTGAGCCGGGACCAACCCGGCTCAACAACCACCAAAGGAGGATTGGAGGAGAAGTCATCCGTAGATGACGGGGCACAGACTAGCCCCAATGCTGCACTGCGTCAATAGCCATCCCGGCTGGCTGTCCACCCCTCGGTCATTCCCCGATAACCGCAACCATCTGCGACCCGGCTGGGCTCATCAGGAAGCGCCCGCCAAGCCCGGAATTTTCCGCAGTCAGAGGCTAGCCCCAGACTGGCCGCTAGGGCGGTTGTTGAAGGGTTGGCGGCTGAGCGCACGGCGACAGTCGCTCGCGGGTCACACTCTGGCTCACAAAAAAAGTGAGCCGGGACTAGCCCGGCTCAACAACCACCAAAGGAGGATTGGAGGAGAAGTCATCCGTAGATGACGAAGCTAGAGTAGCTGCAATGGTGCAGTGCGTCAAGCCGCCAAACCGAACACAATCACAAAGAGAAGGCCGGACCCGAAGGTCCGGCCAACAACCACCAAAAGGAGGACTTGGAGGAGAAAGCATGACTACATGCCGCGATTGACTGTAAAGATGCTGTTACTATTCGTCAAGCGGCGCTGCCTGCAAAAAACGCATAGAATCATAAATTTAAGAAATATCGCAGGCTCGGGGCCTCGCTAATCTGAAGCTGTGCGCCGAGGCTCCCCGGACTCGTCCAGACTCTTCACCAGCGTTGCCTGGTACCAGGCGGAGCATGTGAGGACTTCCGCGCCCGCCGAGCTCAACGTGACCTCCAGCTTCCAGCGCGCCCGCCCGCGCTGCGCCAGGCGCTGCAGAAAATCCGTGATTGCCGCGGCGCCCGGAGAGTCGCAGCGGGCGCTCAGTTCATGCCGGGCGGGCTTCAGGTAGCGCATCTCGGTGTGGGTGACCAAAACTTCCACTGCGTGCCCCGCGCCGCCGGCCGTGATTTGGGTAAAAGCCCAACCGCACAATGTCGTGATCGAGCCCATGGAGCCCGCGAACGCGGTAGCCTTATCGTTCAGATTGGGCTGCAGCGGTGCCACCAGGGTGATGCCGCCCTGGTCGTACTTGCCCAAGCGTATGCCCATGGCCTGGGTAATGGGGATGCGGGACCTGAGGTATCGGTCCAGTTCCAAGGCCTGTTCGAGCACGGTTCAGATGATATCGCGGTCGGTGAGGTCGGCGATCTCGGCCGCGTCGAAGCCCAGCTCGCCCAGGATCTCTCGACTGTGCTCGCCTGGTTCAGGGGCCCGGCGGCGCAGAGCACACCTGGCTCCATCAAAGCGGACCGGTGCCGCCGCCTGTACCAGCTCATCCCCCGTGGACTGGAGAGACGCCGAGAACATCTGACGGGCATTCAGGTGCGGATCGCGCATGCACTCGCCCAAGCTCAGCACGGGGGTAACGCAACAGTCTACGTCACCCAGACTCTGCATCCACTGCTGTAGGCTACGACTACCAAACATCTGTTCCAGCTGGGCTATGGCAAAGTCGGCCTGGGGTCCGCGTGCGTTCTGGAGTGGCTTCAGGTCGGGCCGTTCGAGGGCATCGCAGAGACGGTCCCAGAACTTTCGCTCCAGAGCTCCCACCGCCAGATGGCGCCCGTCCCGGGTCGCATAAACCCGGTAGCAGGGGAGGGCACCGCCGAGAGTCGAGGTGCCCCGAGGAGGAACCGTCCCAGCTTCGTTGTAGGTGGCGAGCAGGCTGACGGCGGCTGCCAGCGTGCAATCCACCATCGCTACGTCCAGATAGCGGCCTCGCCCCGAGGCACGGGCTTCGTGCAGCGCCGCCAGAATCGCAATGCAGGCGCTTTGGGCGCCTCCTGTTACGTCGGCGATCTGAAAACCCGGGACTATGGGAGGACCGTCCGACGCGCCAATCTGGTCCAGCACGCCGGTAAGTGCACAGTAGTTGATGTCGTGACCCGCCCGGCTGCTGTAGGGGCCATCCTGACCGTAGCCGGTAACCGCACAGTACACCAGAGTCGGATGCTGCTGATGGAGCTGATCGAAGCCCAGGCCGAGCGCGTCCAAGACGCCGGGACGAAAGCTCTCGACAAAGATGTCCGCGGTCCCAGCCAGCCGGCGCAGCACCTTGGCACCGTCCGGATGACGAAAGTCCAGGCGCAGGCCCCGCTTGTTACGGTTTACCAGGCTGAACAGAGCTGGCTTGCCGCCTGCGGTCAGTCCCAAGTTGCGGGCGTAATCGCCCCGCTGAGGGTCTTCCACCTTGATCACGTCCGCGCCCAAATCGGCCAACATCTGCGTGCAGAGTGGGCCCGGGAGCAGCCGGGTCAGGTCGATGATGCGCACACCGCGCAGGGGCTGCGGCGGTTGGGTTGGAGCCGGCTTCATGGCTCCGGAGGCTGGGCTCGGCGGGCCGGCGGCGGAATCGAGTAAGTGCCCACCACGTGTGCCACCGGGTCTGGGCAGCTATCTGAATGCACCACAATTTCGGCGACAGCGAGCCGGCTGCCCAGCTTGAGCAGGCGGCCGTCGGCGACCAAGTCAGCCTGCCGTGGTCGCTGCAGGAAGTGAATCGTGAAGTCGGTGGTCACGGCGAGCTCGACGCGGCCGACGGCGCTCAATACCACCCCGTACATGGCACAGTCGGCAAGCGTCATCATCGTGGGTCCAGACAAGGTACCCCCAGGACGCACGTGGTCGGGGTGAAAGCGCAGACGCACGCTCATGCGTCCGAACGCTACCTGCTCGATCACCAGATCGAGGCTGCGGGTAAAGGGCACGCCCTCCCGGACCAGCGCCAGGAACTCGTCGGCCCCGATCAGACTGGCACGGTCCTGGCCCAAGGTCGGGTATCCTGACAGCTTCGGCACCGCTCAGTCCCAGAGATCCGCGAAGGCGCAGTCTCGACGGGCGTCCAATTGCTCCAGGATCCAACGCTTTTCGTGGGCCGCCAAATCCCACCAGTCGGCGATTTCGTCGACGTGGCGCAAGCAACCCTCGCATAGTCGGCTGACTGGATTGAGCCGGCAGACGCCGATGCAGGGCGACGCGGGTTCTAGATCATCGGAGCGGCTCACGCCGGCAACCTCTCTGCAGCTGGTGCGGCATTATGCCGAGACCGGCGCCCACTGGGCTACCCGGGGTTAGGGAGACGCGGTCAGCCCAATCGTTCGATGGCAACCGCAGTGGCCTCGCCGCCGATACAAAGCGCCGCCACGCCCCGGCGCAGCCCTTGGTTCTCCAGCGCCGCCTGCAGAGTCACCAGAATTCGCGCTCCGGTGGCTCCGATGGGATGACCCAGTGCGCAGGCCCCACCGTTGATATTGAGCTTGTCCGTGGGAATCTCCAGCTGCTGTTGGGCGGCCAGGGCCACGACGGCAAAAGCCTCATTGATCTCGAACAGGTCTACGTCGGCGACCCCCCAGGCAAGCCCGTCCAGCAGCTTGCGAATGGCGGGTATCGGCGCCGTGGAGAACCATCCTGGTTTCTGCGCATGGCTGCTATGTCCTCGGATCTCCGCCAACGGTGTGAATCCGCGGTCTTCGGCGACAGAACGGCGCATGAGCACCACTGCAGCGGCGCCATCAGATATGGAGCTGGAATTGGCGGCGGTGACACTGCCATCGGGCCGGAACGCCGGCTTGAGGTGGCGGATGCGGTCGATTCGTGCCCGGCCGGGCTGCTCATCGTCGCAAACCTCGATCGCGCCTTCCCGGCCAGCCACCACGACGTTTGCCATCTCCCGGCGAAATTCGCCGCTCTTGGTAGCAGCCAGGGCCCGTTCCAGGGAGGCGATGGCGTAGTCGTCCTGAGCTTCCCGGCTGAAACCGTAGTGAGCAGCACAATCCTCGGCGTAGGTTCCCATCAGCCGTCCCTTGTCGTAGGCATCCTCCAAACCGTCGAGAAACTTGTGGTCGTAGAGCTGGCCGTGCCCCAGACGGTAGCCGCTCCGTGCGCGGTCCAACAGGTAGGGAGCGTTGCTCATGCTCTCCATACCGCCCGCGACGACGATGTTGGCGCCACCCGCGAGCAGCATGTCGTGGCCCAGCATGGCGGCCTTCATGCCGGAGCCGCAAACCTTGTTGACGGTAGTGCAACGGGTGGAAACCGGCATTCCCGCACCAAGCGCCGCTTGACGTGCCGGCGCCTGTCCCAGCCCAGCCGGAAGCACACAGCCCATCAAGACCTCATCCACGTCCTCGAGCCCAACTCGAGCGCGTTGCAATGCGCTGCGAATGGCGACACTGCCAAGCTCGGGGTTGCGCTTGCTGGACAAGACGCCCCGGAATCCCCCGATTGACGTGCGTCCATACCCCACCATGACCACCGAATCATCGAGTTTCATGCGAAGTCTCCCTGGTACGGTTCGGTTGCCAACGACATCGGAGCGAGGCGCCGGTGACAGCGCTCCAGGGAGCTGGGCCGCGCCGCTGCCAGAGTCTCCGCGGCATCGGTGATGATGCCGGTCGCGGGCTAGTCGAAGCCACTGCTTGACAGTTCGGGTGAATGTCAGCGCCAGGAGTTGGGACTGGCAGCAGGCACACCGTGCAGGATGCCCACTTCCGGTCCCGTGGCCTACCCTGTGAGCAACGGTGGATTTCACCCTTGCCAGCGTCAAGCGCTGCCGGGTTCAGTCTATCGTGGTGGGGGCTCGCGCTCCGGCAACCACTGGGTCGAGGCACCGGATTGCGGCACGCGTTGACGCTCGCCGCAGCCGTTCGCTATGTTGTGCGCCGCACAATGCGAGGAACACGAAGGGTAAGTGGACAATGAATGTGAAGCGTGTGGGTGTCGTGGGCGCAGGCCAGATGGGCAACGGGATTGCCCAGGTCATGGTCGTCAGCGGCCTCGATGTGGTCATGATGGACATCAACAAGGCGGCGGTCGATCGGGGCCGTAGCACGGTGGAGAAGAGCCTCGGCAAGTTCGTGGTGAAGGAGAAGATCAGCGCCGAGGCGCGTGATCGGGCGCTGGCTCATATCGCGACGACCACCGACCTGCAGGCTGTTGGCGACGCGGATATCGTCATCGAGGCTGCCAGTGAGAATGAGCAGCTCAAGCTCAAGCTTTTCGGTGATTTGGACAGCATCTGCCCGCAACAAACGGTGCTTGCCACCAATACCTCCTCGATCTCGGTGACCCGCATCGCGGCGGCCACCAAGCGTCCCGGCCAGGTAATCGGAATGCATTTCTTCAATCCGGTCCCGCTGATGCAGCTG
>CAZLYT010000693.1:0-2145 GCA_964563515.1 uncultured Candidatus Competibacteraceae bacterium | reverse complement strand
TACTCTATCAACGGGGGGTGCCGCCTCACTCGACCTACCTGTTTAAGCATGCCCTCATCCAGGATGTCGCCTATCAGTCGTTGTTACGACGCACGCGTCATCAAGCGCATCAGCGGATTGTCTGGGCCTTGGAAACCCAATTGCCCGAGACCGCGGAGGCACATCCGGAGCGACTTGCCCACCATGCGTTGCAGGGTGAACTGTGGGACAAGGCCCTGACCTACTTTCGGCAGGCTGGGACGCAAGCGCTGGAAAGGTCAGCATGTCGAGAAGCGGTGTCATGCTTTGAACAGGCCCTCAGCGCCTTGCACCATTTCCCGGAGAACGATACAACGCATGAACAGGCGATCGATATACGATTGGACTTACGCAGTGCGCTGTCTGTGCTTGGAGAATATGGGCGGATCCTGGACGAGCTGCGCGAGGCCGCAGCCCTTGCCACGACCCTGACAGATCAGCGTCGGCTAGGGCAAGTGTCGTCCAATATGCTCCCACATTTTAACACGATGGGGGACTATGGGAGCGCTATTGCGACCGCTCAGCGCATCCTTGCCTTAGACGACACACTAAGGGATTTCGCCCTCCAGATCACAGCGCATCAGCATCTTGGTTGGGCTTACGAGGCTCTAGGTGATTATCGGCAAGCGATCACAGATGTCTCCAAGAACGTGACGGCTCTCGAAGGCGATCTGCGTTACGAGCGTTTTGGCCGGGCTGGCTTGCCAGCTGTCCTATCCCGTAGCTCGCTGGTCCGGTGTCTATCTGAGCTGGGCGCGTTTGACGAGGGTATGGCCCATGGCGAAGAGGGGATGCGGATCGCCGAGAAGGTAGATCAGCCATACAGCCTGACCTATGCGTATGGTTGCGTGGGCTATCTGTACCTCTGCAAAGGGGACGTCGACAAGGCGCTACCCGTGCTCGAACGGTGTCTGAGCCTCTACCAGACGGCAAACATCCAGTTCTCCTATCCCGAGGCCGCTTCGGTTTTGGGCTCTGCCTATGCCTTGTCTGGATGCATCGCCAAGGCTCTTCCGCTCCTAGAACAGGCGGTAGAGCAGGGCAGCGCGACGGGGTATATGCACAATCGTGCACACCGGGTTGTTCGGCTGAGCGAGGCATATCTGCTGGATAATCGTCCGGAAGAAGCGAAGACGTACGCGGTGCGCGCCGTTGATCTTGCTGGTACCCATAAGGAACGTGGTGCTCAGGCCTATGCCCTACGACTGCTCGGGGAGATCGCCCTGCATCGTTATCCCCTCGACATCAACGAAGCCGAAACTTACTACCAGCAGGCCCTCACCCTAGCGGATGAACTCGGCATGTGTCCACTCGAAGCGCACTGCCACCGTGGCCTCGGCACCCTCTATCGCCAGACAGGACAGTCTGTGCAAGCTCGTGCTGAATTGTCCACGGCGCTCGAGATGTACTGTGATATGGAGATGCTGTTCTGGCTTCCAGAGACAGAGGCTGCGCTGGCAGATGTCGAGTGAGAGGCGCACCAACGCTCTCTTTTGTAGCTTAGAAAAGAGTGTTTGAAGATGCACGGAACAGCCGATGTCATGCGGCGCAGCCGACGGTGATGGGGAGAGGAAAACGGGCCGGGTCTCAGGGCGTGTGTCGGTGCTAGACCCTGCCCAACATTGCCTTGCAGCAGACTGCCTACAGCGTCCGCTGCGCTCCCGCTTCCGGCAGCAGCTGAAGGCTGGCGTTCGACTCCATAAAGAAAGGAGGTCCCTCCGTGTTGTCTCTGGCGTCAGCTGACACGGGGACGTTGAGCGGCCACGTCGCTTGATATTTTTTCCGTCATAGAGGAACTTTCTACACCGCAATGAGGAGTGGTCATGCCTTACAGAATTTCTCGCCTAGGTCATGTCGAGATTCGGAGTGTGGACCTCGACCGGGACCTCGATTATTACGTCAACGTGCTGGGATTGCATCTGACAGGCCGGGAGGGCCCGACTGCGTATCTGAAGGGCTGGGACGAGCGCCATGCCTATTCCTTCAGTCTCACCCAGGCCGAGCGCCCTGGCATGGTGCGCATGGCCTTTCGGACGGTGGATCCCGAAGACCTGGACTACTACGAGAAACGGCTCCAGACCTATAGCGTGCCGTATGACGTCATTCCCGAGGACTACCGGCGGGGGC
>CAZLYT010000692.1:0-3169 GCA_964563515.1 uncultured Candidatus Competibacteraceae bacterium | reverse complement strand
GATGGCCTCGGGCTCCAAGGCGCCGACCAGCTCCACCTGGTGCGCCAAGCCGAGTCGACGAATCTGAGCCTCCAAGGCGGCCCGTTCCGGCCCCTCGCCCACCAGCGTGAGCCTTGTTGCCACCCCAGCCTGTGCCAACGCCTCCAGCAAGGTGGCGTGGTCCTTGCGTGCGATCAAGCTGCCGACACTCAGGACACGCAGTGGCTCGGCCGCTGTGCGGGGCTTCGACGACATGTCGAGAAGCGCCGAGTCGACGCCATTGGGTACGAAGCTCAAACGTTCGCCGAGCCACGGGTAGCGTTTCCGGAGCAGCGCCAAGTGTGCTTCGCTGACGACCGTCACCCGGTCGCTGAAGCGCAGGCACAGCTCCAGAAGGATTCGGTGGGGGCCGCCTCGCAATCCCCGGTTGACATCCTCGCCGCGTAGCGTCGTCAGCAGGGGGCGTCGGGCGATGGCACAGGCGGCGGCTGCCACCACGCCGGCAATGGCCCAGTTGGCGTGAACCACCCCCACGCGCCGCGCATCCCGAAGCACAGCCAGAAACATGGCCATCAAGAATCCGGGCACCAACCCCGCGCTGAACTTTGTTCTCTGCAGCGCCACCGGAATGCCCCCGGGGCGATGGGCCAGCACCTGCCAGCGCCGTGGCGAATATCGAAAGCAGCGCACGCGGCTATCTGGCAGTGAAGTGGGTCGGCACGGGCTGGGAGTCAACACGGTCGGATCCACGCTCGGCGGCAGATGTTGAACCAAACGTTGCACGAAGACGCCACTCGCCGACCCCGCAGTAAGCGGGTAGGAGGTGGTAACCACCAGGACGCGCAGCTTGGCCTCGCCGGCCACTTCTCGTACGCGCGCCGCCGGCTGGCGGCTGCAATCCGTGGGCTGCGACTCCATGGCGGCTTGGTCGAACATGGTAGGCGTTGGTCCATAGTTTGCGGGAACAGAACTTGCCCGATTCTATAGGGGAGTCGCCGACTGCGACTTAGCTGGACTCCGATAGGCCTACCCGAAAAGTCTGATTGGCAAGCCCCGTTCCGGTGACTAGAGTCCCGCCGAGGCCTTCACTGACCCGAGAGTATCCCGCATGGCATCACCGCAGGCGCAAACCCCTATCCCGCCGCAGCCCTTGAACGGACTAGCGCGCTCGATGGTGCGCCACGGTTTGCTGACGGAAGACAAGGCGCGGACTGCATCCGACGAGGCCAGGGTCCAAGATGTTCAACTTACCGCCTATCTGGTCGAGAAGAACCTGGTGCGGGCGATGGACATTGCGCGAATGGCGGCGAAGGAGTTCAGCGTGCCGCTGTTCGACATCAGCGCGCTCGAAGCCGAGTCAATCCCAAAAAACCTGGTCAACGAACGTCTCATCCAGCGCCACCGGGCGCTGCCAATTTTCCGCCGCGGCAATCGGATTTTTGTCGCGCTATCGGATCCCTCGAACCTGCGGGCGCTCGAGGAGATCAAGTTTGCCACGGGCCTACACACGGAGCCGGTCCTGGTTGCAGACGACGTCCTCGGCCAGGTCATCGAGCGCTCTCTCAGCAAGCTCGGCGGTCTCGACAGCCTGGATGCGGATCTCGATAACGTCAGCTTGGAGAGCGGGACCGAGGAAGATCGCGCCGACCCAACGGAGAGCGATATCGATGACACGCCTGTGGTGCGCTTCGTCAATCGCGTACTGCTTGACGCCATCAATCGGGGCGCCTCCGATATTCATTTTGAACCCTACGAAAAGTTCTTCCGAGTCCGGTTCCGCCAGGACGGCATTCTGCACGAAATTGCGAAGCCACCCCTGAATCTGGCGGTTCGCATGACTGCTCGACTCAAAGTCATGTCAAACATGGATATTGCCGAGCGCCGGGTGCCCCAGGACGGGCGCATCAAGATGAACCTCTCGCGCAAGCGCGCAATCGATTTCCGCGTCAACAGCTTGCCCACGATTCATGGCGAAAAGGTAGTGCTGCGTATTCTCGACCCTAGCAGCGCCATGCTTGGCATTGATGCACTGGGATACGAGCCAGAGCAGAAAGCGCTGTTCTTGAAGGCCATTGCCAAGCCCCAGGGTATGGTGCTGGTAACCGGCCCGACCGGTAGCGGTAAGACGGTATCCCTCTACACCGCCCTCAATATTCTCAACACCATCGAGCGAAATATCTCTACGGCAGAGGATCCGGTCGAAATCCAGCTCCCGGGCGTCAATCAGGTCAACGTCAACGAAAAAACAGGCATGACCTTCGCCGCCGCCTTGCGCTCATTCTTGCGTCAGGACCCGGACATCGTAATGGTTGGTGAGATTCGAGACCTGGAAACAGCGGAGATCGGGATCAAGGCGGCACAAACTGGTCACTTGGTATTATCTACTTTGCACACAAATGATGCCCCGCAGACGTTGAACCGGCTCATGAATATGGGTGTTCCCGCCTACAACGTCGCCGCTGCCGTGCACCTGATCATCGCTCAGCGGCTGGCCCGCAGGCTCTGCGAACAGTGCAAGATCGCAGAGGACGTGCCGGCCGAAGAGTTGCTGGCCCAAGGCTTCAGCGAAAAGATGGTACAAGAAGGATTCACGACCTTCCGCGCCGTCGGCTGTGAGCGCTGCGCCGGTGGCTACAAGGGCCGGGTTGGAATATATCAGGTCATGCCCGTTTCCGATGAAATGGGTAGATTGCTGATGTCCGGCGCCAATGCGATGGATATCGCCGACAAGGCGAAGGCCGAGGGAATCCCAGATCTCAGACGATCCGGCCTCTTAAAGGTTGCCGCCGGCGTCACGAGCCTGGAAGAAGTCAACCGAGTCACCAAGGATTAACGAATAGATGGCTGCGCAAATCAAAGCCGAAGAAGCGCTCTTCCTTTGGGAAGGTACCGATAAGCGCGGAAAGCGAGTTAAAGGGGAGCTCAGGGGTCCGGACCGCAATCTGGTCAAGGGCGAGCTCAGGCGCCAGGGAATCCTGGCAACCCGCGTCCGCAAAAAGCCGAAGCCGCTTATTTCCCTGGGTAACAGGATTACACCCAAGGACATCGCGCTGTTCACGCGCCAGCTCTATACCATGATCAATGCCGGCATTCCCCTGGTGCAGGCTCTGGATATGGTGAGCCAAGGGGGTAAGAAGCCCAAGCTGCAAGAGCTGATCCGCAGCGTCAAGAACGACGTGGAAGGCGGCAC
>CAZLYT010000691.1:0-1774 GCA_964563515.1 uncultured Candidatus Competibacteraceae bacterium | reverse complement strand
GGGGCTGATCATCTACTCCCGGCGCACCCGCGGCGGCCTCGCCGGTGACCACGTCATGGTGTGCCCGCCGATGATCATCGACCGCGAGCAGGTGGACACCCTGGTCGGCTTGCTGGGTGAAAGCCTGGAAGCGCTCGCCGCCGAGCTGGGATTGGCCACGGCCTGAGAGACTCTGGAGCGATCGCGTGCCCGCCGAGCAGGTCATTATCAGTTGTGCCGTTACCGGCTCGGTGCATACCCCGAGCATGAGCCCGTATCTGCCGATAACGCCCACCGAGATCGCCGACCAGGCCATCGCCGCGGCGGAGGCCGGTGCCGCCATCCTGCACCTGCATGCGCGGGATCCCCTCGACGGGCGTCCAACCCCGGATCCGGATGTGTTTATGGAGTTCCTGCCTCGCATCCGGTCCGAGTGCGAGGCAGTGGTCAACATCACCACCGGCGGTGGCCATACCATGAGCGTCGAGCAGCGGCTGGCTGGCGCCCTGCGCGCCGAGCCCGAGATGTGCTCCCTCAACCTGGGCAGTATGAACTTCGGCTTGTTTCCGCTGGCCGCCAAGCGCGAGCAGTGGCGCCATGAGTGGGAGCCCGGCTATCTGGCGGCGACCCGGGATTTCGTCTTCAAGAACACCTTCGCCGACATCGAGCGCATCTTCGAGCGCTTGGGCAAGGGCTGCGGCACGCGCTTCGAGTTCGAGTGCTACGACCTGGGCCATCTCTACACCCTGGCCCACTATCTGGAGCGGGGGCTGGTGCAGCCGCCACTGTTCGTGCAGTTCGTGCTCGGCATCCTCGGCGGGATCGGAGCCGACCCAGAGAACCTGGCGACCCTGAAGACCGCCGCCGATCGTCTGCTGGGGGATGCCTACCGCTTCTCGGTGGCCGCGGCGGGCCGCAGTCAGCTGCGCCTTGCCACCGTGGGGGCGGTGCTCGGCGGTAATGTGCGAGTGGGACTGGAAGACAGTCTCACCTTGGAGCGCGGACGGCTCGCCACTTCCAATGCCGAGCAGGTCCGCCGCGTCCGCCAGATCCTGGAGGCGTTGTCGTTCCAGGTGGCAACGCCGGCGGAGGCCCGCGAGACCCTCGCCCTGAAAGGTGGTGACCGGGTCGCTTTTTAGTTCGCAGCAGCGAGGCACCCATGCGTATCGTCTTCAGCCCGGCCCAGCGCGCCCATTACCCGCGCACCTTCATCGTCAGCGGTCAACTGCGACCCAACCCGGAAAAGCCCGAGCGTATCGATGCGCTGCTGGATGCGGCCACGAACGCCGGTCATCAGTTGGTCGAGCCCAATGACCACGGTCCGGAGCCCCGGGCGGCGGTCCACACTCCCGAGTATCTGCAATTCCTGGAGCACATCCACGCGCGCTGGAGCCGTATCGAAGGCGCCGGGGACGAGGTGGTGCCGAACATCCACCCCAATGGCCATGGCGCCGGCTATCCGGCCTCCGCCGAAGGCCAGGCCGGCTACCATATGGCCGATACCGCCTGCCCCATCGGTTCCGAGACCTGGGAGGCCGCCTGCGCCAGCGCCAACACGGCAGTACATGCGGCTTCGCTACTGATCGAAGACGGCGCCTCGGCCTACGCTCTTTGCCGTCCACCGGGGCATCACGCATTCGCCGACATGGCTGGCGGCTTCTGCTATCTCAACAACAGCGCCATCGCCGCCCAGTCCCTGCGGCAAGTGCATGCGAGGATTGCCATCCTGGACGTGGATCTGCACCACGGCAACGGCACCCAGGGCGTCTTCTACCGCCGCCGGGACGTGCTCACC
>CAZLYT010000690.1:0-1557 GCA_964563515.1 uncultured Candidatus Competibacteraceae bacterium | reverse complement strand
GTGGTCGAAGGCTTTGCCCTATGCGTCGCGCAGGGCGATGTGCCACTCCCCCTGCAGCAGGTGGCGATACGCACCCTCGACCTCGGCCTGCTGCAGGCCGGAGCCGGTATCAAGGGCGAATTCGAGAACCGTCTGAAAGCCGTCATTGACGAAGTGAAAGCTTCACCGCAGCCAGTCATTGTGTTCATTGACGAGGCGCACACCCTCATCGGCGCCGGTGGGCAGGCCGGGCAGAGCGATGCGGCCAATCTGCTGAAGCCCGCCCTGGCCAGGGGAGAACTGCGCACGATCGCTGCGACCACATGGGCCGAATACAAAAAGTACGTTGAGAAAGATGCGGCGCTGGCACGGCGCTTTCAGGTCGTCAAAGTCGAAGAGCCGAGCGAAGAGCAGGCCATCGGCATGCTGCGCGGGCTCACGGCAACGCTCGAACGCCACCACCACGCGCGCATCCTCGACGAGGCAATCGCCAGCGCCGTGCAGTTGTCCCACCGCTACCTGACCGGCCGTCAGCTCCCCGACAAAGCCGTGAGCGTGCTCGATACGGCCTGCGCGCGCGTCGCGCTGGGGCAGACGGCCACCCCGGCGCCCATTGTCGATGCGCAGCGTCGGATCACGCAGCTTACGGTGGAGATCGAGGCACTGACCCGCGAGACCGCCACGGGCGCCGATCACGCGACACGCCTCACTGCCCTCCAGGCCACCAGGACGGACGAGGAAGCCTGTCTGGTTCGTCTGCACCAGCAGTGGGATAACGAGCTTAAGCTGATTGGCCAGATTACGACACTCCGTACCCAACTGGAAGGGCCAGCAACGGTTGACATGCCAGACGGCGAGGCGCAGCGGGCCGAGTTGGCATGTCTCAACCAGGAACTGGTAGGCGTACAAGGCGAGACCCCACTGCTACACGCGTGTGTGACGGCACAGACGATTGCCACCGTGCTCGCTGGCTGGACAGGGATTCCCGTGGGCAAAATGCTCGCGGACGAGATCCATACCATCCTGACACTAGAAGATGGACTCGCGCGACGCGTCATTGGCCAGTCGCATGCGCTGACCACGATTGCCCAGCGTATCCGTACGGCGCGTGCTAACCTGACCGATCCGCGCCGCCCGGCGGGCGTCTTCCTGCTGGTCGGGCCAAGCGGAGTGGGCAAAACAGAAACAGCGGCGGCTCTGGCCGACACCCTATATGGCGGCGAGCGCAACTTGATCACCATCAATATGAGCGAGTACCAGGAGGCGCATACCGTTTCCTCGCTCAAGGGCTCGCCTCCAGGCTATGTGGGCTATGGCGAGGGCGGTGTGTTGACCGAGGCAGTACGGCGCAAACCTTATTCCGTCGTGCTCCTCGACGAGGTCGAAAAAGCCCACCCCGATGTCATGGAACTGTTCTATCAGGTCTTCGATAAAGGCGTGCTCGAAGATGGTGAAGGGCGGGAGATTGATTTCAAGAATACAGTCATCCTCCTCACCTCGAACGTCGGGAGCGCAACCGTGATGGAACACTGCGCCGATACGGCGACCAGGCCTGCACCCGCCGCGCTGGTCGAAGCC
>CAZLYT010000689.1:0-2355 GCA_964563515.1 uncultured Candidatus Competibacteraceae bacterium | reverse complement strand
CGCTGCGGAAAGTGCCCGTACAGTGGCGACGACGGAAGCCTGCGCGCACGACGGCGTCGCGAGCAGGTGTCGGATCGAGAGAACGGCGAATATCGGTGGCAGGGAGGCAGAGCACGGTCAGCCGTCCGGGATCTGTAGGCTTGCGCATGGCAGTGCGAAGCGATTCATGGTGCCGAGATCGCAATGCGGGCAGTGCCGGAGATCGCACCCGGTGAGATCTGCCAGCTGCGCCCGCCACTCCGGTGCGGCGGTTGCCGGGGCCGAAGCGCTGTCAGCTGTCACCGATTGCTGGTCGGTGATCAGCAATGATCGGGCCTTCTGGAGCGGTCCGGAGATCGAGGCGGGAGCGAACAAGCCGTAATGACGGATCTTGACGAAGCCTGCAGGCAGAACGTGGAGCAGGAAGCGGCGGATGAACTCGCCGGGAGGCAGTGCGAGGGTGTTGTCGTTGCGGGTGCGAAAGCTGACGCGGTCATGCTGGACCGCTACCAGTCGCTGGTTGGAGATAGCGACACGGTGGGTGTAGCGGCCGAGATAGCGGAAGACGTGCTCGGCGCCACCGAAGGGGCGTTTGGCGTAGACGATCCAATCCCGACCAAAGAGCGTGTCGAGAAGAGCCTGGAACGCCTGCGGCTCGGCGAGTGAAGCGATGTCCGGTGTGAAGCGGAGTGCGCCGGCGCGAAACGCGCACCGCAGGCCGGCGAGAAATTTCGCCCGAAACAGTGCCGAGAGTACACGTACGGGGAAGAGGTAGTTGGGGGATCGCGTCGATACCCAGTGCTGGCCATCGGTATGGAGCGCGCCACCAGTAACCAGACAGTGCAGGTGCGGATGGAAAAGCAGGGAGCGGGTCCATGTGTGCAGGACGGCGGTGATGCCGAGCATTCCACCCAGGCGCTTCGGATCGTGGCCGAGGGCGACCAGGGTCTGTGAGGCGGCCCGAAACAGAATGGTGAACATCACTCGGCCATTGACCAAGGCCAATGGCCGCAACGCGGTCGGCAGGGTGAAGACGACGTGGAAGTAGCGAATCGGCAAGATGCGCTGCATGCGCTGATCGATCCACCGCGCCTGAGCCAAACACTGGCACTTCGGGCAGTGCCGATTGCGGCATGAATTGTAGGCTGGTCGCTCGAAGCCGCACGAATCGCACACGTCGACGTGGCCGCCCAGAGCGGCCGTGCGGCACGACTCGATGGCCCGCATTGCGGACCGTTGTTCTTTGCTCAGCCGATGGGCTCGGCGGAAGCCGTCACCGTGGGCACGGAAGACGTCGCCGATGTCGAGACCGGCGCGATCGGTGACTTGCTGGCGCGCGAGACACGGCACATGGCCGTGCACGACCTTACGTGCTCAGTCGTTCGGTTGCGTCTGAGCTAGACGAATTTTCTCCGCCGGGCTAACGACCCGGTTGAATTGTCTGGTCGTAACGTGAACGTAGCGCGCGCTCGTCTTGATCGAGCTGTGCCCGAGAAGTTGCTGAATCGTAACCAGGTCGTAGCCGTCTTCGAGCAGCTCGGTGGCGAACGAGTGCCTCAGCACATGCGGGCTCACCCGCTTCTTCAGGCCACATCGACTGGCCGCTCGCCGCACCATGCGGGCGAAAGAGTTCGGCTCCATGGGGCAGCCGGGCTTGTAACCGGGAAACAGAAATGGAGGCAACGGTTGCTCTGAGCGGTAGTACTCTCGAAGTACCCGCAGCATCCCCTCACTGAGCAGCGCGTAGCGATCCTTCCCTCCCTTGCCATCGCGGACGTGGATCAGCATGCGCTGGCTGTCGATGTCGGTGACCTGCAGTCGGCAGACCTCGGCGGCCCGCAGGCCGGCGCCGTATGCAACCATGATGATGGCGCGGTGCTTGATCAATCGTACCGCGCCCAGCAAATGCTCGACCTCTTCGCAGCTGAGCACGTCGGGAAGGCGCTGAACACACTTCGGGCGGACCAGCAAAGCGACTTCCCCGGGACGCTGTAGCGTGACCTCGTAGAGGAACTTCAACGCTCCAATATAGACTCCGATCGAGCTTGCCTTCAGCTTGCGCTCGGCTATCAGGTGAAACAGGAAGTCGCGGATCTCTTTGCCCCCCATGTCGGCCGGCGAGCGGTGGTAGTATGCTGCAAACTGGCGCACGCAACGCAGGTAGTTGCGCCGCGTACCGCGGCGAAGCCCGCGCAGGATGAGATCCTCCTCCATTGTGTCCCGCAGCTCTCCCATGATTTATCCTCCTATGGATGTGATTTGCTCGCCCGTTGGTGGGCCAAGCTTCTCCACAGGGTGGAACAGATTGTGATGCTACGTACAGCGGTGGGGCCGGGGCCGGAATGCTGCCGCGCAGCGGCTTAGTTCAAGATGAAA
>CAZLYT010000688.1:0-2863 GCA_964563515.1 uncultured Candidatus Competibacteraceae bacterium | reverse complement strand
GGGACTGCACTTCCCGACAGACGTGATCGCGGGAGCAGGCATCGGCTGGTTGCTTGCAGAATCCAGCCTGTTACTGTTGCCGGCATAGCTCTCGCGTGGCGTACTCAACCGGGGCGCGCTGCTTCCATTTGAGGGCGGTTTCTCATCTTTTCGAGGATTGCCTTGGCCTCTTCAGGCAAACGTGGTCTGGAACGCTTGCTGGCGGCGTGTCAGTACTCGGTCGCGGGCCTTCGCGCGGCATGGCACTGGGAAGAATCGTTCCGCCAGGAACTGCTGCTGACCTTAGCGCTGCTTCCGGTGGCGCTTTGGCTGGGAGAGGACCCGTTTCAGCGCGCGTTGCTGATCGGAGTCTGGTTGCTCGTGCTCATCGTCGAGTTGCTGAACTCCGCGGTGGAAGCCACCGTGGATCGGATCGGTTTGGAGCACGACCCGGTAGCGGGCCGTGCCAAAGACATGGCCTCGGCGGCGGTATTGTTCGCGATCTTGCTGGCGACTTTGATCTGGATGGCCATCATCTGGCAACGTCTAGACTGACTGGGTTCTTGCTCTTTCACCGCCCGAAGCGCCGTGCTGCCACCCGAGCGCTCGGAGCGTGCCGCCGGCCGCAGTGTCAGCTCTCGCCTTGACCTTTGGGTAGATAGGGGTTGAGCTGCGTCGCCAGATCCTTGGAAAAGGGCAACCGGAACAGATCCGAATGTCGGTACGCGCTATCGATGATATGGATCTCGGCGCGGCCGCGTATCAGATCCCGCCAACGTGCCCGGGTCGCCTGCAGCCGCTCTTCGCGCGATTTCCCACCACCGGGAATGAACAAGGTGACGTCGCCACCGTAGGGCTCGAAGCGGTAACGGCGGGCGGCTTTCAGGAATAGCCGCAAGCGGTGATTCACCAGCATGGAGGCCGGCAATGGTTCACCCGAGCGGCGATAGTATTGCAGCAACAACTGATTCCTGAAGCCCTTGAGCCACCGTTGAACGAACTTCAGCCGAGCCATTGCGGCCCGCTGCACGACGCGAGCGAGGTAGCTCAGGCGCTCGCCAGCGCTCAAGGTCGCCAGGATGTCTGCGTGGCGCCCTACTTTCTGGGCTCTAGTGGAGCGGGTTTGCAGGGGCGGGGTGGCATCGAATAGCGCCAACAAGCCTACTTCCTCGCCGGTCGCTCGCAGCTGCTGCGCCATCTCGTAGGCCACTACGCCTCCAAACGAGAACCCTCCTAAGTAGTAGGGCCCCCGAGGCTGTACCGAGCGTAACTCGGTGACGTGGCTGGCGGCGATCTCAGGCACCGTGGCATAGGGCACCACCGGCGCGTTCAACGCGTGATGCAGCCAATAGTAGGGCTGTTGGGGGTGCAGGTGCGGAGCCAGTGAGCTGGGGTCGCCCTGGACGCAAAAGAACGGCGGCCGGTCGCCGTCGGCCCGCACCGCCATCATTGAGCGGAATGCTGGTTGTGCCGCGCCTCGCTCTAGGGCCTCGGCGAGGCCGGCAATGGTGGGTGTCGCAAACAAGGTCGGTAGCGGCAAATTGACCTTGTAGCGCTTCTCGATTTCGACCAGCAGTCGCACGCCTAGGAGGGAGTGGCCGCCCAAGGCAAAGAAATCATCGTGAATTCCGACACGCGGTTGTCCCAACAGCTCTTCGGCTACCTGGGCAATGGTTTGCTCGGTCGGGTTTCGTGGTGGCACGTAGCTGTTTTCAGATCGAAGCCCTCGAGTACTCGCCGAGGGGTGAGTCAGCGCCAGGCGATCCACTTTCCCGTTAGGGGTCAAGGGCACGCTGTCCAGGAAGTGGAACTCGCTTGGCACCATGTAGTCCGGTAGCTCGCTACCCAAACGCCGACGGATGTCCGCGGGGTCTGGCCGCGCCTCGGGTCGGTCGTTTGCAGCCGTCAGGAATGCCACCAGCCGCGCAACACCGACGCTATCCTCCGGGGCTGCCACCACCGCTCGGCCAATGCCGGGCAGTCGGCTCAGCGCATTCTCGATTTCGCCGAGCTCGATGCGAAAGCCGCGAACCTTGACTTGGAAATCCAGCCGGCCGAGCACCTCAATACTTGCGTCCGCGTGGTAGCGGGCCAGGTCCCCGGTGGCGTAAATTCGAGCCCCCGGCGGTTCCACGAAAGGATCTGTTTTGAAGCACTCGGCAGTGAGATCGGGACGATTGTGATAGCCCCGAGCCAGGCCGTCTCCGCCGATCCACAGCTGTCCGGGAACGCCGATCGGAACTGGGCAGGCGTGAGAATCCAGGATGTAGACCCGAGTATTGGCAATGGGTCTGCCGACGGTGATGGATTTGGCAGCGGAGGTGATTCGTTCGACGGTCGACCAGACGGTGGCTTCAGTCGGTCCGTATAGATTCCATAGTGCGCCGACCCGTCCCAGCAGCTGCCGCACCAAGTCCTGGCCCAGACGCTCGCCCCCGCAATACGCACGCAAAGACTCTCGCCCACTCCATCCAACATCGATCAACATGCGCCAGGTGGCCGGGGTTGCCTGCATCACGGTGGCGTTGCACTGGTCGAGGCAACGGGCGAGTAGCCGCCCGTCTGCGGCCTCTTGTTGCTGGGCAATCACCACCGTCGCGCCAGCGACCAGCGGCAGCAAGAGCTCCAGCACCGCGATGTCAAAGGACAACGTGGTGACCGCCAGCAGTACGTCTACCTCGCCTAGTCCCGGCTCACGGCGCATGGATTGGAGAAAGTTGACCACGGCCCGGTGCGGCACCTCCACGCCTTTGGGGCGGCCGGTAGAACCAGAGGTGTAGATGATGTAGGCGAGATCCTCCGAGGAACGCGGCGGTGCTGGACCTGTTGGCGTCGGCGCCGCATCGATCTGATTCCAGTCGGAATCTAGCCGCACAATTTGGGG
>CAZLYT010000687.1:0-4454 GCA_964563515.1 uncultured Candidatus Competibacteraceae bacterium | reverse complement strand
CTCGCTGCTCAGCAGGCGCTGGCCGAGCAAGGTACGGCTTTGACCGTGACCCCCGAGGTGGGGCAGGTGCGCATCAACGTGGGCGAGACCTACGCCCTCGGCTACAAGATTGCGGTGGCGCCCATAGCCGCAGAGACCGTGGTGCGGGTAAGCGACCAGGCGCCCCTGAAGCCAGGCGTCGCCTTCAGCTCCGACAACGTGGGCTACTACATGCTTCGGCCCGGCTCGAACCAGGCTTCGGTCACCCAGGTGATCCGCGCGACTACCCCCGGCCGATTCTTGGTGTCCCTCAGCGCCGCCTTGGACGACCAGGCCGAGCCGCAGCAGGCGGCCGTGCTGGTGGTGGTCAGCGCCGACGACGATCGAGATGGCGTCTCCAACGACCTGGATCGCTGTCCGGCCTCGGCCTCTGGCGCCATCGTCGGTCCGGACGGCTGCGGGCCCCAGGATCAGCAGTCTGCCGACTTCGTGACCATTCAGATCGGTTCGGGACCCAACGCCCTGGTGTTGCGCAGCCTGCGCGCCAACGTGGGCAGTGAGTTCTGGACCGAGAACGGCGCCTGGGGTTTCAACGTCCAGGGCACGCTGCTGATTGCCTCGCCCATGGGCGACATCCCCATGTACGAGGCCGATGTGCTGTTCGAGTACGGCCAGAGCAAGCTCGGCGGCATTCAGCGGGTGCGTGGACGTGCGCAAGTGCCTTTCCCCGCCTTCGGGCCTCTGGCTGGCGCCGAGATCAAGCGGTCCGCCATGGCAGAGGTGGGTCTCGACTTCGGTCGTAACCTCGCCTACCTAGACGCGCCCCTGCACGGCAACCATCAGTACCTCTTCTTCAATTTCAGCTCGGGGTTTGAGGTGAAGGCGGGCCCCATGGCCTTCAAGGCGCCGGGTGGCGTCGACACCACCTTCGTGCTGGATCCCCTGGACCCTTTCTTCTACTTCCGCGGCGAGATGCCCAAGCTGCCGGCGGTGGGCAAGCTGGGCGATGTGGGCATCGGCTTCTCCGTGCGGGGCTTGATTCCTTTCCAGGCCCAGAACACCGAGGGGCTGCCGGCCCACGTCGCCGAGCTTCAGGGGCACCTGTTGCTCTCGGGAACCATCCCCTTCAAGCAACTAGCCCTGGAGTTGGAAGGCGACATGGTGGGCCGTTTCGATCCCAACCCGAAGTTCGGTCAGTCACCCATCGCCCCGCCGATGCTGGTGCAGTACGGTGCCAACGGCAAGCTCGACGTCAGCTTCGACCTGGGGGATCTGGCCAAAAACAAGCGCACCGCCGACTCGAAGGCCAACGGCAATCAGCCGAACGACGGCGCCAAGCCTGAGGACGACCCGGATTGCGACGACGGCAACCTGCTGCGCTGCTTCAGCGTCACCGTGCCCCTCGGCAATGCCAGCCTCGGCTTCAAGCTCGGCAACCTGGGCCAGAATGCCTACGTGTCCGGCGTCATGGAGCCGGAGATTCCGCTCTCCAACATCATTCCCATCGTGCCGAGCCGGCGGGTGCAGGTGGTCGGTCTGCTGAGCAGCAATCTCAAGAAGTCCTTCCTCACTGCCAGCGGCAAATACGGGGTGGGCGCCTCCAACCTCGGCAAGCTCATCGGGGTGCAGCTCGGCGATCTGCAGGCCACCGAAGCCACCATGACCTTGAATGCGGTGGGCTTGCGTATCCAGGGCCACAGTGCCTCCCAGATCCATCCCTCGGTGGGCCTTGGCGGCCAGGCCGACCTGGATCTTCGTCTCACCGGCGACCCCAAGACCTGGTACGTGCGGATGGCGGGCGATCTCGGCATCAACGGTGTGCCGCTCTCCACCTCCGCCAAGCTCTCCATCGACGGCTCGGGTTTCCGCGTCAACGGCGCCGTGGTCACCCCTATCACCCGGGTTGCCATGGCCGGTGTCATCGACCGCCGCGGCGCCAACGTCAGCGGCCAGGGCGCCCTGGACGTGCCCCTGGGGCCGCCCCCAGGGGCCTTCAACAAGGCCAAGGCCGATCTCACCAAGGCCCAGGACGAGGTGTGGAAGCTCAACAACGAGATCGAGCGTCAGCGGGCCATCGTGCGCAGCGAGCGGGCACGCGACGCCCAGCGGCTGCGGGATGCCCAGTCTGCGGTGGCATCCGCCCAGGCCAAAGTGAACGGCATCCAGGGAGACATCAACTACAACCACAGCCGGATCGCGGCCCGCAAGGCGGAGATTGCCAGCTGGAGGGCTTGGTACGATCGTCAAGCCTGGTACAACAAGACCTGGGCCTGGGCCAAGTACGCCTATGAGGCGGGTTGGCGCTCCACCGAGATCGCCGGCCGGGCCGTCGCCATCGCCGGCCTGGAGGCCTCCCGGGCGATTGCTATCGGTGCCCTGGAGGTGGCCAAGCAGACTTTGCGTGGCATGGAAGCGGCCGCCGTGGTGACCCCTATAGACGCCGACCCGCGGGTGGCGGGTCTGTTCGTCGCCCGCGATGTGGCGATCGCTGCGCTGGAGGTCGCCAAGGGCGTCTTGATCGGCCTCGAGCAGCTCAAGGGGCGGCTGGTGGTGGATCTGTACCTCAAGATCGGTACCTCCGGGCTCGATGGCAGCGTACAGGGCAAGGCCTGCTGGGCCAGCAGCTGCTACTCGACGGGTGGCGGTCGCGTGACACTCCAGCCCAAGCCGCAGGTTTGTCTGATCATTCCCGCGGTGGGTGGAGAGATCTGCGCCAACTTCTAGGTCGAAGCAAGCAGGCGGCCGGGGGTGAACGCCCCCGGCCGTTCACATTTGATCAACCAGCAGCTGCCTCAGCCCGATACACCATTTTCGCCCTCATCCGGTAAGAGTCTCCGACGCCGACGATAGATGACTGCAGGATATGGCAACGGCGCAGCCTGCTAGTCTGAGACTCAGCACGACCTCGCAAGGATGCGAGCCTGTTGCTGTTGCCGGCTGGCAGTGCGCTCAACCTGAATATCCACTTCCACATGCGGTTTCTGTATGGGGTGTATGTCGAGTGCCCCGACGGTTCGATCCGGTTCCGCTGGGTGAAGGCGCCGGCGAGCGCCGAGCTCAATCACTTGGCCCGGAAACATCCGCTACCAGCTGAAGACCCCTTACCGCGATGGCGCCACGCACGTGACGCGGGCCAAGCGGGGCAGGGGACGCCGGCATCCTCGGCAGGCGCTTCGGAGGAGCCCACACCGGCTGAACGCCGCGCCTCGATGAGCCTCAAGCCGGGCGCCTGAAACGGGTATTCGGCATCGACATCGAGACCTGCTCGGCCTGCGGTGGGGCGGTTAGGATCATCGCCTGCAGCGAGGACCCGCTCGTGATCGAGAAGATCCTCCCCCCCCTCGATGCGAAAGGTGCCGCGCCAGAAGTTTCCCGGCGGCCGCCGTGCCGGGCGCCGCCCCAGACGCGGCTGTTCGACTGAACCAGGTCACCCGGTGAATACCACCCACGGCTGCTACGCCGAGCGCGAGAAGGTGGTTCCGGCTTACGAAGAGGGTTTATAGTACCTAGACGCTTGCAGGACACGACATGAATCTGGACGAGCTCGGCCCGCATTTTCTCGGTATTGGTGCGCAGCGCTCCGGCAGCAGTTGGTTGTATCGAAATCTGGCCGCGTGCCCGGAGATCTGGCTCCCCCCGGTAAAGGAACTGCACTATTTCGACGAGCTCCGCCAGCGTCCGATCTTCAACGACCGCTACCGCAAGCAGAGAGGCAAGGTGCTGTCGCGTTACCGCGGTGCCCTGAAACACCGCGACCTCAGTGGGCTGACGCCGCTCTGGGACGCCCATTTTCTTCTGCGGATTCCCAACGATCGTTGGTATCGAAGAGTGTTCAGCCCAGGCCGCGGGCGCATATGCGGTGAAATCACGCCCGCTTACGCTGTACTCGACGAGGCGGCGGTAGCTCAAATCCACCGGCTGCTCCCCGACACAAAGATACTGTTCTTGATGAGAGACCCGGTCGATCGCGCTTGGTCGCAGGCGAGAAAAGATTTGCCGCGCGTTTTTGGTCAGCCCATCGACAAAATCGCGCGCGAGGATGTGCTGGCATGGTTCGGCGGCCCGTGGTGCCTGTTGCGATCCGACTACGTGAGGACGCTGGGCATCTGGCGGAAAGTGTACGGAGCGGAGACGGTATTCGTCGACTACTACGAGTCGATCAAGTCGGAGCCCGAGACTTTGTTGCGCAGGGTTCTGGATTTTCTCGGCGTTAAGGATGTCGCCGGCGTACATTCAGACGCCGCCCACGAAGTGGTGAACCGAGGCCGAGAAGCGCCGATGCCCGCCGAGTACAGACGACACGCGGCGCAACTATTCTTGCCGATGCTCGAGCGGCTGGCATCGGAAATGGGTGGTTTGGCAGAGCAATGGCGAGCGCGTAACGAGAACATTGCTGCGGGCAAACAGCCAGACGCCGTCTGCTAGGGAAGCTCTGCGCTATTCTCGCGGAGCGCGTTTCGGTCCACAAGGGCGCA
>CAZLYT010000686.1:0-4919 GCA_964563515.1 uncultured Candidatus Competibacteraceae bacterium | reverse complement strand
GCTGCAGCGAGTGCGTAGGGATTTTCCGGACGCGTACATGAAAAGCTTCGGATTCTTTGACCTCGATATCATCCGTTACAAGATCGTCAGCCAAGATCCGCAAAATATCGAAGACTATCTGAACTGGTTTGAGGAATACCCGGACAGCGATCCCGACAACCTGTTCGGTTTGATCGACTTTCTCATGGTCACCGAGTGCGATCAGCCTCTGATCGGTCTGCTGGAGGCCACTTATTATCCCATCTGCCGGTCAGAAGCACTCATCGGTGGCAAACATATCCTGGCACCATTAGTCCTGTCCTATTGCGCGCCCTACCTAGACCGAGGCTGGTCCCAGACGAATCTCAACGCGTTGTCGCAGCGCCTAAAGGCCGTCCGCATCGAATTGAATGAGCAGCTGTATCGTCCCGAGTTTCTCGACAACTGGTTCCAGGAGATTCTTGGCGACCTGGATGCCGCTATTTTCGCCAGCTTCTACGACACTCCGGACATCGATGAATATTACCGGGCAGTCGCCGACAATTTCCTGGGTTGGCTGCGTAAGGAGAAACAGTTTAGCTGGATGAAAGCGCAGTTCTACCGGAATCAGGTAAATTGCTATCTGGTGTATGTCATTCCCCGTGGCAAACGCCCGAAGCAGCCGTTCGTCTTCAGCAGGAAACTGCTCGATGCCACCATCAGCAGGATGGCGAGGGTGATTTTTTCGTTGGATGCCACCAAAACGCTGGGCGCCCTCAACGCCATTTATTGGTTTGCGGAATATCTGTCGCAGCGCCAAGCCATTTCCAAGCAGGAGTCTGTAGATGTACAAGGCAGGTGCGAAGACTTGTGGAGAATAGCCATTCCCCAGTTTCGCGAGTCCACGATCGAGGCCGGTGCACTCGAAGCGTTTCCGCAATGAAAGGCCAACCGTGCCAGTTGCAGAATCTGCAATGGCACCTTCCCCAATCGCAGGGAGGGCGCCAAACCTCTTCCCGGGATTCATGGATCCGGCCTGGCAACCATTTCGCATGCAACCCCTTCAGCCACGTGAAAGGGCACGTTGCGCCCGATTGCGGCGTGCTCCACCCTTACACTAGCAAGGGGCAGGTCAAAGAGCGGCGTGGGCTCGATGTCTCTAGCGAGAACCAAGTCTTGAGCGCTGCGCTGCACCTCCTTTATCGCGTAGACCGAATGACAGTAAGCCCCTCGCACTGGCGAACATGAAAAAAGCCGGCTCTCTGCTGCCCGAGGGCGAAGACCTGAGGCGGGCCGTCGCCTGGCTGGTGGAACAGCCGCGACGCGATGTGCGGAGCATAGAAGAGGCCAGCCGCCGCTTCGACTTGTCGCCTCTCGACGAGGCGTTCCTGCTGGAACACTTTCGGGAGCCGCGGAACGAATCCAATGGTCGGGATTGTTAGGCTAGACGCGGCTGATTGCTTTCGTAGCAAGTATTGCAACCAAGTTGACACCGCGGTTTGGTGCCGGACAGCTACGCTATACGGGGTGGGGCAACACCGCCAACGCCCGGGTTTGGCGCCTGGGATCGCATCGCGGCGGAGCAATGTGGCGGTCACCACACTCAGTTGGCGAAGGCCCGCGACACCTCGTCGCTCGCGATTCGCGGCCTAACGCAATCCGGGCCGCCTACAGGGAGAAAGTCCATGCGCCTGAACGGTCCACTCCATGATTTGCCGCGGCGGAGCCGTCGCATTAGCACACTGCCCTTGCTGGTTCTGCTGCTTTGTATTGGGCCAAGCGTTTCGGCGGATACGTCAACGGCGGTGCCAAGCGCCCTCGTGGAGCTGCCGAACACCGACGGCTATGCACTACTTGCCAAGCCGCCGGCCTTCGGCGAGGCGGAAATGGCGCAATTGTTCGTCGAGGGCAAAGCCGCCTGCGACAGCGACTGTGTGACGCCTTTCGGCACCGAGCTTGGTGTCGCTGACGGCGCCCGCGGGCTGTCCAACTGTCGGTCGACCTGCATCCGCCCGGAGTATTCGTTCCTGGACCTCACCACCGGGGAGGTCTCGGTCCACGACGACGACCCCAAGGACTCCAACCTGCACTACATCGGCGTCACCTACCAATGCGTCGAGTACGTGCGCAAGTGGTGGATGAAGAATCTGGACATCACCTTCGGCAACATCGACAGCGCCCACGAGATTCTCTACCTCACCGAGGGCAGCCACATCCGCAACCAGGAGACCTTCCACCTGGCACGCTCCATCAACGGCACCGCCCAACGACCGCCCAAGCGCGGCGATCTGGTGGTCTACTATCCGGACCGGGAGGATCCCGAGTGGCGCCACGGCCACGTGGCGGTGGTGGTCGATGCGGACCCGGATGAGGGCATCGTTTCGGTTGCCGAGGAGAACTACGACAACGATCCCTGGGACGATCCCAAGGCCTACTCCCGTCAAATCCGCCTGTTCCAGGTGGGCGGCCGCTACACCTTGCTGGACGTACCCCCCGACGGCGGCGACAACCCGGACGGCGGGCGCATATCGGGCTGGATCTATCCCCTCAGCGCACGCTGAGCCCGGCAAGGGGGCTCGCTGTTGTGGGAACGCAGCCAGCTGCGCTGTAGCGGTAGGAGCGATGCAAGTCGCGAAGGTGCGCGAAAGCGCGGCCATTCCCACTGCGGCCAGAGTAGGGGGCGCGCTGCGCCCCATCGCGGCGTGTGCCGCTACAGCGAGCGGCAACTATAAAGCGTGGATGCCCCGGATGCCTGGCCAAAATCTCTGACCGCGGATACCGAACTTAAACCGGGAACACGACCATACAGGAGACATTGGGATGCATAAGAGTCGTTTGGGTGCTTTGGTGGTTGATTGCCAGTGCGAGGACCTCTTTCAAGAAGCCGGATTCTGGGGCGCAGCCTTGGGTTCCGCACCCGAATCCCAGGAAGCGCAGATCAATCAGCGCTATGTTCGGCTGGAGGGAAGGCCAGACGAAGCCCAGGTCGTCTTGCAAAAGGTCGAGCATCCAAGCCGAGTGCACCTAGACATCGAGACGGACGATATTGAGGCGGAAGTTCAAAGATTGACGTCTTTGGGGGCGACGGTTGTGGAACGGCTGGAAAGGTGGGTGGTCATGGAAGCGCCGAGCAAGCATCGTTTTTGTGTCATCAGCCCCATTCGTCCGGATTTCGGTGACAAGGCCAATGTGTGGGATTAGGCCGTCGGCGGAACGCCCTTTGGGCTTCCCATACTTGCGGGCATGACCGAAAAGGGGAAGATCTCGTGGTGGGACTGGTCAAGGTCTCATCAAACATCCCGGCGCAATAGGATGGCCTCGCTGGAGCCACTTCTCTCACGCGTTCCCGCGTAGTCGGAGACTCAGTGAAAGAAACTGTTTGACTGGATTCCCGCATTCGCGGGAATGACGGAAGCTAGCGGGTTCCCTGGGCTGATTAGCAATCTGAGTTCAGAACAACCTGCTATCGGCGGTTTGGCTTGCGTGGGACGCATGGCTGGCGCGCGACAGCGCGCGGCCGGTGGCTGGGTGGAACCTGCTACGACGTGTCGGTTGGACTCCCATGGGCCGCCTGCCTCTCAGCGGCCCTGGGCGGCAAGCCAGGCGGCGTGCTTGGGGCGAATGTCTTCCAGTACCTCGGTGTCGATGAGGCCGTCTTCTCGGATGCGGGCGTCGTAGTTCTCCCAGCCCATGAAATCATGCAGGGCTCGCCTACACACAGGATCGAAGTCCCCATCTTGTGCGCCTTCATAAAAGCCGCGGGCCGCCAGGAGCTGCCGTAACTCTGCGGCTAAGGCGCCCTCGATCGGCACCAGATTGGCCGGGTCACTGGGGTGGTAGGTCAGGCGGTGCAGCGCAAAGAGGCGGCGTAGCTCGGCGACTGGTGTCGGGTGGTCATAGACCGGGATGTCCACGTGGCGGTCATCGTGTCCTCCGTAGCCGCCCTCCTTGCGCACCACCAGAAGGGCGGCGGACTGCTGACCACGCCGGTCACCGCCCGTCTGCTGGCCGGCTTCCAGTGCCACCAGCAATTGCTCGGCCAATGATCCTGACGCAGCACGGAACGCCTCGGCCGCCGCATCCGCCACCGATCGGCTGGGGAGGGTGTTGCCCTGCACCGAGAACCCGTCGCCCATGACGCCCCCGCACCAGTCGAAACAATTGGCGCCAGTGTAGTTGGCGGTCCGCCCGCACGCATCGACGATGCCGAGCTGCCGCTCGCCACGGCCGTTGTCGCCGAGGGTGAGGATCTCGATGGCCTGCCCCGGCTCGGCACCGTTCTCCAGCAGGGCGAGCCCTCGTGGGCCGAAACCGGTATTGATGTAGGACTGGGTGGCAATCGCGCCAACCCCGGCCCGGGCATGGGGCGTGACGCCGCCGATGCCCGGGAACTTGGATGCGCCGGCGACGCCAAGGTCGCCGGTGTCCCGGTCGAAACCGACAATGGAAAAAGTCATGGATGCGCTCCTCCCTGGCATGTGATGTAGGGCCTGCACCGGAACCGGGCGAGCGGGATGTCGCCCGACCCCGATGGGATCGTTCCGCGTACTTCGAGACTCCCCGCTTGGCAGAGTGTAGTCAGCCAGTGCCGGTCGCGCCCGCCCGGGGCATTTGGTCGGACTGCCTGGTGAAGAGGCAAACTGATTGACTTCGGTCATACCCCTGCCGTCACCGTGGCGCTGGCGGTTGGAATGCGGAGCATGGCGCGACGCGCGGTAATCGTGCGCTAGCTGTTGGCGGTGGAGGCACTTGGCTCCTGCACCAACATCGCCACCGACAAGACCGGAACCTTGAGCGTCAACCAAATCACGGTGCGACGGGTGCAGTTTCCCAACCAGCCGCCCTGGGAGGTGACTGGCGAGGGGCTGGTGCCCGAAGGCGTGTTCCTGCTGCCTCAGGGGTCGGACCTGGAGCGCCATGGACACCTCCTGGAGCGGCTGTGCCGGGCCGCCACTCTGGCC
>CAZLYT010000685.1:0-2260 GCA_964563515.1 uncultured Candidatus Competibacteraceae bacterium | reverse complement strand
CGCTATCGCTCAGTCCCAAGGCTTCGAGACCCTGCTGGAAGCTCTCGAGCCGTGCGGGCTCGCCAGGGATCTCACGCTCGGCAATGCCCATGGCGTTGGCGATCATCAGGGCTTGGTAGCGCTTGTCGCCTTCCAGCGCCGGCGCCAGCTCCTCCAACAGCAGGCGACGGGCCTCGGCCAGGAGCTCGACGGCATTCGGACGGTCGCTCATGGGCTAGCTTTCCAGGCCTCTGGAGCGGTTTTGCGCAACACCGCAAGCTCGAGCTCAGCGGCCATCCGGCCGGTGAGCGCCAGCTCCAGCGAGAGCTGCTCACCGGTGTGATGGCGAGCGCCCTGCTGCAAAGCGATCACCGCCCAGCGCAGGTGTGCCATCAGCTCCCAGAAGGCGACGGTCTGGGGATCGATGGCGATGTCGGACTCGGCTCGGTAGCCGCGGTAGAAGGCTTTCCGAGAGCCGACGCCGCCGGCTTCGTTACCTGTGTGTCCGAAGCGCCAGCACTCCGCCAGGAACCAGCCCAGATCGCTCATGGGGTCGCCCCAGGCGCAGAACTCCCAATCCAGGATCGCCACCAGCCCTTTGTGATCGACTAGGTAATTGCCGGTGCGCAGATCCTGGTGCACCAGCACCAGCCGCTCCGGGGGCTGCGGCGCTCGACGCTCACACCAAGCGAGGCCCCACTCCAGGGCGGGCCGGCACTCGCCGAGGGCGTCGAGGTAGTCGCGGTAGCGGCGGACGGCGTGCAGCGCCGGCGGCCCCTCCGGCATCTCGAGAAAATCCAGGTCCGGGCGCCCGGGGCGAATCGAGTGGATGCGCGCCAGCTCACGGCCGAGCCGCTCGACCAAGGCCTCGCGGTCGCCGCCGAGGCTCTGGTCCCGGACCACCTTGGGACCGAGCGCGACGCCCTCCAGGAAGCGCATCACGTAGAATGGCCGGCCCAGCACGGTAGGCTCCTCGCAGAGCCAGAGCGGCTCCGGCACCGTCACCCCCGCCGCCCTTGCGGCCCGCAGCACCGCGAACTCCTGGGCCCGACTGAGGCTGACCGCGATGCTCGAGGGCGCGTCCGTGCGCAACACTACCGCCAGGGTGCCGGCGTGAGGGCCATCGTCGACGGCAAGCTCGAGCTGCCAGTTTTCCTGGATCGCGCCTCCCCGCAATGGTCGAAGATCGGTGACGGCCACCGAGCCAGCCCCGGTGGCTCCGGCCAGGAATGCCTCCAGATTGGCGCGCTGCTGCTCGATCCAGCTCAAGTCCAGCTCCAGAACTCGGGCCCTTCCTGCATCAAGAGGCGGCTCAGCACCATGCGGTGGACCTCGGAGGCCCCGTCCACCAGCCGTGCTTGCCGCGCGTAGCGATACATCCACTCCAGGGGCGTGTCCTTGGAGTAGCCGCGGGCGCCGCAGAGCTGGATGGCGGTGTCGACAGCCTGGTGCAGGACGTCCGCCACCTGGATCTTGGCCATGGAAACTTCCTGGCGGGCGAACTCGCCCTGGTCCAGCTTCCAGGACGCTTTCATGGTGAGCAGACGGCCGACTTCGATCTGCATGGCCGCGGCCCCCAGCAGATTCTGCACCGACTCGCGGTCGGCCAGCTTGATACCGAAGGAGTCCCGCTCACGGACGTAGGCGCTGGCGATCTCCAGCGCCCGGCGCGCCATGCCGAGCCAGCGCATGCAGTGCGTCAGCCGGGCGGTGCCGAGGCGGATCTGGGTCAGCTTTAGGCCGTCACCAACGGCCATGAGCCGGTGCTCGTCGGGAATTTCCAGCCCATGGAAGCGCAGCTCGCAGTGACCGCCGTGCTCCTCGGGTCCGAGGATCGGGATTCGGCGCACGATCTCCCAGCCCGGCTGCTCGCGGTCGAACAGGAAGGCGCTGAGGCCACGCCGGGGATCATCCGAAGTACGCGCCACCAGGATGAAGTGGCTGGCGACGCCGGCGCCGGTGATGAACCACTTGTGGCCGTGCACCATCCAGTGGTCACCTTGGCGTTCGGCCCGGGTCAGCATCTGGGTCGGATCGGAGCCCGCACCCGGCATGGGCTCGGTCATGGCGAAGGCCGAGCGGACCTTACCGTCGACGATGGGCTGCAGCCAGCGCTTCTGCTGCTCCGGGGTGGCCACCTTTTGCAGGACGATCATGTTGCCGTCGTCCGGCGCCGCGCAGTTGAAGCACACCGGCCCGAAGATGGAGCGCCCCATCTCCTCGTAGCAGGCGGCCATACCCACCACCGAGTGCCCCTGTCCACCCCGCGACTCCGGCATTT
>CAZLYT010000684.1:0-1755 GCA_964563515.1 uncultured Candidatus Competibacteraceae bacterium | reverse complement strand
CTGTCGGACCACAGTTGACGGTCGGTTGCCGCGTCGACCAGTTGCGCCGCGATCCGGACCTGGCCCTCGACCTGCGTGACCGAGCCCACGACGACGTGGTTGACTCCCAGTTCCCGGGCAATTTGCGGCAATGGCGTGGGCGAGTCCTTGTAGCGCATCGCGGAGTGCCGCGAAATCACCTTCAGGGCTGCGATCTTGCCCAGGTCGCTGATCAGGGCCTCGGTCATGCCGTCGCTGAAGTATTCCTGCTCGGGATCGTCCGAGAGGTTGTCCAGCGGCAGCACAACGACAGAAGCCTCCTGCGGCGGCGATTGACCCGCCGTAGGTTCAACAGGCGGAGGGCGGATCACATAGAGGCCCATGGCGGCGAGAACAATCGCGACGGCAGCGAGCGCAGCCGCTCTCAGCGTGGTAGTCATTTTTCGGGCCGAGCGCCGTCGGCGAGTAATCGCGGCGGCTTCTCCCGTCTGAAGCGAGCGCTGGAGGGTTCGCAGGTCAACCAGCATGTCCTCGATGTGCTGGTAGCGCTCATCAGTTCTTTTGGCCAAAGCTTTATCGAGGATGTGATCCAGCTCGACCGGCAACCCGCCGCGGCGGGCCGTCGGCGGCTCCGGCTCGGTGTTGATGACCGCATAGGCCACCGCCCCCTCCACGTCTCCCTGGAAAGGAAGGCTGCCGGTGAGCATCTCGTAGAGCACCACACCTAGGGACCAAATGTCGGAACGGTGGTCGAGCGGCTGCGCCAGCGCCTGCTCGGGCGACATGTAAGCAACCGTGCCCAGCGTCGTGCCGGTCTTCGTCAGGTGGCTGCGGTCGCCGACTTGGGCCAGCCCGAAGTCCATCACCTTGACTTGGCCCTCTGTGGTCACCATCAGGTTGGCGCTCTTGATATCCCGGTGGACAACGCCCTTTGCATGAGCAGCCTGCAAGCCTTTTGCCGCCTGAGTGGCGATATCGAGCGCTTCCTCCAGCGGCAAGGGGCGAGTGCGCACCTTATCCTTGAGGCTCTCGCCCTCGACTAACTCCATCGCGATGAAGGGGCGGCCTCCGGTCTCATCGATCTCGTAAACGGTGCAAATGTTGGGGTGATTCAGCGCCGCGGCCGCCTCCGCTTCCCGTGTGAAGCGCGCTCTGTGTTCTTCACCGGCGAGTCTGTCAACAGGCGGGAATTTCAGCGCGACCGTGCGCCGCAATTTCGTGTCCTCGGCCTTATAGACCACACCCATCCCGCCTTCGCCGAGTTTCTCGACGATGCGGTAGTGCGAGATGGTTTGGCCGATCATATGCCGACCAGCGTGGCTGGCTGATTGTACCGCGGAATCGACCGTTGGAACCCCCAGAAACGGCCCAAACAGAGGTAGCTCGCTTCCTGGCGACCCATCGTTTCCGGGCATGCCACGCCGCGTTACCAGCGACTGACCGTGTAGTGCTGACGGAATCTTACCCAATGCGGTTGAGCCCGTCGAGCGCCGCGACCTTGTAGGCTTCAGCGAGCGTGGGGTAGTTGAAAACCGCGTCGCGGAAATACTCGACCGAGCCGCCGTGATCGATCACTGCCTGGCCGATGTGCACCAGCTCGGTGGCGTTTTCGCCAAGAATGTGCACCGCCAGCAAGCGCAGGTTCTCGCGGTGGAACAGCAGTTTGAGAATGCCCGTCGAGCCGCCGCTGATGTGCACGCGGGAGAGTTCGCGGAAGCGGGCGATGCCCATTTCGTAGGGCACCGACTCCCGCGTCAATTCCTGCTCGGTCGGGCC